>CAZZNG010000075.1:0-21193 GCA_964655505.1 uncultured Litorilinea sp. | reverse complement strand
ATAGACTGCGCCCGCGTTGAGGTTGGCTTTGCGCCCACCGACGCTGTAGGGCACGCCCAGGGCGCTGCTCAGGCTCTGGTCAATGGTGGCAAAGATCAAATTGGCTTCAAACTGGGGGTCACACGAAGACTCTCCGGTCTGAATGCGCACGTCGATCCGTCGATCAAATCGCCGCGCGTACCTTGCGGCCAGGTCGGCATACTCCTGGGAAAACTGGTTTGCCAGTACCCGCATGGGCACGGAGTAGATACACTTGCGCGGAAATTGGTCGGCCTGTTGGTCGAAGAACCCTTCAATAAAGGGGTCGAGGGCGGCGCGCGTTTTTCCTGCTCCCGTTGGCGCTTGCAGGATCACGGAACGGCCAGCATGTAGGAGCCGTTTGACGCGCGCTTGATAAGCATAGGCAGGCATTGGGGGATTCCTCTCTGATTTGGTTTTAGTCGTCGTAGAAATAGAAGTCGTCGAGTGTGGAAGATTGTTCCGGTGCAGCCGAAAGCGTCACATGCCAGCCGTATTGCAGGGCCATGCGTCGCGCTTGGCCCATGAGCGTCTCGCGCAGGTCGGTGGGCGCAAGGACTTCCACATCGTGTCCCCAACTGCGTATCCAGGGCAGCATGTCCATGGTGTCGGCCACATGCACCGTCAGGCGCAGATAGCCCGGCTGCTCTGGGTCGTCCTCCACCTGTTGCGAAGGATGCCATTGCGTTTCCAATACCCGCTGGCGCACATGCGGACTAAAGCGCAGGATGACCTCGACATCCGCCGCGCCCATGATGATCGACCAGGCGTCGCGCAGGATCGTCAAGCCGGGGAAATCCGGCGGCACGGTAAAGCGCTCGCGCGTTAGCTCCGCCTCTTCAATGCGCTCCATCTTGTACGCGCGCAAGGCATCGGGCGCGCTGCTGTGGCCGATCACATAGGTGGCATAGCCAACCGCCGAAGGTTCCAACAGATAGGGGGCAATCGTGGTTGCAAAGGCGCGGCCGCGCAGGGGGCGGTAGCGGATCGCCACGCGGCGGCGGTGAATGTAGCCGCGCACAATCGTCTCAAAGAGGGAACGGTAGCCCGGCTGATCCGGTCGCTGGGCCAGTTCCGCGGCCGCCTGCGCGATCTCGCGGCCTACCTGGGCGTCGGTTGTGAGTGCTTCGGCTAGCTTGAGCAGCGCGGCTTGTGCCGGTTCGTTGCGTTTGTCCTGCTGCTTGACCAAAAGTCTGCAGCCCAGATAGAGGGAATAGGCTTCCTCGGGCGTCAGCGTCAGGGCGCGCAGGCGTGTCTCCTCATAGTCCAGCGGGAACCAAAGCTTGCCTTCCTTGGCAATATAGCCTTCATCCTCTAGCTCTTTGAGATAGTTGTGGAGTGTGCGGCGCTGGATGCCGGTGAATTGGCTGATCTCGTTCTCGGTCACGCCGTCAATGTAGCGTTTGACGGTCAGCCATGTCCGTTCCTTCGCCTGGGACTTGGATAGTTCAGTGGTGCGAGGCATACAACATGCTCCTCAATCATCAAGTAAGCGCAACGTGCTGGCGCAGCCTTATCTGATCCATGCCAGTACGGCATGAATAGAGAGAACGATGGACGCCCACGACCAGACAGGTAGCAACTGAGGCGAACCGGGGGTGTCGCCCCAGCTGCTCTGGCAGCGCCCAGCCCATAGGCGTCTATCTTCAAGATAGCGCGCAGTTGGAAAGGATATTTCCAAAACGGCAATCCAACGCGAAATTGCTCTGTTTTGGCAAAGCGCGCCTGCCCCAATCGTAGGCTGGGGCCTTATGGTCCAATCTGCTCGCTGGTGCGCCGCTGGGAGGGTATAGAAAAAGATATAGTGGATTGGACTAGGGTATCCAGGTTGTTGTGTTCTGTCAAGCAAGCCGCAGTGGATACATTGCGCCTGCAAGATACCGGCTGTCAGCTAGGCATGATAGGGCTTTGGCGGGCGGCTTGATGCGGTTTGACTCTGCAGCAGGTATCCAACAACTGGCTTACTTCAGGTACAATTCAGAAGAGCGGTATGCCAACGCTGCTGATTGTGAAGTAGGAAGTGATGCTATTAAAGGAGTTTCCGCTATGTCGTCGGCTTTGGACGCGCTGCATGAAGAGATCATCGCCTGTCGCGCCTGCCCGCGTCTGGTCGAATGGCGCGAGGAGGTGGCGCGCAAGAAACGCCGCGCCTATCAAGATTGGGAGTACTGGGGGAAGCCTGTGCCCGGCTTTGGCGACCCAGCGGCCAGGCTGCTGCTGGTCGGGCTGGCCCCTGGCGCGCATGGCGCCAACCGCACCGGACGCTCCTTCACAGGCGACGGCTCCGGCGTGTTTCTCTATGGGGCGCTGTACCGCGCCGGTTTTGCCAACCAACCCACTTCCGAGCACCGCGACGACGGTCTGCGTCTGGACGACTGCTTCATCACCGCGCCGCTGCGCTGTGTGCCGCCGCAGAACCGGCCTACTGCCGAGGAGTTAAACACCTGTCGCCCGTTTATGGGCCGCCAACTGGCCCTATTGCCCAACGTGCAAGTGATCCTCTGTCTGGGCGGCATTGCCTTTGAGCAGACCTTGCGCGTGCTGCGCGAGCAAGGACACGACATGCCCCGGCTCAAGTTCGGCCACGGCGCACATTACGTGCTGGACCTGGCGAACGCTGGTAGCGGAGCCAACCTAGAGCAGGAGGCTTCGCCAGGGACTGGGCGGGTGTACCACTTGCTCGGCTGCTATCACCCCAGCCTGCAGAACACCAATACAGGCCGCCTGACGCCGGACATGATGGACGCTGTGTTGGCGCAAGCACGTGGCCTCCTCTGTTAGATGAGACTCCTCCGCTAGAGGAATCGCATGGGCGTCTTCGAAAATAGTGATTTCGCCCTGCCCCGCGATGAGAGTATCTTTGCTGCTGCCTGTTTCTTGGACGGTCTAAATCCCTGCTGTTGAGGCCACTTGGTGTTGGAGCCACGATCCGATGCGTCTGTATATTATCCGTCACGCCGACCCTGATTATGCGGGGAATACCATTACGCCGGACGGGCATCTGGAAGCCCAAGCCCTTGCCAAGCGGTTGGCGCGCCAGGGGCTGGACTTCATCTATTCTTCGCCTCTGCCGCGCGCGGTCGAAACCATGCAGTACACGGCTGACGCGCTGGGGATCACGCCGCAGATTCTGGACTGGGCGACGGAACTCACCGATCTGCGGATCGATGAGAAATGGCGCGCCACTTTTGCCTTTGACCTTGCTGGGGAAGTCATTCGCGGTGCAAGCGAACTGCCGACGCACGACACGTGGCATTTGACCACGCCGTTAGACGATCCCCGCTTTCGCGAGAAATTCCACATGCTCCGGCAGCACTCGGACAGCTTTCTCAGTGTGCATGGCTACCAGCGCGCGGGGGGTCTGTATCGTTGTGTGCAGCCCAACCGTCACCGCATTGCGGTCTTTTGTCACAATGGGCTTGGTCTGACCTGGCTCGCTCACTTGCTGGAGATCCCTGTCTCATTGTTCTGGTCGGGCTTTTGGCTGGCTCCCAGTTCTGTCACCACTGTTTTGTTTGACGAGCGCTCGCCGCAATGGGCTGTGCCGCGCTGTTTGGGGGTGGGCGATGTCTCCCACTTGTACGCCGAAGGGCTGCCGGTTCAGCCCCGCGGTCTGCTCTCCAATAGGGAGTGACCCCGCGCACCCAGATCAGCCGACCAGCGCAGCCAATTGCTGCCGGTAGATCGCCGCGGCGGCCAACAGCCGATCCCGCTCATTGGGATCATGCACTTGGGCGGCCAGCGTACACTGTCCAAGCCGAAAAGCCAGGTAGGCCGCCCGATAGAAGGCCAGGCGCTCGGCGTCGATGGCTGTGCCGCCCGCGGCGCGGTAGGCACGCAGGAGCCGTGCCGCGCTGGGCTGGTCCAGCCGCCACTCGACAATCGCCCCAGCAAGATCCCAGGCGACCGGCTGGGGGCCGATCAGGGTATGGTCAGCGTCATGGCCGATGCTGTCCACTTTGCAGAGCCGCCCATCGTCGGTGGAAATCCACTCATGGGGCTGCATGTGTCCGTCGCCGTAGGTGCTGGGACAAGCCGCGGCTGCAACGACGTAGCGTTGTATCTGCTTGGCCGCCCGGTCGCCCAAGGCTTCACGCGTGTTCACGTCGAGCATCTGCGTCAGCCGCTCGATGGCTTGGCGTGCTTGCCCCTCTGACAGCGCAGGCCCGGCGACCTGCGCGATGTAGCCGCCCAGTTGATCAACTGCACGGTCGGCCTGATCGGGTGTGAATCGGGCAAGATCAAGCGGAACCCCTTCGATCCACTCTGTCGCGACAAAGCCATATGCGGCGCCCAGTACACGTGCGCCAAGCCCTGCTGCCGCGCGGCCAGCCAACAAGCGTGCGGCCTCTTGTGCTGTGCTGGTCAGCGCGGGTGACGCACTGGCAAGCCCCAGAAACTTGAACAGCACCTTTCTGCCGCTTGGCAGTGTGTAGCGGTATTTGATGCGCTCGAACGCAGTACATGAAGCAGGCCATGCGTCCGCGTTGGGGTAGCCACAGCGCCGCCACTGACCGCTGCTCAAATCCTCGATTTGGATGACCGGCTCCGGCAGCGTGGCCGCAAGCGCATCTTGCAGAGGCAGCCCGTTAAAGGTGAGCGCGTTGGCGTCTGCCACGTAGCGCGGCGCAGCCTGCCACCACGCTTGTACGGCTGGGCTGCCCGCGCCGCCTGGATCATTCGCATGGCCGGGCAGGAAGGCCAACTGCTCGCGTGGCAGCCCCGCGGCGACTAGGGCATCGGCTGTGGCCGCCATGGATGAGCCGGAAATGCCCGGCCCTTCGTCGACGATTAGGCCCAGGGCCGCGGGATTGATCTGTACTCCGGCCAATTCGACCTGACGGCTGTAGGGATGGCCGGCTGGGCGCACGGTGAAGGAGTGCACCTGCCAACCGGCTGCGCGCAAAACCGTGCTGACCACCGCGGCCAGGGTCGTGCCAATGCTGCGGATGCCCACGACCACCGCGCCCTGCGTTCGCTGCGAAGCGTGCTGCGCCAGCCAGCGCGCCGTCGCGACGAGATATTGCTCGGGGTAAAGGGCATAGAGGCTGAACCCTTCGGGCACGTTGACCGTGAGCAGAAGGTCCGGCGCTTGGTCAAGCTGTTTGAGCGTATGCTGGAGTTTGTGCAGCGCGCTGTTTGCTGCGACCACCGGCGCGGGCAAGCCAATGGGCTGCTGCCAGGCCAGGTTGTAAAACGCCTCGGCGGCAAAGGCTGTTGCCTGGTGAAAGTGGGCAACCAAAGGCGCGGCTGCATCGGGCGGGCAGGCATGGGCCAGCGTGTCATGCACGCCCTGCTCGACCTGTCCACACAGGATAAGCAGCGTCCGCAGCCGGTCGAGATCGCTTGGGTTCGCCAGCGCGTCCGCAACGAGCGCGGCCAGGCGACCGCGCAACGTTTGCAGCCTTGCCTGGAATTGATGGTCACCATAGACGAGCATCGCACCGTCCTTAACGCCTGCCGCGCTGTCGCGCGGTGGCTATTCCGGCGCGGTCAAGTCGCCGGTGTCGTTGATCCGCAGCACGCGCGCGCCCCAGCCGTAGACCGCGACCATGCTCACCGACGCGGGGCTGATTTCGATGCGCTGGAACAGATCCAAGTGTACGCCGAGATAGTGGGCGACGGCTGCTTTGATCACGTCACTGTGGCTGACGACCGCCACCATCTGATCCGGATGCGCCTGACACAACCTTTGTAGCGCGGCCACCGCGCGCAGTTGGATCTCCAGCATCAGGCCGCCATGGGGCAGGGGCGAACTGCTGCGGAAGCTGTTCCACTCGTTCCAGCGCGGGTCGCCCGCCAGATCGTCAAAGCGCTTTCCCGCCCACTCGCCAAACTCGATTTCGCCAAAGGCGTCGTCGATCTGCACGGGCAGGTCAAACTGTGCTGCCAGCGGCGCGGCGGTTTGGCGTGTGCGCTCCAGCGGGCTGCTGTAGATCGCCCTGATGGGCAGATTCGCCAGCCGCTGCGCGAGCCGCTGGGCCTGCTGCGCCCCCTGTGCGCTCAGATGCACACCCGGCAGCCGCCCGGCCAGCGTGCCCTCGGCGAGGGTGTGGACGGCATGGCGGATCAGGATGAAGGTGGTCAAATCAGCTACCGTTCATTCAGCACATAACGCCGGATCACGTCTTCGGCAAAGTAGGAAAATTCTGCGTTGTCTACGGGCGGGCTTGTGTAATGTTCCCATTTCCCGCGCGAGGGAGGGGTAAAGCAGAAGGTGATGGTGACATCAAAGTCGTCCAGAGCATCCATCTGGCGATCAAACCATTCGGACGCGTTGGGCCGGTGCCAATCGGCCCAGCTAATGCCGGTGCGCAGTTTCTTGACGCCGAGCTTGCGCAGCCATTCAACGGCAAAGTCGAGCCGGTGATCTTCGTAGTGGAACCACTGGCAGATCCCCATTTGGGGATTGAAGTGCTCAATCGATGGCTTGGGTGTGCCATCGGCACGGATCATGCCCATGTAGAAGTGGCGATAATAGCTGCTGCCTTCGCTCTCCTTGTGGCGCGTGGTCGCCTCCCAGGTGGGGGGCAGATCGAGCAAGCTGTACCAGAAGATGTTGTCGACAATTGGCAGGAGCAGTTCTGTTGTGCGCTGCATGCCAAAGACCTGGATCTCGTCCGCGCCAAACGTCGAAGCGCCTACCTCCGTCACCCAGACGGGCAAGTTGGTGACTGCTTTGATCTCGTCGATCTTCTTGGGCCATTCGTTGATCTGCCAATGGTTCCAGTCGAGGGGGAAGCCGTGGACGGCTACCGCGTCCATGCAATCGAGCACGCCGTGGCTGCCCAGGAGTTCAATAAAGGTTGGATCGATGGGCGAGATGCCGCCTAATACAAGTGTCAGGTCAGGCGCGAGCGCGCGTACCCGCTGGGCGGCCAAAATGACCATTTCGCTGAAATCTTTCCATTCGGGATCCCATTCGTTGTCCCAGTGAGACTTGTTGTTTGGCTCATTCCAAAACTTAATCGCCGTGATCATAGCTCACCTTTATCTTTGTGCCCGTTTGCGCCGGTCGCGGAGCGGAGTTCTTCTGCATTCCAGGTGCTCACCGCGGAAGGATGCTCCGGAGCGGGCGCGCAAAGATAGATCTCATGGCCGAGCGCCTGGGTCACTTTCATGCCGCTGGCGCGCAGCATGGCCTCGATGCAGGCGTGATTGGGAACCCACCAGTTGGTCGGATCGCCTGCGAACCGGCCTTCGATGAAGGCCATCTTGGGCCAACCGGGCTGGCGCATGGCATCCCGCGTGCTGAAGTCGAGCGTGTCGGGCAGGTCAAAGGGTTCTTGCCCCGACAGCATTAACGTTTGAAAAATCATCATGCGCTTGACGCGTTGGGCCACAATGTCCAATGCCAGCGTTGGATAGCGCAGGTGGTAAAAGACACCCATGAAGAGCACCAGGTCAAATATCTCATCCACATGGGCCAAGTCGTAGACCTGCATGCGGCGAAAGGTGATGCGATCTTCCAGCCCATAGAGGCGCACAGCCCACTTTGCCTGCGCCAGGTAGTGTGCGTCGGCGTCAATAGCGGTGACGTTTGCCCCGCGCTTGGCTAGCTCAAAGCTGTAGAACCCGGCATTGCAGCCTATGTCCAGCACCTTCCAACCGCGCAAGTCTTGTGGGATGTGGCCGGATAGATGTTCCCATTTGTAGGAAGGGAAGTCGCCCAGGGGGTGATCGGGTGCGGTTTGGGTGCCGTCCGGCAGGTGCAAGTTGTGGAACCAGTGGCCGAACGCGGCGATCTCCCCCTGAAGGCTTGTGTGTTCAAGGCTAGCGCGCGTAGAAGTGGGTAGACGCTTCATCCAGTATCCTTTCGTGTCCATGCCGTGAGAGCCGCGCCGATTTGTCGAGGGCATTGGTAATTGGCGCAACTGTACTCCTGTTTCTATCTCCTGTATAGGTAGGATGAGTACAATGCCGGGCGGAATTTCTATTTCCGTGTCACAATCTTGCAGATATCCACATAAAAATGCGCCAATCTGTCGCTAGACGTCGCTGTTTACGCTGCCAGGCCCGCATGTGTCTATCACGTGCCTATGCCGCCGGTGATGGCTGTGGAGGGCAACAGCCGGCAATGGCTGTGGCGGGTAAGGTGCGCTGCGCGTGAAGTTTGCCGTCGACCCGAGGGGGGCGGTATCAGAGGCGGGACAAGGGGCACAGTGAATTCGCAACAGAAGATCGGCGTCTTGACGTTTCACCGCTGTATTAACTATGGCTCCTATTGGCAAGCGCGCTGTCTGGTGGAGGCGCTGCGCGCCCGCGGCCATGATGCCGTGCTGCTGGAACATGTTTCCAGCCGGGTGAACCGGGCCGAATGGCTGTGTGCGCTTGAGCCTGTGCTGCCCACACCTACCCCCAAGTCGGATTATCCGCTCTATACGCGCAAGATGTTGAAGTTCTTCCGCGCCTTCGCCGAGCTGCCCGGCTCGCCTCATTTCACGCTCGAATGTCCGGTCGATATGGACAGCTACGATTTGGTGATCGTCGGCAGCGATGAGGTGTGGAATCTGCGCCATCCCTGGTATGGCGGCTATCCACTTTTCTACGGCGGCGGGATTCGGGCGCAGCGGCTGGCCTCGTATGCCGCTAGCTTTGGCAATTATCCGGCAGCGGATAAGCTTGAACCGGCCTGGGCGGAGCGGCTGGCCGCGTTTGACCTGATCTCTGTGCGTGATGAGAACTCACGGATGATCATCAACGACGCGCTTGGCCTTGACCCGGAGTTGGTGCTCGATCCGTGCCTCCAATTCCCTCCCCAGCTTCAAGACGGGCAGCAAGCCTCGCGGCCCGCGTATGTGGCCGTTTATGGGCACAATTTCTCGCAATGGTTCTGCCGAGAGGTGCAGCGCTGGGCGCATGGGCAGGGCTTCCGGCTGGTGAGCATCGGCTATCGTAACGACTGGGCTGACGAGCAGTGGATTACAGCAGGGCCGGAGGAGTTTGCCCACTTTATGGCCCATGCTCAAGCCGTGGTAACCAACTTCTTTCATGGTTGTGTCTTTTCTCTGCTCAACGCCAAGCCCTTTGTCTGCGAACTGTCTGACTACCGCTCTAACAAGGTGTCGGATCTCATGGCGCTGGTCGGTGGAGAGAGACACCTCATGGCGCCGGAGACGCCGCCGTCTGCCTATGACGGCGCTTTGAGCAGCCTCCTGGACCCCCAAATCTTGGAACGGATCGCCGTGCAGCGGCAGCGCTCGAATGTCTATCTTGATCAGGTGCTTGGCGAGCGCAATGTCTAGATTCGAGCAGCAGCCTCTTGTCAGTCCCCAGGCAATTATCCGCTCCGGCTTGTGTATTGGCTGCGGCGCTTGCGTGGCCCAGGCCAATGCGCCGGGGGCGCGGATGGAACTTGATCCATACGGGCAGTACAAGCCATCTGCTGCGCACGAATGGCTGCGTACGCCTTCCGCGCAGTTCGCGCACACCTGCCCCTTTTCACCCGCGGCCATGAACGAGGATGAACTGGCCGCGGCACGCTTCCCAAACGCGCCACAGCATGACCCGCTTATCGGACGCTTCGAGAGCGCCTATGTCGGCTATGTTGCGGAGGAGAATTTCCGTGAGTGGGGGAGTTCCGGGGGCATGGTCAGTTGGGTGGCGACCGAGTTGCTACGCCAGGGCTTGGTGGATGGTGTGGCCCACGTGGTTGCCGCGCATGATCCGCAGCAAGAGGGCCGCTTCTTTCACTATCGCATTTCGACCACAGAGGCCGAGGTGCGTGCTGGTGCAAAGTCTCGCTACTATCCTGTTGAACTTTCGGACGTGATCAGGGCGATCCACAACACGCCGGGCCGCTATGCGGTCGTCGGCGTTCCCTGTTTTATCAAGGCGATCCACCTGTTGTGCGCGGAAGATGCTGTGCTGCGCGAGCGCGTTGTGTTTACGCTAGGGCTTTTTTGTGGACACATGAAAAGCGCGCGCTTGGTGGAAAGCTTTGCCTGGCAGTTGGGTGTGCCGGTGGAGGAGGTTGTGCGCGTCGACTATCGGCTCAAAGACCCCAACCGCCCGGCCAACTGGTACACAGCCCACCTGACCCTGCGCGATGGCCGGACGGTGTGGAAAGATTGGTGGCACTTGGTTGATGGCGACTGGGGGGCCGGTTTCTTCCAAAATTCAGCGTGCAATTTCTGTGACGATGTGGTGGCAGAGACGGCTGACATCAGTTTTGGCGACGCCTGGGCCGAGCCTTACGCCGCGGACGGTCGTGGAACCAATGTGGTCATCGTGCGCTCACCCCTGCTGCAGAAGATGGTCGAAAGCGCGATCCAAGCAGGCCGCCTGGCCCTGGAGCCGGTCGATCAGGCGTTTATCGAGCAGACACAGGCCGCGGGGTTCCGGCAGCGGCGGGAGGGGTTGGCTTATCGACTTAGCTGGCGGCGCGCAGGCATTCAGCCGCGCAAGCGCGTCTCGCCCGATGCGCGCACCCAACCCTTCCGGCGCAAGCTCATCTATCGGATGCGCCATCAGATTTCTGCTTGGAGCCATCGTGTTTTCTGGCTGGCGCGGCTGCTGCGCAAGCCGGGTATCTACATTGGTTGGGCCGGTGCGGCTTTGTCTGTCTATCATGGGCTGGCCTATTCGCGCGGACGGCTCGGCAAACTCATCGACACGTTGGGGCTGCGCACGGGCTAGCGGCGAAATGTGCGTGGTTGACGTGGTTCGTTTGCTATGCTAGGATTTCGTCATTCGTAAGTAAACCGTAACCTGATCGATTTTGATTGGCTTGCGCTCTCCCCGGACAGTCGGCCAAGCTCCCGTCAATTGTTTAAATAAGGCTTTCCCTTTGTTCCAGTGTCTTGTTCGGTGCCTTTGTACCTGTGCCTTTGAATAAGGTCGCTTGACCGCGCTGTTCTGTGGTGTTACGCTTGCGCCACAATCCCTATTCCATTCGCGCATCTGCATTATCGTCGCGTTGATTGCATAACGGTCGTCCCTTGAACCGTCCATACGACCGTCGCCCGTTTTGTACTCATTGCTCCCTGCACAGCCACCGGCTGATGTGAGTACATCTTCACTTTCATGATTGAGAGGGCAGGCAACCTCCTGGCAGTTCCCAAACTCCCAGGGGGTTCGCAACGCCCGTCTCGACTTTTAATCGCTGCCTATCACGTGCGGCGTCCATTCACGTGTCGACATGCCACCGGCACATGGCCGGCTCTGTCATGCCGCTCATGCTCCCTTGGATGGGCGTCCGTTCACCCATTTGGGGCTTGTCGTTTGTGCGCCACCGCGCGTCATGCCTGGCTGCAGGCGGCAACTGCCCGTGTTTTTGATAGGTTCTATTGTTCCGCTCCCCTATTCACGGATATTTAGGGAGGTGAAGCGAATCGCCGATTACGAAACCTTGTTGCCCCACCTCATCCTCATTGATTCGGATATTGATTCGGATTTCCTAAGGAGGAACGTCATGAAAAAACAATCCGTGGTACTCGCTCTCCTGCTGTCGTTGGGGCTTCTGCTCGCGGCCTGCAATGCACCGGCGACCACGTCCCAGGGACCGGCAGGCGCACCCGCCGGTCCGGCTGCGGGTGCAGGCGGCGCCGGCCCCGCTGCTGGCGCTGGCGCGCAGCCTGTTCCCGCGGGCGAATCCCAACTACCCGTCGATGTCCCGCGAGCGGAGTTGTTCGTCGCCGACCAGATCTTCCGCTACAGTGTGATCGATAACTACAACCTTTGGGTCAACGGGCCGCACAACCCCCATCGCCACGCGCTCATGTCCGAGACCTTTTGGTATCGCGATCAGGAGACCGGCGAACGGCTCGATGGCCTTGCCATCTCCGACCCGATCTATAACGACGACTACACCCAGATGAATGTCGATCTGCGTGAAGGCGTCTACTGGAGTGATGGGGTCGAATTCACGGCAGATGACGTGGTCTATACGGTGGAATTGCTCAAGGAGAACACCGAGCTTTCGGCCAATGGCTGGTCGGCCCAATTCAACCAGTTCCTCGAATCTGTCGAAAAGACCGGCGACTACAGCGTGCAGTTCAACCTGAGCGAGCCGAACCCACGTTTTCACAGCATGTTCGAGACGCGCTGGAACGGCGTCTACATCATGCCCAAGCATATCTTTGAAACCGTTGACGATCCGGTGACCTACACCTTCAACCCGCCGGTCGTGTTGGGCGGCTGGCTGCCGATTGAATCGGACCCGAACGGCTTCTGGGAATTGTGGGAACGCCGCGAAGATTGGGAGCGCACGCCCGCAGGCATGATCGTCGGCAATCCCGGCCCTAAATATGTGCTGACGATCTTCTATGGTGACAGCACACGCAAGGCGATTGCCATGTCGCGCGGCGAGTTGGATGTCTTCTTTGACGTGGACTTTGAGGCGTTTGAGACTGTTCTCAGCACGACCCCCACTGCCCGCTCTTGGTATACAGACTTCCCCTGGGCCTATCCCAATGAGGTCAGCACGCGCCAATTCGTTTTGAACGGTGAGAGCGATCCCATCTATGCCAACAAGGATGTGCGCTGGGCGCTGGCGCTCTCGCTGAACATTGTCGAGTTGCAGACCGAATACATCGGCGGCGTTGCCAAGGTCACCACGATGCCGATTCCGCCCACCGCGAGCCTGACCCGGCTTTATCTGGACCCGATGGAGGAGTGGCTGCAAAATCTGGAGATCGAGGTTGCGCCCGGCGAAATGTACAAGCCCTATGACCCCACCGTGCCCGACCAGATCGCTGCTTGGGCCGAAGAGCAGGGCTATGAGGTTCCCGGAACCCCGCGCGAAGTGTTCGGCACCGGCTGGTGGCGCTATGACCCCGAAGCAGCCGAAAAACTGCTGCTCAAGAATGGGTTCACGCGTGACGGCAGTGGAAACTGGCTCAAGCCGGATGGCGAGCGTTGGGTCATGGACTTGCAGTCGCCGCCCGATGAGAACGACGCGTTCCGCATGGCGACCGCGGCCGCGGACATGTGGGCTGATTTCGGCATCGAAGTCAATCTATTGAGCCTAGAGCGCAGCGTCTGGGAGCAGAACAACTTCGTCGGCCAGTACGACGTGAGCACCCCGTGGACGAGCTTCGCTTTGGCCTCCGGCGACGCTTGGCCCGAAATCCGGGGCCTCCACCCCGAATTCTATGTTGCCAATGGTGAGGACTATCGCTCCTTGGGTGGCTCGAACCTGGCGCGCATCAACGACCCTGCGGTTGGCGAGTTCCTCGACGCGATGGCCGCGGTTGAGCCGGACAGCGAAGAGAACTACGAGATCGTGCGCGAATTCCTCCAGCACTGGACCGAGGAGATGTACTACATCACGACCATCTCCTTCAAGAAGTTCGTCACTTGGGATGAGCGCTATTGGACCGGCTTCCCCACTTCAGAGAATCCGGAATACATGCCGCTCTACTGGTTCCACGGCGGCAAGTTCGCCTTTCAGAGCTTGGAGCCTGTGCAGTAGACCGTTGATGTTGTACCGGCTGCGCGCCTAGCGGCAGCGTCATTGTTCGTCTTGTCTTTCGTCCCGTGTCCAGTCCGTATGGGCTGGGCACGGGGGTAGGCAGGCGTAGGATAAGAAGAGGTCAGTCATCGTGACCCTGCTCAAAGGATACATTCTTCCTCGACTCTTACAGTGGTTCATTGTCATCTTTGTCGGCGTCACCATCACCTTTCTCGTGCCGCGCCTCTCGCCGGTCAACCCGGTAGACCAGGCGCTTGGCCGCCTGACTGCCTTCCAAACCCTTAGCCCAGAGGCAACAGTAGCCCTGCGCGCCTCCCTGCTCGATCTTTACGGGTTGGAAGGCTCGATTTGGGATCAATATCTCACCTTCTGGGGGCGCGTGCTGCGCGGCGACCTTGGGCCTTCGTTCACGTCGTTTCCCATGAGCGTCAACGCCATCATACGCACGGCTATTCCGTGGACGGTGGGGCTGCTCGGCATGTCGGTCATTATCGCCTGGCTGCTGGGCTTGATCTTGGGGTCGTTGGCGGGTTACTACCCCAACCGTTGGTGGTCGAACACCATCGAAAACACGTTGATCAGCGTGTACCCGATCCCTTATTATATTCTGGCATTTGTGTTGCTGATGCTGCTTACCTACTATTTCCCGATCTTCCCATTGGTCGGCGGGGCCAGCGGCACGCCGAGTTTCTCCTGGTCTTACATCAGCAGCATTGCGCGGCACAGCTTCCTGCCTGCGCTGTCGATTATCATCGGCGGCACCGCGTTTCGCTTTATCATGTCCAAGGCGCTGGCATCGACCGAGGTCAGCAGCGACTATGTGCAGTACGCGGAACTGGCCGCGCTGCCCAAATATAAGATCATTTTTTCGTATCTGGTGCGCAATACCATGCTGCCCCAAGTGACAGATTTGGGGCTGTCGCTCGGCGCCATCTTCGAGGGCGCGCTGATTACGGAAGTCGTCTTCGGCTATCCGGGGATCGGCAGCGCGCTCTACAATGCGATCATCTCGGCGGACTACAATATGATCATGGGGGTGACGCTGCTCTCCATCGTCGGCATCGCCACAGCTTCCTTGATTGTGGATCTGATCTATCCGCTTGTGGACCCGCGCGTGCGCTACCATTAGCGTCGAGTCGCATCTGGCACGCGCATGGCTGCGCCTTGATTTTTAGGCAGAAGGTATGTCATGGCAATCTTACGAGATCTATTTCGCTTTAGCCCGTCCTTTCGGATCGGTTCGTCGATCTTGCTCCTGGTGGCGATTCTGGTCATCCTCTCCTTCTTCTCGCCTTATGCCCCGGATGACCGCCGCGCGGTGCCGACCAATCGGCCGCCTTCCCTCGAATACCCCCTGGGCACGACCTCGACCGGCCAGGATGTGTTCTGGATGCTGACCTATGGCGTGCGCAATACGCTGATCGTGGCGGGTGTTGCCGTGCTGATCGGGCGCAGCATCGGCGTCTTGCTGGGCATGATCTCCGGCTATCTCGGCGGCCCCGTCGACCGCACGCTCTCCTCGGTAGTCGACAGCTTTATCGTCATCCCGCGGCTGCCGCTTGTCATCCTCATTGCCTCGATCATGCGCGGCAGGATGACGCTTTTGGCGTTGGGGGTGTTGTTGGGGCTGCTCGACTGGGCTTATCCCTCCAAACGCTACCGCGCCCAGATTCTGAGCCTGCGTGAGCGTGAGTTCACCCACACCGGCGTCTTTGCGGGCATGAACACCTTTAAGATCGTCACGCAGGAGCATCTGCCGTTTCTCATTCCCTTCTTGCTGGCCGATGTGGTCAGCGGCTTTCTATTCGCAATTGGTTTTGAGGTGACGCTGGCTGTCCTGGGGTTGAGCGACTTGAATTCGCAGAGCATCGGCACAATGATCTATTGGGGCAACTACTATCAGGCCCTTTTGACCAACCGCGTCTGGGTGATCGCCGCGCCCATTGCCGCTTCGATCCTGGTTGTCATTGGCTTCTATCTCGTCTCGGTCAGCTTGAGCACCTTTTTGGACCCCCGCTCGCGTCTATTACGTTTGGAGGTTAAGGGATAAGCGCATGACGACCATTGTCGAAGTCAACGATCTGCGGGCTTACTACATCACCCAAGCTTATGGCGTGCAGCGCACGGTCAAAGCCGTCGACGGCATCTCGCTCCAGATTCAAGAGGGAGAGGTTTTTGGCATCGCCGGTGAATCGGGGTGCGGCAAATCGACCCTGCTGCGGGTGATGTTGGGCGCGCACCGCCCGCCGCTGACCGTTCTCAACGGCACAGTCAAGTATCATTTCGATGGCACGGAGATTGGCGCGCTGTCGGTTGACCGCAACAGCCTGCGCGATCTGCGCTGGCGGCAGGTCTCCTACATTCCGCAAGGCTCCATGCACGTCTTGAACCCGGTGCGCCGCATCCGCGATACCTTTCACGACTTCATCACCGCGCACCAGGAGATGAGCAAGAGCGAGAGCAGCGAACTGACACGGCGCTACCTGCGCGAACTGGGCCTGCCGGAGAAGGTGCTGCGCGCCTATCCGCACCAGCTTTCCGGCGGGATGCGCCAACGGGTGACCATTGCGCTGGCGACGATTCTCTCGCCCAAACTCGTCTTTGCCGATGAACCCACCACGGCGCTAGATGTCATTGTCCAGCGTGGCGTGATCCAGATTCTGAAGGAGATCCGCGCGCGGGAAGGAAGCACCTTCGTGCTGATCACCCATGACCTGGGCGTTCATGCCAACCTTGCGGACCGCATTGCCGTGCTCTACGCGGGAAAGGTGGTGGAAGAAGCGGACACGCGCACCATCTTAACGACCCCGCAGCATCCCTATACCCAATACTTGATCCAATCGCTGCCCAAGTTGGACGACCGCACGGAACGCGTGAGCATCCCAGGCCGCCCGCCCGCGCTGGACAACCCGCCAAGCGGCTGCCGTTTCCATCCGCGCTGTCCCTATGCGTTCGACAAGTGCCGCACAGTTGACCCGGAGATCATCACGCTTGCGCCGGGGCATCGCGTTGCCTGCCACTTGGTGACAGAGGAGTCAAAAGCGTCGAGAGAGGTGTCTTATGCAGCAACAGCCTAATGCCGACCTGTTGCGCGTTGAGGATTTGACCAAGATCTTCACCATTCGGCAGGGCTTTACAAGCCAAGCCTTTCGCGCCGTCGACGAAGCCACCTTTGCGCTGCGTGCTGACGAGCCTCAAATCTTCACGATTGCCGGTGAAAGCGGCAGCGGCAAGACCACGCTGGCGCACATGGTGTTGGGCATGACCGAGCCGTCGTCCGGTCGCTTGCAGTATAAGGGCCGCGATATCACTGGCCTTTCCGTGCGTGAAAAGCGCGCCTGGTTCTATCGCGACGTGCAGCCGGTCTTTCAAGACCCTTTCGCCGCTTTTAGCCCGCTCAAGCGCATTGACCATTACTTGTACGAGACGGTCTTTAATTACAAAATGGCGAAACGCGGCCAGGCCGATGCTTACATTAACGACGTGCTGACCCAAGTGGGGCTGTCGCTAGCAGAGATCAAGGGGCGCTATCC
The DNA here is from genome assembly GCA_964655505.1 of uncultured Litorilinea sp. Classification (GTDB taxonomy): domain Bacteria; phylum Chloroflexota; class Anaerolineae; order Caldilineales; family Caldilineaceae; genus QEUY01. The sequence goes on along the minus strand of CAZZNG010000075.1, from coordinate 4,228 downwards.
CAACGAACTCTCCGGCGGCCAGGCGCAGCGCGTCGCAGTGGCGCGTGCGCTCATCACGCGGCCCTCGCTCATTGTCGCGGACGAGCCGGTTTCCATGCTCGACGCCTCGCTGCGTATGTCGATTGTCAACATGTTCCGCGAGCTAAAGGAGCAGCAAGGGGTCAGCATCCTCTACATCACCCACGATCTCGCCACAGCCTACTATTCCGCTGACCGCATTGCCATCATGCTGCGCGGCTGGATCGTCGAAATCGGGCCGGTGCAGCAGGTTTTAGGTAATCCGCTGCACCCGTACACGCAAAATCTCAAAGAATCCATTCCCCAGGCCGACCCGAATCGAGTCTGGGCGACCCAAGTTGACCTGGCTGTTCTGGATACGGATGAATATGCGCGCCAGGGCTGTCGCTATGCCAGTCGCTGTCCCTATGTCATGGACGTATGCCGCAGCCGCGTTCCGCGCAACATCGAAGTCGAAGGGCGCGAGGTCAAATGCTTCCTGTATGATCCTGAGGTGGAGAAATCGCCCGCGGCTGGGCTAGCCACAGGCCAACCCGCCTGAGCTTTATCCGTTACCGGTCATCGGGCCAACCTTGCCAGAGCCTATTAGGCCTATTAAAAGGAGTGTCATTCACATGTTACGAGTCGGTGTCATCGGCATGGGGAACATCGGCAATACCCATGCGCCGGTCTATCAAGCCAACCCACTCAGCGAACTCGTTGCTGTCTGTGATATCATTCCAGAGCGCGCCGACAAAGCCGCGGCCCGCTACGGTGTCCCTGCCTTCTATTCGGTCGAGGAGATGCTGCGCAACGTCGAACTGGATGCGGTCAGCATCACGACCGCGGGCGTTGAGAATGGCGGCGACCACTTCGAGCCGACCATGCAATGCTTCGAGGCCGGGCTGCATGTCTTGGGCGAAAAGCCCATCTCCAACGAGATCGAAAAAGCGCGCCTCATGGTCAAGACAGCAGACGAAAAGGGACTCTATTACGGCATCAATCTCAACCATCGCTTTGTGCCGCCCGCGGCCAAGGCCAAGCAGTGGGTCGAAGAGGGGCGCTTGGGCCATCTGCTGCTCATCAACATGACCATGTGGATCGGCAACCCCAACGAGACATCCCCTTGGTTCCATCTGCGCGCGCTGCACCCTCACTCGCTGGACATCATGCGCTATTTTTGCGGCGATGTGGTGCGCGTGCATGCGTTTGTCAACCGCGCGCCGGGTCGCGTCTGTTATTCCAACGCGCAGGTGAATCTGGAGTTTGCCAACGGCGTGGTCGGCCATCTTACCGGCTCTTATGACACCAACCCGCGCCACAACCTGGAGCGCTGCGAAGTCATGGGGACAGAGGGACGTTTCGTGCTGGATAATCTCTACGAAGAGTTGACCTTCTATCCTCGCCACAGCGAAGAACTGACCGTGATCCGCAACAGCATCATGGGCGGCTTAAGCGGCTTCAGCGCCACCTTTAGCAATCGCATCAACCGCTGGCTGGAGCAGATCCACGCCGAGGTGGAGCCGAGCGAGATCGAAGCCTCCGGCCGCGAAGGGCTTGCCGTGCAGGAGATCATCGAAGCGGCCATTCGCTCCCACGAATCCGGCCAAGCCGAATCCGTGCCCGCCGCGGTTACCGCCAACTAGCCCGACTTGCTAGACATCATCTGTCTAGACATCAGTCTAGACATCATCGGACTAGAATTATCGGAATGGAGATAGCACCATGTTACGCGTCTGCGTGATTGGCCTCGGCCCCATTGGCAACCGCCATGCCCGGCTCTACCGTGAAGACCCGCTCGCCGAACTGGTGGGCGTTTGTGATTGGGACAAGGAGCGCGCCGATGCAGGGGCCGCCACCCACGGCGTTCAGGCGTTCTACGACGTTCAAACCATGTTGGAGACAGTCCGGCCCGATGTGGTCAGCGTTGCCACGGGCGGCCATGAGTACGGCAGCGAACACTGCCTGCCGACCATGCAGGCGCTCGAATTCGGCTGTCACGTGCTGGGCGAAAAGCCCATCTCCAACGACATTGCCGAAGCCGAGCAGATGGTCGCCAAAGCCAAAGAAAAGGGGCTGTGTTACGGCATCAACTTGAACCACCGTTTCACCCCGGCTGCGCTCTTGGCAAAACGCTGGCAGGATGAGGGGCGCATCGGCCACCTGCTCTTTATCAACATGAGCATGTGGATCAAGAACCCGCGCGAGACGTCGCCTTACTTCCAGATCAAGGCGCTCCACCCCCACACGGTCGATATCATGCGCTATTTTGGCGGCGATATTGAAGCGGTCCAATGCTTTGCCACCAAAGCCCCCGGTCGCAAGATCTGGTCTACAGCCACCTTTAACATGCGCTTCAAGAACGGCGCGGTCGGAACCCTGACCGGCTCCTATGACATCGAGCGCGGTCATCCCATGGAGCGCTGCGAAGTCGCGGGGTTGGCCGGGCGCTTTGTCATCGAGGACATGTATCGTGAGGCGACACTTTACCCCGCGGGCGACATGGAGAAGCGCGTCTTTTCTAACCCGCTCTTTGGCGGGATGCGCGACTTCGAGGATACCTTCCGCAACCGCATCCACAAGTTCCTGGAACAGGTCAGCCAGGGGGTTGCGCCCGACGAGATCGACGGCTCTGGGGCCGAGGGGCTTGCCGCGCAAAAGGTGCTCGCCGCGGCCATTGAATCGCTGGAAAACGAGACGGTTGTCTACGTCAAATAAATCAATTTCCATTCACTTCTATCCAATTCACCTGAATCAAACCGCACCTGGAGGAGCAGTTCTGTCATGCCCAGCCCACGACGTCGCCGTCGTTTGCCCAATATCGTCCTGTTTGGGATCGATTCCCTGCGCCGGGACCACATGAGCCTATACGGCTACCCTCGCCTGACCACGCCCCACATCGACCGCTTCGCACAAGAGGGCACGGTCTTTGAAAACACCATCAGCGCGCATATCCCCACGACAAGCGCCTATGCATCCATGCTCACTGGCATGGATGTCTTTACGACCCAAGTGGTCGCGCTGCGCCACAAAGGGCCGTTGCGTCCGGAAGTCTCGACCCTGGCTGAAATCCTGCGCGAAGCAGGCTACAACACCACCTGCGTCGGCTTCAGCGGCAATCCTAGCTCGCGCGGCTTTGACAATTATCTGGACTATGCCGGATGGGGCAGTTGGAACGAGGGACGCAGCCCCAAAGCGGAAAATCTCAATGAAGTGGCGCTGCCGGAGCTAGAGCGCCTCGCCAAGAAGCGCCAGCCGTTCTTCCTCTTCCTGCGCCATATGGACCCGCACGCGCCCTATCTGCCGCCGGCTCCTTTCGAGCGCATGTTTTATCATGGCAATGAGACCGACCCCAAGAATAAGTCGATGGAGCCGGTCATGTCCTTCAAGCCCTTCCGCGACTTCTTTGCCAGTTGGATGCCGCCGGGGATCACCGACAAGGATTACGTCATTGCCCAATACGACGGGGCAATCGCCTACATGGATGCCGCCATCCAGCGCATCTTCACCGCACTGACCGCGCTGGATCTGGACGACAACACCATCGTCGTGATCAACGGCGACCACGGCGAAACGCTCTATGATCACGAATGTTACTTCGACCATCATGGCCTCTATGAACCGACGTTGACCGTCCCCTTGATCATCCGCTACCCCGGCAAAGTGCCCGCGGGCAAACGCGTGGCCGGTTATAACCAGCATAAAGACTTGGTTCCAACGCTGCTGGAACTGGCGGAGCTCGAGCGCGACGACATCAAATTCGACGGGCGCAGCCTGATGCAGATGGTGCGCGGGGAAGCGGCTTCCTTTGAAAGCGAGATGTACATCACTGAATGCACCTGGATGCGCAAGCACGGCTGGCGCACGCCCGAATGGAAGCTGATTGTCGCGCTGGAGCCGGATTTTCACTTCAAGCCCGAAGTGGAACTGTACAACCTCATTGCCGACCCGGAGGAAAACCACAACTTGGCCGAGGAATTGCCGGACGTGGTGGCGTGGCTGCGTGGGCGCATGGATGCCTATATCGCGGCGCGCGAAGCCAAGACGGGCCTGCCCAACCCCATCCACCATCAGGGCGATTGGCACGGACACGAAGGTCTTGGCCCGTTCACATCGTCGCAGCAGGCCTACGATACGCTGCACATCGGCGATCCGACCCAGGCCGCCAAGCTCCAAGCCGAGTCACGCGACTGACCGATCCATATGCTTGGATCGATTTGTCATAACGTTG
>CAZZNG010000074.1:0-21517 GCA_964655505.1 uncultured Litorilinea sp. | reverse complement strand
GATCGCGCCGCGCCCGCAAACCGCGGCCTTCATCCACTACCCGTGCACAGCAGGTTCAGAGCCGGGTGCGAGCAGCATGACCGTGCGTCTGGGCGGTACAGCCGGCCTCACCTTCCGCGGGGCCGTCATCGGTGTACCGGGGGAGACAGTAGCTGCATCGGCTGACGTCTTCAACGGGCAGATCACCGGCGGCGAGGTCGACGAGAACGGCAACATGGTGCTCTACGATGCCAACGGCAACACCCGCGTGATCGAAACCGGCCAAGTCTCGGCTGCCGCGGCCCTTACAACCACCTGGCATATTGACGACGCCGTCAGTTCGTGGGTCAAGAATGTCTACTCCGAAGACAGCCAAATTCCCACCGACCTCACCATCGAAGTTGACCTGTCGACGCTGGGCGCGAATTTCCCGGATGAACAGGCCATCTTCGTCATGGTAGCGGACACGCGTGCCGGTGATCCGCCGGACAACGTGTCGGGCCTGCCCATCGTCGCCCTCTGTGCCAAGCATCAACTGGCATTCCCGGCAGTACGCTAGGCAGCAAACGAGGCAATCAACGCTGCCCGCGTTGTCATGCGGGCAGCACATGCACAACCCTCTTGCCGCAGCACCGTACCCGCGCGAGCGTCGTATCCGCGCTGCGGCAAGATGACGGGCCGCCTGTCGAACTGATTCGGCAGGCGGCCCTGTTCAGCCCACAATCCAGACGGCGCAGCGAATCCATCCGCCTATTGCTTGACGTAAGTGCAGGCCGCGTGTACACTGCAAACGTCCAATCAGCAGCGGAATCGCGGACCGAAACTGCAGCGTTGACATAGACAGACAACCCGCGGCAGCGGAGGAAAGACCAATCGATGTTCTCCAACTTTGGCCGGCGGCTCTTTGCGCCGCTCTTGGCCCGTACCGTCACATGGTTGCAGGCAACCGGCGTGACCCCCAATGCGCTCACCCTGGTCGGATTCTTACTCACAGCCGTCACCGCATTGCTGCTGGCAACCGGCTACTTTCGAATCGGCGCGATCATGCTTTTGATTGCCTCCCTCTTCGACATGCTCGACGGCTCACTGGCGCGCGCAACCGCCCAATCGAGCACCTTCGGCGCTTTCATCGACAGCACGCTCGACCGCTACTCCGAAAGCATCACCTTCCTGGCGCTTGGCATCTACTATTCCCAATCGCCGGATTATCGCATCGAGAGTATTCTCGTTCTGATTATCCTAATCGGTTCGCTCATGGTCAGCTACACACGGGCGCGGGCCGAGGCGCTGAACGTCGAATGCAAAGGCGGCATCTTGCAGCGCCCCGAACGTGTGGTGCTATTGATCCTTGGCCTTTTGGTCGGCTGGATGCAGCCGGTGCTGTGGGCCATGGCAATCCTGACCAATATCTCGGCACTCCAGCGCATCTATGAAGTCTACTCCCGCACATCCCAACGCCCACCGGCCGTACCGGGCGCCAACGTCATCAAGCCGAGCGACAACCACCCGATCTAGGGTCATGCCCCGCCTGATCCATCGCACGGCTCATCGTCTTTTCATCGTCCTTTCCATGCCGACACGGCCAGATCGTTGTGGATCAATTTCCAACGAAAATGGCCGTATTTTTTTTGATCGCGACACGTCATGAATGATAGAAGGCCTTCGCACGTTAGTTCAAACGACGAGCCGAAATTGCTAAAGAACTGCACGGAAGAGGAGTTGCTCGACCGGGCCGCAAATTTCGACGAAGCCGCTCTTAGCGAGATCTATGACCGGTACGAGCTGAAGATTTACAACTATATTTATCGGCGCACCAGCGATCCGGGGCTATCGGAGGATCTGACGGCGCAAGTATTTCTGAAAATGCTGGAAGCTATCCAGAGCGAACGAGCGTGGCACAGCTCTTTCTCTGGCTGGCTTTACCGCATCGCCCACAACTTGGTCATCGACCATTATCGGGCGCGCGACCGTCAAAAGCAGGTCTCCATCGATGATGTACCCCATATGCACGACGCCGGGACAACCCCCGTCCGTGCAGCCGAAATCGCATTGGAGGCCGAGGCGTTGCGCTCTGCCATTCGCCGGTTGACCGACGAACAGGCGCAAGTCATCAGTCTGCGCTTCCTAGAAGGCTATAGTTTTGCGGAAATCGCAGAGATGATGGACAAGACCGAAGGCGCAGTCAAGGCGCTACAGCATCGAGCCGTAGCCACCCTTCGGCAGCTATTGGTGTTAGAGCAATAACGGCACACATGGATACGATCCAGTGATTTGTCTTTCCATGTGCGCCTGTCGATACAGAATCGGTTGAGTTAATAAACTTGTGGATGCGGGAGTCCCTTGAACTCAACGAGAAAGTTCGAGAGTGGTCCAATGAATCGGAACAATCGGGGTTACCAACCAAACGCGGAAGATCAATTCGCCGAGGCCGTGGCAAGGTTTGAAGCCGGCGAGACCATCGCCCAGATTGTCGCTTCCTACCCGGTTTCCATGCGCGACGAATTGACAGACATGCTGACCATTGTCGGCGCTGTCGAGAACATGGCGCGCGCGCCGGTTCCGCGTCCATCTGCGGCCAAACGCACCGCGGCCAAACGGCAGTTCTTGGCTGCCGCTGCCCAAATGCGCCAGGAGCGAGAGGCCGCCCAATCGCACTTGATGCAGGCAGTGGACAGCCAAAGCGTGGCGGCTGCCTCACGCGCGGCGGCTGCACGCGAACCCGCGCAGCGCAACACGGCACAGCGCAGCACACGCAGGCGGCGCGCTCGCAGCAGCCAAAGCTGGCTCGATCAACTGCGCGCAGGCTTGCAGGGCATCTTTAGCGTTCGAGCGCTGCGCCTCGCGCCTGTGATCGCCATGCTCGCCTTTGTGCTCCTGAGCACGTCGACGCTGGTTACGATGGCCCAAACCTCGGTTCCGGGGGATTTGACCTATAGTCTCAAGCAGTGGATTCGCAAGCAGGAACTCGAACTAGCTCCGCCGGACATGCGCGACCAGGTGCGCCTGGAACAAGAGCGCGAACTAGCCCAGGATGTCGCCAAGGCCGCCAGCCGCGCCGACGCCAACAGCGCGATCATCCAGGCCGAAGATACGCAGATCTACTACGGGCGCACAGGGCGCGTGCTCAAGATCGGCGGCTTGAATGTGGTGGATCGCTATCAGCCTGATGCCAACGCCGAAGTGTTCCGCGAGATGGTCATCCAGGGAGATTTGGAGCCGGGCGCGCTGGTAGAAATCGCCTATCAGATCATGCCGGGCCAAAGCGACACCGTACAAGGCATCACGCTCAACGTGGTCGCGCCGCCCACCAAGACGCCTGAAGAGCTTGTCGCACCGAGCGCAGCCACGCCTGACACAGCAAGCTGCACCGTCTCCCAGCCGGACGGATGGGTTCCCTATGAGGTCAAGGCAGGCGACAACCTGACCTTCCTGGCAAGCCGTGGCGGGACGACTGTGGCAGAGATCATGCAGGTCAACTGCCTCGACAGCGAGGTCATCCTGATCGGCGCAGACCTCTACGTGCCCGCCGCATCGCTCAAGACCGATAGGCCTATTCTGGCCTGTGGCACACCGCTGCCCAAGGATTGGGTGCTCTACGAAGTGCAGCCGGGCGACTCGCTCAGCACCATTGCCCAGCGTGGCGGCATCACAGTCAGCGAGTTGATGGGCACAAACTGCCTCCGGTCGGACACCATCATCATCGGCTCCAAGCTCTACGTGCCGCCGGTCGCCGAGGCAACGCCAGCGCAGTAACGTCAAACTGCCAACCAACATGAATTTAAAACGGTGTGGGCCATGCGCCCGCACCGTTTTATTTTGCTTTGCGATTCTGTTTTGCCTGTTAGCCTGTGGATACCAGAGGGGATGTAACCGGCGCTGCGCCGGTTAGTGGAGAAATAAAAATCTTCCCGGACGCTCACGCCGCCTGAAGTGGCGGCGGAAAATAGACCGAGCGTCCGGGAAGATCGAGGCCAAAATCAATGGCCGACTTCCTGCAAGATGATTGCAGCCTCATGCTCAAAGCCGCCCGTCTCAATGGGGCAGTTCATCCCGCACTCCTTGGGCGCGTCCTTCTCCCACCACCAGCGACCGGCGCGGTGATCCTCGCCCGGCTGGATGGGCCGCGAGCATGGCGCGCAGCCAATGCTGGTATAGCCCTCCTTATAAAGCGGGTGGGTCGGCACATTGTGTTCTTCCAAATACGCCCAAACCTCCTCCTCGGTCCAATCAGCCAGCGGATTCAGCTTGACGATGCCGCCGTGATCGTGGTCGAGTTCAACCTTCTTAATCGCCGCGCGAGAGGCCCACTGATCCCGGCGCAGCCCTGTGAACCATGCATCCACATCGCTCAAGGCATTGACCAACGGGCGCACCTTGCGAATATGGCAGCACAAGAAACGCATGGGGACGGATTTGTAGAAGAGATCAGCGCCGTGACGCTCGACCATCTTGTCCACTTCCTGCTGGTCAGGGTAGAGCACCTCCCAACGCGCCAGCGGATAGAATTCACGCACTTCTTCCAGAAACGCCAGCGTGGCATCTGGCATCCGGCCTGTATCCACGGTGATGACATGGACATGGGGATCGATGCGATAGGCCATGTCCAAGATCGCCATGGTATCGATCTGCAACGACGAGACGATAGTCGCCCGGTCGCCAAAGGTCTCCAACCCCCAACGCACGATCTCCTCGGGCGGCTCGTAATCAAGCTCCATCGCAATCTCGCCGATCTCCAGATCATCGAACAGGATACGTTGGGTGTTCACAGTAGCTTCAGCTTGCATAGTGTTCCTCATCTTATGATTGCGTAATTGCGCCTTCTGTGATTGCACGTTCTGTGATTGCGCATCGTGACTACGCCGTGACATCCACACCGTCATATCACAGCGTGGATATCACGGCTCCTTTAACTAACCGTAGATCAGCCGCCGGACAGCGCGGGCAGGGCCACAACCTCGTCGCCCCCCTTGATCGGCGTGTCCAGCCCGTTCAAGCTGCGGATGTCTTCGTCGTTCAAGAACAGATAGATGTGTTCGACCTGCTCCCCGTCTTTATCGAGCAAGTGCGGCTCCAGTGCGCGATGGCGGCGGGTCGCGCCGCGGATCAGCGCCCGCACCGTCCGCGCCCGCACATTGCGAACTTCGTAGTTCTCGATGCCGCCCGTATATTGCAGCAGCGGGCCGCTGAGCCGCAGCGTCACCATATCGTTTGTCGCTTCCTCCCCGACCTCCGTGTCCAGCGCAATCGCCTTCAATTCCGCGTCGGTGTGGTCATTGCAGAAGTCCTGGAAGGTGTAATCAGCCCGCTTGCCGTTGCTGCGTGCCCGCCGCGCGGCCAGCCACGCGTCCACAAGCCGCACAACCACCTCGGTGGTTTCCTCTTCGGGCACGCGGCGCAGGAGCGGCTTACCGATCGCGGCTTCGCTGCCCAGCCCGCCGCGCAAGGTCACGTCATAGGCCTCGATGCGCTCGCCCGTCAGGGTCTGAATCGATGTACCCTGCAGACCGATGTTGCCGACCCAGTGATGCGCGCAGGCATGGGGGCAGCCGTCCACATAGAGCGTTAGCCCTTCCTCGATCTCCGAGCCGAAACGCCGGTCTAGCTCCTCGATGATCTTCTGGGCCTTGCCTTTGGTCTCGGCCACAGAATAATTGCAGAAGCGGTGATCCGTGCAGGCAACCGAGTTACCAAAGAGGCGATTCCGTTTGTGCGAAAAGCCAATCTCATCCACCCTGGCCTTGATCCACTCCAAACGATCTTCGGGGATATCGGCCAAGATAAAATTCTGCTGACGAGTAAAGCGCATGTGCCCGCCCACTTCGTCCAGCACATCGGCTAGCTGCTGGAGTTGGTCGCCCTTGACCCAACCCTGGGGAATGGAATAACCAATGCTGTATAGCCCTTCTTGCTTCTGCGGTCGCTCGCCCAAGTGGGCAAGATCGCCGGGCAGCGGTTCGGGCGCGGCCAACTCTTCGAACTTGCGTCCCATTCGTTCCTCGACCAGTGCACGCATCCCATCCGCGCCATAGTCATCCACCATGAACTTGATGCGCGACTTGGGCCGGCTGAGGCGATAGCGCAGGTCCTCCTGCCAGACGTCGGCAATGGCGCGCAGCACATCAAGCGCCTGATCTTCGGGCACGAACATACGCAAGTCACGCGCAATGCGCGGCGTCGACGACAGCCCGCCCCCGACGCGCACCGTGTAACCGCGCTGCCCGTTATGAATCACCGCGATCAACGCTACGTCGTGGAACTCCGGCCCGCTGCACTGGTGCGGGCAGGCGGTAATGGTCACCTTGAATTTGCGCGGCAGATCCGAATAGTCACGGTTGCCCACGAAGAACTCATGCGCCTCCATGATCAGCGGGCGAACGTCAAACACCTCATGCGGATCGATCCCAGCCAGCGGGCAGCCTGTGATGTTGCGGACCGTGTCCCCCTCTGCGCCGGTGGTGGTCAAACCCGTATCCTGGATGGCCTGCAGAACGCCCTGGAGCGTCTCCAGCCGCACATCGTGCAGTTGGATCGCCATGCGCGTGGTCAACTCGCTGTAGTTGTTGCCGAAACGCTGCGAGATCACCCCCACCCCGCGCAGTTGAGCCGTCGTCACAATCCCACACGGCACTTTCAGGCGCACCATGAAGCTGCCCACTTTGGGCTTGTCATGCGCGATCCCGTACCAGTACAGGCGGACAAGATCCTCTTCGGGGATATCTTCATAACCCCGCTCCACCATCGAAGGCAGTTCGTCGGTGATGCCCAACGGAAACTTCTCGGCCTTGAGGCGCTCAACCTTATTGCGCTTGTAGACAAGTTCCCAGGAAATATCATCTCCAAGTCGGATTCTTGTGCTCACAATGCTCTCCTTCTCTCCTTGTGAATAAACCTGCGGATAAATCTATCTGGAGGCGGGATGATGGCTCGAAATGTCAAGCTCCAGATTTGAAGCAAAAAAAAAGATCCCCAGAAAGGGGATCTTCGGCAGATCTCGCTATGGTCGACAGCGCGCGCAGTTCCCCTTTCTCACGGACCGATTTATCGCTGGACAACACGATAAATCGTTAATCCGCGGGGGCCACCTGCACGAGCGTCAGTCTATTGTCAACTTAGTTCATCTAAGCGGACGGCTGAGCGGGTGTCAGGGACCCCCGCCCAGTACAGATGCACCAGGATGGTTGAGGAATGGGATTGCGTCTATAGAAGAAGCGTGTCACGGTTATTTTCTCGAATACCCCAAATGACAACTACCAGATGACAATTAGATGTCAGTAGCAATCCCCAAGAGGATCAGCGTAGTCAGTGCGAAGGGAATCAATCGCTAAGTAGGTAAGCTCGAAATCAGCGTTCAAGCACGACTGCCTTTTTCAAAGCTACCTTTTTCGCTGGACGGAGTTTGTCACACATCGAATCACTTGTCAAACTCCGAGATCGTTGGATGCACTTTTCGCGGCCATTCACCGCGCCAGCAAGCCACCAAGTTCGGCACATGGCCCACAAAATAGACCCTTCTCCCGCTCTTGCACCAACTTGACCGGCGGCAGCACCTAGCGTACAATAAGCTGTTGTCTGCATCTTGAGGCAAGCGCTGCCTCAGCTATTGTAGCGGTGATGCAAAGTAAAGGCCAAAATTTATGACCGGCCTAGTAGCAGATCGAGGATAAGCCCTTGTTCGAGAGTCTGAGCGATAAACTCCAGGATGTCTTTGACAAGCTGGCACGCCAAGGCAAACTGAGCGAAAAAGATGTCGACGTCGCCCTGCGCGAGGTGCGTCTGGCGCTGCTAGAGGCTGACGTTAACTTCAAGGTTGTCAAAGACTTCATCGCCTCCATCCGTGCTCGCGCAGTGGGCAAGGAGGTTATGGACAGCCTGACGCCTGCGCAACAGGTCGTCAAGATTGTCAATGAAGAACTGATCAACCTGCTGGGCAAGCCCGCGCCGCTCAACCTTTCGGGCCAACCGCCCCATGTGATCATGCTGATTGGCCTCCAGGGCGCGGGTAAGACCACCATGGCCGCCAAGCTGGCCGCGCGCCTGCGCAAAGAGGGCCAACGCCCCTTGCTGGTGGCAGCCGATATTTACCGCCCCGCGGCCATCGATCAGCTTCAGATCTTGGGCAAGCAGATCGACGTGCCCGTCCATGCCGAAGGGACGGACGTATCGCCCGCGACCATCGCCAAGAATGCCATGCGGCTGGCACGCGAAAAAGCCTACACCACCGTGATTCTGGACACTGCCGGTCGCTTACAGATTGACGACCAGATGATGCAAGAGCTGGAGCAGGTACGCATGACCACCCGCCCCAGCGATATTTTGCTGGTCGTCGATGCCATGACCGGCCAAGAAGCGGTCAACGTCGCCGAGGGCTTTAATCAACGCGTGCCCATCAGCGGCCTGATCATGACCAAGATCGACGGCGATGCGCGCGGCGGCGCGGCGCTGAGTGTGCGCCAGGTGACCGGCGTGCCGATCAAATTCTTGGGTACAGGCGAGAAGATCTCCGACCTGGAACCCTTCCAGCCGGAGCGGATGGCAAGCCGTATCCTCGGCATGGGCGACATGCTGACGCTGATCGAGCGCGCACAAGAGCAGATCAGCGAAGACGATGCGGCGGACATGGAGCGCAAACTCCAAGAAGGCCATTTCGACTTTGAAGACTTCCGCGATCAACTGCACCAGATCAAGAAAATGGGGCCGCTCACCGACATCCTGGGCATGTTGCCCGGCATGGGCCGCGTGATGAAGGAGATCGACCTCTCGTCGGCGGAAGGCAACCTGAAAAAGACCGAAGCCATCATCAACAGCATGACGGCCAAGGAACGCCGCAACCCCAACCTGCTCGACGGCAGCCGTCGCCGCCGGATTGCCGCAGGCAGCGGCACAAGCGTGCAGGATGTCAATCAACTTGTCAAGCAGTTCCGCGAAATGCAGAAGATGATGAAGCAGATGGGCATCATGGGCGGCGGCAAGGGCAAGCGCAAAGGGCGCGGGCGCGGCGGCATGCCCAAAGGCTTGATGGATATGTTCGGCGGGTTCAATTAACCAATAGGCCAATAGACCAACCAAGCAGCCCCCGCGCGCATCGGCCTGTTGCAATACGCCTGCTGCAATACTTGGTAAATTCCTGTCGTTTTGATTTAATGTTTGCATACTGAACTGAAGTCTATTGAACCGATTCGATTTCGTACTTGATTCTCGCTGGTTGAGAGGAGATTAAACAACCGTGGTTCGTATTCGTCTACGCCGCATGGGCGCAAAGAAGAAGCCCTTTTACCGCATCGTCGTTGCCAACAAGCAATCCCCGCGTGACGGTCGCTTCATCGAAGTGATCGGCACCTATGACCCGTTGACCGAGCCGGAAACCGTCAAGGTGAACAGCGAACGCGTCGCCTACTGGCTGGGTGTCGGCGCACAGCCCAGCGATTCGGTCGCGCGTATGCTGCGCAAGCTCAATCTGATTGACGAAAATGGCAAGGCTGTGGTCCAGCCCGAGGGCGAAGCTGCAGCCGCTTAGTTGAAACGGATCTAATCATGGAAGAGCTGGTTCGCTACGTGGCCGGAGCATTGGTCGAAGAGCCTGACCGCGTCCGTGTTTACACCAAGGAGACGCGACGCACCACCATTATCAAGCTGCGCGTGGCGCCAGGCGACACAGGCCGCGTGATCGGCAAAGGCGGCCGCGTGGCGAATGCGATTCGTTCGCTCGTCAATGTTGCCGCCCGCCACAGTGACCGGCCCGTGATCTTGGAGATCGACTGAGCAGACCGCTGAGTACAGCGCGCGGGCGATTTGGCGTCAACGTGCCTGCGTGGAACGAGCGCGCCCAACACAGCTTATTCAACCAACGCCTACGCCACGACTTGACAGTTGTTGGGCGATGGATCGCAACAGCGGGAGGCTTTCTTCCGCTGTTTGTGTTTTTGCCGCCCCGCGCTGGGCTGCGGCGGCTGTAGCAACCCACTATGACGGACGAGACATGACAGACGCACCTGGACCCACTTCCTCCGGCACAAACGATCAGCGCGCCGGTGACCGGCCCGCCAAGGATCGATCCCGCGGCAGCGCCCCGCGCAAAAGGAAGCCGCGCGCCCAAACCTATATCCATCGCAACCGGCGCGTGCAGATCCCGACCGGCTACATGGCGGTTGGCCTGATCACCTCGGCCCACGGTCTGCGCGGCGACGTGAAGATCGAACTGCACACCGACTTTCCCGAACGCTTTGCACCCGACACCGTGCTCTATCTAGACGTCGCGTTGACCGAAATGACCCTGGAAGCCGCGCGGCCGCATCAAGGGGGGATGCTGCTCAAATTCGCTGGCGTCGACGACCGCACCGAAGCCGAAACGCTGCGCGGCCAGTGGCTCTTTATCCCCGAAGAGGCAGCGCAAACGCTCGAAGAGGACACCTACTTTGTGCATGACATCGTCGGCCTGACCGTTGAAACGGCAGAGGGCCGCGTGCTCGGCAAAGTGTCCGATGTCTTGTTCACCGGGGCCAACGAAGTCTACATCGTCCAGAGCCAAGACGACCCCCCGCGTGAAATCCTGCTGCCTGCCATTGCCGACGTCATCCAGCGCGTCGATCTGGCGGCTGGGCGTATGATCGTCACACCGCTGCCGGGGCTTTTGGACGAATAACCAGCGTTCCCCGGCCCATTTCTATTCGCCTGGTTGACAGACGCACGCGGCATACAGTATCCTCACGCCGGGAAACAAACCAGACCAGTAGACCAGGCCGCCGCGCCGGTCTACCCTGTCTTGATGAGGCCTGGACGGTTGGAACACGGACGGTTGGAAGACAAAGCCTATTGGGTTGCCTTGAATCGAGTCGCGGGTATTGGAGCGGTACGCATGGCCGCGCTGCTGTCCTTCTTTGGCAGCGCCGAGGCCGCGTGGCGCGCATCCATTCAAGAACTCAAGGCCGCCAAACTCGACCGGCGCACGTTGGAAAATCTGCTGCAAGCCCGGCGTGAATTCGACGTGGCCGCAGAATGGGATCGAGTCCTCGCGGCTGGCGTGCGCGTCATCACCCTGGCCGACGACGACTATCCCGCCAATCTGCGCCAGACCGACGCGCCGCCTCCCCTGCTCTATGTACGCGGTACGCTGCATCCCAATGATCTGTGGGCAGTAGGCATTGTCGGCACGCGCCGCGCCTCCGTCTATGGGCGCGAAGTGGCGCGCACGCTGGCGACTGACCTGGCCCAAGCCGGTGTCACGGTAGTCAGCGGCCTGGCGCTGGGGATCGATACCGTGGCGCATCGGGCAGCCCTGGACGCGGGTGGGCGCACCCTGGCAGTCCTGGGCAGCGGCGTCGATCAGATCTACCCGCCCGACAACCGCGGCCTGGCCCATGCAATCATGGAACAAGGCGCGCTCATCAGCGAGTATCCCTTGAACGTGCGGCCCGAGGCCGGTAACTTCCCCCCGCGCAACCGCATTATCAGCGGCTTGAGCAAGGGGGTGGTGATCGTCGAAGCCGGACAGCGCAGCGGCGCATTGATCACCGCGCGCTTTGCCGCAGAACAGGGGCGCGATGTCTTTGCCGTGCCCGGCAGCATCCTGCACCCCGGCAGCGCGGGCTGTAACGCGCTCATTCAACAAGGAGCCACGCCGCTCCTCTCCAGTCAAGATATTTTAACCCATCTCAACCTAGAACAGACCGTTGCCCAGCAGGCCGCCCGCGCCGTCATTGCCGCCGATCCGCAAGAAGCGCGTCTGCTCAACTTTCTCACGCGCGAACCGCGCCATGTGGATGATCTTGTGCGCGACAGCGCCATGCCCGCCCCAGAAGTCGCCGGACTGCTGACGATGATGGAGCTAAAGGGGCTTGTGCGCCAAGTCGGCACAATGAGTTATGTACGAAGCTAAACTTGTGGCGGGCAATGTTAGCCCTGTCCAAAGCAATGACGCGAAAGTGATGCCAATCCCATGTATGCAGCAATTCTAGCAGGCGGCGTCGGCTCCCGGCTCTGGCCGCGCAGCCGCCAAAACCAGCCCAAGCAGTTCTCCGACATCACCGGCGCAGGCCGCACCATGATCCAAGCCACAGCCGACCGGCTGGATGGTCTGGTGGACGCGGGATCGATCTACATCGTGACCGGCGCGCAATATGCGGAGTTGACGCGAAGCCAACTGCCTGCGCTCCAACCGGAACAAGTTCTCCTGGAGCCGAACGGGCGCAACACGGCCCCGGCCATTGGGCTTGCATGCTCGGTCATCGCGGACCGCGACCCCACAGGCGTACTCGCCATTTTGCCTGCCGACCATGTCATTCCCGATGTAGCGACCTTTCAAAAGGCGCTGCGCCGGGCTGAAAAGGTCGCACAGGCCGGTTATATCGTGACCCTCGGCATCACGCCGACCTTTGCCCATACAGGCTATGGCTACATCAAGCGCGGCGCACCCATCGACCACGCCGCGCTCAACGGGCAGGATGACCTGCCTGCCTATGAGGTTGAGGAATTCCTCGAAAAACCCAACCGCACAACCGCCGAAGCCTTTCTCGCCGACGGCGGTTACAGTTGGAATGGCGGCATCTTCATCGCTCGTGCGGACGTGATGCTGGACGAGATCGCGCGCCAGCTTCCAGAGCTAGCCGCGGGGTTGGACAAAATCGCACAAGCGCGGCGCCAAGACCCGGCCAACGCTGCCGCCGTACTGGCCGAAGTGTGGCCCACGCTGCCCAGCATCAGCATCGATCATGGTGTCATGGAGGGCGCGCAAAAGGTGGCAATTGTGCCTCTGGATGCAGGGTGGAACGACGTCGGCAGTTGGGATGCCCTGGCCTCGATCATCCCCTGCAACGATGACAACAACCACGTAGCCAGCGGCGACCTGCTGACCATCGACAGCCACAACAATATCGTCTACTGCGGTGATCGCCTGGTGGCCTTAATCGGCGTAGAGAACTTGGTGGTCGTGGACACAGGTGATACACTGCTAATCGGCCACAAACAACAGATGCAAAAGGTCAAGGATGTGGTCGAACGGCTCAAAGCGCAGGGTCGTTCAGAACTACTTTAAACCCCGCCACCTGTCTATAGCGTCCCAAGATTCGCCCGCTGGATGGTTCGCCCGCCGCGGTCGCATCATGTGAATCCCCCGAATAACTGATTGGGGACCGTACCAGGCGATGCAGTCAGGTGTTCGTGCAAGCAGCCGCAGAGGAGAGATAAATGACGCCCTTTGACTCAACCGGCACAGGCGACGGGCGCAAGTATAACGTGACCGACTATCTCCCCCCCATGAACACCGCCACTTGGGCCACCCTGGCGGCAGGTGTGGTCCTGGGCTTTACACTGGGGCTGATCATCGCCTGGGGCCTCTTCCCCGTCCAATGGACCAATGCCTGGCCGGGCGATCTGACACAGGAGGCCCGCGCCCAATATCTCGCCGCAGTCTCAGAGGCTTATGTCTACTACGGCGACCAAGAGGCAGCGGAGATCGCGCGCAATCGCCTCTTTGACCTCAACGAGAATCTAGCCGAAGAGATCGTCGCGGCCCAGACCTACTTCCTCGACAATCCGCAGCGCAACAGCCGCGTCTATGTCAGCAACCTGGGCCAGCTTGCGCAGGCACTGAATATTGAATCGCCCGACATCATCGTCGATGCGCCCGCAGCGGGCGAAGGCGAGACCGGCGCAATCGTCCCCGAACCCGCGCAGAGCGGCGTCGGCGACACCGTACGCGCTTGGGTCAATTGGACGCTGACGCTGTTGGCCGCGGTGCTCTTGGTCGGCGGCGGCATCTATATCATCGGACGGCTCAACCAGCGGCGCAGAAGCGGCGGCAGCGTCGATTATGTGGAGGATGACGAGCCGGGCGGCTTCGAGGATGAATCGCCCCGCTTTGGATCGTCACCCGGCCGCAACCCCTTCATGCGCCCAGCCCCAGCCGCGACGGTTGGCGCAGGACGCGCCGCGGGCACGGCGGAAGGCAGCGCACAAGAAGAGTATGGATTTGACGACGAGGACGACGATGTCACCTACTCGCGCGGGCGCACGCTGACGCAAGACGCGCCAAGCGCCCTATATGACGAGGCTGACGAGGAATACGAGACAGGGGCATACCAGCAAGCCACAAGCGATGAGCCGGGCTTCGACACAGCTTTTGACGAACACGACGCCGACTATGCCCATGGGCCGCTGGTGGTTGACTACGACGACGCAGATTATGACGCAGCGTATGCCGGCGCCTACGACACAGAAGCTTACGACACGGGCGAGGAGTCGGCGGTTGAAGATGAAGTCATCGACGAACCGTTGATGCCCGCGGCAGCGCCCACACGCGCCCCGCGGCGCTCCACAGACGATCTCCCCGCGCTCTACACCTTCACGGTGCAATATCAAGCCGGTATGCTCGACTATGACCAGTCGTACAGCATCCTCAACCCGGACGGTGGTCGCTACATCGGCGACTGTGGCATGGGGATCAACATGAAAAACGGGGTGCTGCAAAACAACCCCGAAAACGTCATCGCGCTGGACGTGTGGCTGGTCGACAAAAAGCAGGACAAGTCCTACTCAAGCCAAACCCGCGTGCTTATCAGCGAGTATGTGGTGGATCATGACCTGGAGAAAGCGTTCCGCCGCGAACGCCCCAACGACCCCGACCCGCTGGTCCCCCACCCCGGCACGAAATTCCAACTGCGCGGGCCGAGCCTCCTGCTCGACTGCGAAGTGATCGAGGCCGACTACATCCAGAGCGGAGAGAACGCGGGCATCTTCCAGAATCTCAAGATCGACATGACGGTGCGCAGCCTTGATTAAGCCGCTCGACTAACCCGCTCAATCAAGCCCGCTCGTCCGGGTCAAAGAGCCGCCGGTGCTCCTGGACAGCATAGCGGTCGGTCATGCCCGCAAGATAATCACAGACGACACGATGCAACCCCTCTGGATGCTCCTTGGCGCGCTGCTGCGTCTCGGTCGGTAGCTGGAGGGGTTGTTCAATATAGGCGTTGAAAAGATCGCGCAGCAGCCGATCCGCCTTGGACGCCATGCGCACCACGCGATAGTGCCGGTAGAAGCAGTTAAAGAGATAGACCTTTAGCTCGCGATTGAGTTCTTGCATTTCAGGCGAATAGTTCGCCACATTCCCCGGCAGCGCACGCAGATCCGCCAACGTTTCGACCCCGGCCTCTGCCAAGTTCTTCTCCGTGGCGTCAATCGCATCCATTACTTCGATCCCCACCAAGCGGCGAATAAAGCGATGGCGCATCATCGTGTCGCCGAGGTCGGCGTCCGCCGGTTCGCCCAAGCTCTTCAAGACGTGCTGGGCAATCTCTAGCTCAAGCACTGCCTTCGGATCGAGGATGCCGCTGCGCAGCCCGTCATCCAGGTCACTGGTGTTATACGCAATCTCGTCGGCTAGATTGGCAAGCTGACATTCGAGCGTGCCGCGCTCCTCCGGGTGAAAATCGCGCGCATCGACCACATCATAATCTGTGTCATGTTTGACCACTCCTTCCAGCACCTCATAGGTCAGATTCAGGCCCGGATGGTCTGGATAGCGCCGCTCTAGCTCGGTGACAATGCGATAGGTCTGGCGTTGGTGGTCATAGCCTCCCTGATCTGCCATCAACTGATTCAGGGTCGCCTCGCCCACATGCCCAAAGGGTGGGTGGCCCAAGTCGTGGGCCAAGCAGATCGCCTCGGTCAGATCCTCATTACAGCCCAAGCTGCGCGCCAGCGTGCGGCCAATCTGCGCCACCTCTACGCTGTGGGTGAGCCGGTTGCGGTAATGGTCGCCTTCGGAATAGACAAAGACCTGGGTCTTGTAGTCCAAACGGCGAAAGGCTGTCGTGTGAATCACCCGGTCGCGGTCACGTTGATAGGCTGTCCGATAGGGATGCTCTTCTTCTGGATAGCGCCGCCCGCGGCTTTGGCTGCTACGCATGGCATATTCGGCCAAGAATGCGTCCTCACGCGCCTCTAGCTTGGCTCGCGTCAATTTGGTCATGACGACAGGACTCCTTTTATGGCGAAAGATAGATGATCACAGGGCTGTTGCAAAGGCGCACGGCAAGCGGCTATCCGGCTTTGCTTCGATGGCCGTAACGTTCGCCGCCATCCACCGTAAGCACTTCGCCCGTCACATACTCCGCTTCGATCAGATAGCGCACGGCTTGGGCCACGTCATCCGGGCGGCCCCAACGTTTGAGCAAGGTTCGCTGTGCGGTTTTTTGCGCGCTGGCATCGTCCTGATTGGGCGACGGTAGCACCGGGCCGGGTGCAACCGCATTGGCGCGTATGGTCGGCGCAAGCTCCAGCGCCAACTGGCGAGTAAAGGCGAGCAGCCCGGCTTTGCCGACGGAATGGGCAGTGAACTGGGGCCACGGCTCCCACGCCGAGAGATCGATAATATTCACAATCGCGCCGCCCCCGCGTGCCAACATGCCCGGCACCAGGCTGTTGCAAATATAAAATGGCCCGTCGATCAAAATGCGTGTGACTCGATGCCAGGTGTCAATGTCCTCGGTGGGAAACGACATCTTTTCAAAGAGGCTGGCGGAATTGACAATGATATCCACGCCGCCAAAGGCCGTCTCAATTTCTTCAACCATGCGCTGCACCTGGTCAAGCTGGCTGACATCGCCCTTTACGGCCAGCGCCTGCACCCCCATTGCCTGCGCCTCGCGCACGGTCTGTTGGGCGGCGTCGCCTGATGTGTGATAGTTGACGACCACATGCGCGCCTTGCTCGGCCAACATCATGCTAATGGCCTTGCCCACACGATGCGCGCCGCCGGTGATCAATGCTACTTTGCCGCGGATCTGCATGAATCGAAACGCTCTCCAGTGCAAACGTGCCCAATAAGGTCAAAGTCAGCTCAACCAAGCCAACACCATCAAGCGGTTTCCCGCTATCGTGCGCTAGGTTCGCTGCTTGCATCTACAGCATACACAGGATTGGCCTGTGTGCCAAGACCCTCCCCCAGCCACATCTTGCCGCTACATCTTGCAGCCTTGTCTCGCTGACACGCTGCGGGCCACGCGACGCACAGAAAAAGAAACAGATGCAGCACATGGTGCTGCATCTGCGTCAATCAATCGAATGGCCCAACAGTCGGTCTTAAATCTATCTTACCGGTTGGACAAAGTGCGCTCGATGATCTCGTCCTGGATCGAGCGAGCGGAGCCGCGACGACCGCGCTTGCCCTTCTTCCTCGAGGACTTGAGTTCCATGCCTTCAGCCTCCATGGCGCGCTTGAACGCCAGTTCCATGGGTGAAAGCACCTCAATATCCTCGAATTGATCGTCGTATTCCTCGGCCTCTTCCGGCTCTGGCGCGGCCTCGGCCACCGGCTGGGCAGCCTCCGGCTCAGGACGCAGCCCCTTGAGGCTCAAATCGACCCGACCACGGCGGCGGCTGAGTTCGATCACGCGCGCCTCCAGCTCTTCGCCGACCTGCACCACGTCTTCCGGCTTGGCAACGTACCCTTCGGCCATCTCGCGTACATGTAAGAGCGCGTCGCGGCCAATGCCAATGTCGACAAAAGCGCCATACGGCAGGATGCGCGTCACCGTGCCTTTAACAATCTCGCCCTTCTTCAAGTCACGAATGGTCTTGGTCTCGGGATCGATCAATGTCAAGCTAATCCGGTTACGTTCCCGATCAAGCTTCTTGATCCATGCCGTGACCTCTTGGCCCTCGCTCAATACGTCCGTTACCTTGCCAACGCGGCGCACGGACAGTTCAGAAATATGAATCAGACCGTCGCGGCCAACGCCAATATCGACAAACGCCCCGAAATCGGCGATACGCTTGACCGTACCGGTGACTTGTTGTCCAACAGCCAGCACGCGCACCACGCGCTTGCTGCCATCGGGCATCACAACTTCCTCTGTTTCAATCTCCTCGGCGGAAGCTGTACCCTCCGACTCTGCATCGGCTGCCTGTTCAGCTTGGTCGGCTGACTCGGCTGCTGGTGCGCTCTCGGCTACCGGCTGCGGCGTCGATTCAGCTTCGGCGGACTCTTCGGCAGTCTCTTCCGCGGCCTGCTCCGCCGGAGCATCGGCAGTTTGGCTGCTCTCTGCCGCGTCAGGTGCTACAGTCTGTTCAGCTTCTGGTGTATTCTGGTCGGCCACCGCATCTGGAGCCTCGGCTGAAGCCGCTACCGGCTCGGCCTGCGTTTGCTCCTCGGCGGCTGCCTTCCCGGCATCCTCCTGGTCTGCCACAGCTGATTCTATCCGGTCACTCATGGATCTATCCTCCCAAAAACTGCCGCACTGTGGACCAAGTGCGGCTATCCTCAAAATAATACCTCTTACTCTGCCTCTAGTATAACCCGCACAGTAGGCGTTAGCCAAAGATCTTGGTCGCTCGTGAACATTGGAACAGATGCCCCGCGAGGCCCCAACAGCGCTTTGCCCTCTTCACTTTGGCCGCCTATAATAGGCTGTTACCACTTATGAATAAGTGTTATGAATAGCATACCGCTCTGCCGCGGGAAATGGAGTAGTTGTGAACACAAAGTTAAAAAGTACCCTAGAGCAAGTCAAGGCGCAGCTCATCGAGGCCAAAGACTTAGCCACCGCGGGCGCTATCCTCTCTTGGGATCAGACGACCTATATGCCGCCCAAGGGCGCACCGGCCCGCAGCCGCCAGATGGGACTGCTGGAGCGCCTAGCGCATGAGCGAGCCACCGATCCAGAGTTGGGGCGTCAACTTGACGAGCTGATGGCCCAGATCGATGATCTGCCGCCCGACAGCGATGAGGCGGCCTTGATCCGCGTCGCCCATCGCGACTATCAGCGTGCTGTTCGCCTACCCGCCAAATTCGTTGAGACCCTTTCCAATCACCTGTCAGAATCCTATCAAATTTGGACGGAAGCGCGCCCCAACAACGACTTTGTCGCGGTGCGGCCCCTGTTGGAAAAGACCCTGGATCTCAGCCGCCAGTACGCCAATTACTTCCCTGGCTATGAGCATATCGCCGACCCGCTCATCGACGAGTCGGACCCGGATATGACGGTCGCCACCATTCGCCCGCTTTTCAAAGAGTTGCGCGAATTCCTCACGCCGTTGGTTGCGGCTATCGGAGAGCGCCCCCAGGTAGACAATAGCTGTCTCTTCCAACACTATCCAGAGTCCCTGCAGTGGTCCTTCGGCGAAGCGCTCATCCGTGAATTTGGCTATGACTTCGAGCGCGGGCGACAGGACAAGACGCATCACCCTTTCATGACACGCTTTAGTTGGGGCGATTGTCGCATCACCACCCGCGTCTATGAAGACTATCTAGGGGGCGGACTCTTTGCCACCCTGCACGAAGCCGGTCATGCCCTCTACGAAATGGGCATTGCCCGCGAATATGACGGGACTCCCCTCGGCGAGGGCACATCGTCGGGTGTGCATGAGAGCCAGTCGCGCATGTGGGAGAACGTCGTAGGCCGCAGCCGCGGCTACTGGGAGCACTACTATCCCAGGCTGCAAGCGACTTTCCCCACCCAACTCGGCGCGGTGTCGCTGGACGAATTCTATCGAGCCATCAACAAAGTACAGCCTTCGCTGATCCGCGTCGAGGCCGACGAAGTGACCTATAACCTGCACGTCATCATCCGCTTTGAGTTGGAGTGTGAACTGCTGGAGGGGTCGCTCAGTGTGGCAGACCTGCCCGAAACCTGGCGTGCGCGCTATGAAGAGTATCTCGGCGTCACGCCGCCCGACGACCGCGACGGCGTCTTACAGGATGTCCACTGGTACGCCGGGCCTATCGGCGGCCAGTTCCAAGGCTACACCCTGGGCAACATCCTAACCGGACTCTTCTACCAAGCCGCGCTACAAGCGAACCCGTCGATCCCGCAAGAGATCGCGCAGGGCCAGTTCACCACGCTCCACGACTGGCTGCGAGAGAACATCTATCGCCACGGACGCAAATACACAACCGCCCAACTGGTCGAGCGGCTCACAGGCGGCCCAATCCGCTTGGACCCGTACAAAGCTTACCTGAGCGAGAAGTACGGCGACATCTACGGCTTGTAAGGGTAGCCTTGTTCAATGTCGAACTTCCCGGAAGCGGCAAGCTTTATGCCTATCTGCTCGCAGCTTCCGGGATGGCGCTTTAGAGGTTGAAGCGAATATTGAGGATGTCCCCATCCTGCACGACGTATTCCTTGCCTTCGAGCCGCAGTTTGCCCTGTTTACGCGCCTCAGCCATGCTGCCCGCGGCCATCAAATCCTCATAAGAAATCGTCTCGGCGCGAATGAACCCCTTTTGCAGATCCGAATGGATGACGCCTGCTGCTTCCGGTGCAAGCGTGCCCACCTTCACCGTCCACGCGCGCACCTCGTCCTCGCCTACAGTGAAAAAGCTCTCCAGCCCAAGCATGTCATAGCAGAAACGAATGGCGCGGTTCAGCCCCGGCTCCTCGATGCCATACTCGGCGAGGAACTCAGCAGCCTCGTCCGGCTCCATCTGCGCGATCTCCGCCTCCAGCCGCCCGCGCAAAAAGAGGGTTTCCTCATTCAACACATCGGCGTAGTCGCTGGGGCTTTCGTCGTCCCCCGCGTTGACCACGCGCAGCAGCGGCTTGAGCGACAGCAGCCCAAAACCGCCTAGCTGCTTGCGCTCCTCTTCGCTAAGCTCGACCGCGCGCAGCGGCGTCTCCTCCTCCAACGCGGCCATCAGACGCTGGAGTAATGCTTCCTCTTCCGCCATACGCTTGCGCTCGTCAGCTGTCCCGCGCATCTTCTGCCCTTTAAGCCGTTCCAGCCGCCGGTCGATGGTCGTCATATCGTTGAGAATCAGTTCATTCTCCATGACCACCAGATCGCGCGCCGCGTCCACAGAATCATCCGGGTGGGGCACAGCCTCGTCCTTGAAGCCGCGCACCACCAGCATCAGCGCGTCGTTGGCGGCAATGGCGTTGAGCAGTGGCCCGCTCAAGCCGCTCTTGCCTGCGCCTTTGCCCATCCCCGCGATGTCGTTGTAAGTCACCTGCGCGTAAATGGTGCGCTTGGGGTTGAACATGGCCGCCAGCTTGTCGACGCGCTCATCCGGCACATCGACCACCGCGGTATGCACCTCCAGTTGGCCGCTTGAAAACGCGGCTGTGGCTGTCTGGCTGCGCGTCAGCGCGTTAAAAATTGTGGTCTTGCCGCTGTTGGGCAAACCAATAATGCCTATCTCCATCGTTTACGTACCTTTTAATTTAATGATATCTAATGACATATCAAATAATAACGGGCTTTTGATAAGTGCTTTTTACATGCGTCTCTTGCCGTGCATGGGCTGGAGCCGCTAGGCCACCCGCTCGCCCTGCAAGCCGTCAAAGGCCAATGCCACCGCGCCCAGCAGCCCCACGTCGTGGCCCAGGGACGCAGTGACAATGCTCAACTCCTCCCAATACTCCGGCGACTGTGCCCGTGCGCGAATGGTGGCCCACATCGAATCTTCCAACAGATCATGGGCATGCGTCCACACGCCGCCGCCGATCACGATCCGCTGTGGGTTGAAGGTGTGCAAAATGTTGGTGATGCCAATCCCCAGATAGCGCCCCGTCTCTCGGAAGATCGACAGCGCAAACGCATCCCCGTC
>CAZZNG010000073.1:13236-21634 GCA_964655505.1 uncultured Litorilinea sp. | reverse complement strand
GCGCTTGGCGCGCGGCCCCGGCGATCTGTTCTGTGGCCGAATAGGGCGCGAGCAAGGGCGCGGCCACGGTCATCAACAGGAAAAGGAGGACGATGGCTGTGCCCAACGCGGACGCGGGGCGCGCAAAGAGCCTGCGCAAGACATCCAGCCAGCGGTTGGGGCGCTGCGCAACGGCGTGCGTGGTCGGTTCAGAAACAGCGATGCTCATAGACTTTGAATGACATAGACTTTGAATGATTTTGAATCATGATTTTAAATCGGTAGACCGGCGATTCCCGGCAACAACCGGCGATGAGATGGTGGTCTGCATGGGGCCGCGCCCGTGCGAACGGCAGCCCCATGCTTGTGCGTCGGTGTGTTTTTTATGCGGTTGAGCGGATTGCGGCTAGGTCGGTGCGGCCGGGGAACGCCTGCATCGCAAAGCCGGTGAAGGTGTCGCGGATTGCGCCAAGTTGGGCAAAGAAGTAGGGAATGATAATCGGCCCGCGCTCGATCAAGATGCGTTGGATTTCGTGATAGGCGTCGATACGCTCTTGTTCGTCCATGGTTGTCCCCGCGATCTGGGCCAGCCGGTCGAACTCTTCATCCGAGAAGTGCGACTCGTTCCAGATCGCATCGCTGACCAGCATCACATCCAAATAGAATTGCGGCGTTGGCCGCGATCCCCAGCCGGTGATGCCCAGGGTCACGTCGAGCCAGCCGTTTTCGCCGTAGTAGACGCTTTCCGGCTCGACGATCACATTGACGTCGATGCCTGCTTCGGCCCACTGCTCTTTGAGCATGACAGCCGTATCGGGCCGGTCGCCGCTGTCGGGCACATGCAGATCAAGCTGCAGCCCATCGGGGTAGCCTGCTTCGGCCAGCAGCGCGCGTGCGGCTTCGGGGTCGCGCGCGGGGATGGGCGTCTCTTCGCTGTAATAGGCGGCGAAAAGCGGCCCGATGGGGCTGTCGCGGCCCACCGCGCCCAGGCCAAGCGTCACCGTGTCGAAAATGGTTGTTCGGTCGGTCGCCAGCTTCATGGCTTGGATCACTTGGGGGTTGTTGCCCGGTTCCTGGTCAGAGCGCAGCCGCACCAGGTCAAAGCCGTTGGTCGGCACATTCACCGCAACCAGCCCCGGCTCACCGTCCAGAGACAGATAGAGCGGCGTGGGCATACGCATGACCAGGTCGATCTGCCCGCCGCGCAGCGCGTCGACCGCGGCGGCTTGGTCGCTGAAGAAGGTGAATTCCAACGCCTGCACGCCGGGCTTGCCCTCGATGAAATAGTTGGGATTGGCTTCCAAGTCCATGCGGTCTTCGGCGCTGTAATTGACCACGCGGAAGGGGCCTGTCCCGTTGAATGTGCTGCCCAAGTCCGTGGCTTCGGCTTGGACGATCAGCGCGTGGTTGTCGCTCAGGTCATAGAGGAAGAAGGGGTTGGTCTCTGTTAGCGTGAACTCGACTTGGTTGTCGCCCACGGCTGTGATGCTGGCGATGTTGGCATAGAGATCCGCGGTGGGCAATTCCAAAGAGGGATCGCGCAGCCGGTCAAAGGTCCAAACCACATCATTGGCCGTTAGCGGCGTGCCGTCGTGGAATTGGACGCCCTCGGCCAGGGTGAAGGTGTAGGTTAGCCCGTCTTCGCTGATGTCCCATTCGGTTGCCAAACGGGGCTGGATGTTCGACTCGGTGTCGATGTCCACCAGATAGTCGTAGACGGCATTGAGAATCGAGATTTCGCTGTCGGAGGAGGCAAACGCCGGGTCAAGCTGAACCGGAATTTCCCACGCCACGCGCAGGGTTCCGCTGGCTTCGCCTGCAGGCGCATCCGCCGCGCCGGTGTCCGCCGCGGGCGCTTCTGGGGCGGCGGATGGCGCATCGGTCGGCGCGGTGGGCGCACACGCGGCCAGGGCCGATGCAGTCGTGGCCGAAACGCCCATGAGTGCGGCATAGACCAAGAAGTTGCGCCGGCTCAGGCGACCTTGTTTGAGATGTTCGGCGGCCTGGGCGAGGCTAGGAGGCAGTGGTTTATCCGTCATGGGGTCTTTCTCCTTTGCGGGGTTCCAAGAATGGTTGGTTTGGCTTGTTTACCCGGTACGGCGTCCATCGCGTAGATTTACGCGCGGCCAGCGCACCATCGTTCAGCATTCGTTTTGACATTCGCCGAGGGGAAGAGTTGCTGGCTGTGTGGTGTGCGCTATCGGATTGTTTGCCCTTGTCAGCACAGCAGCATAAGCAGATTGTAAATTAGACACTTGTTCCAGGAGTGAAGCGTAGCAGGAACAGGGCCACACAACGGTTATTGGCGCTACATTTGACCGCTTGTTCTGTGTGCTTGTGCGCCTGTGCGGTGGACAGCATAGCTCAATTGTTCGCATGTCGCAAAGCGTGGCGGGCACAGTACCGAACAGCACTGCGGAATACTTCTGCGAAACGCTACGACGACACATTCCTACGAATACCCACTGTGGAAAGACGGTATAGAGGGCGCTTTTTCGGTATGGAGCCGCTGCTTCGAGTACAATAGCATCCTACAATAGCGGGGTTATCTGCACGATTCCTGCTTGATTTTGTGCTTGATTCGACGCCTCAGTTCCCGGCTTGAAGCTGTCAATTGGAACGCAGCTCGCTCGAATCCCACCTTCAAACGCCGTAGGAGGTCACCGTATGCCGGCTATGACGCCGCTCTCTGCTACCCAACCTTCCGTACCCAGCGATCTTGAAATCGCCCAGGCTGCCCGTTTGGAACCTATCGAAGCGATTGCCGAGAAGATGGGGCTGGCGCGCACCGATATTGAGTTGTACGGTGATGTCATGGCAAAGGTGAAGTTGGAGGCGTTGGAAAAGCTCGCCGCGCGGCCCAACGCCAAGTATGTGGTGGTCACCGCGATCACGCCGACGCCGCTGGGCGAAGGAAAATCGACGACCACTGTGGGGCTGGGGCAAGCCATGGCCCATATCGGCAAGACCGCGACCATCGCCATTCGCCAGCCGTCGCAAGGCCCCACCTTTGGCATCAAGGGCGGCGCGGCCGGGGGCGGCTACAGCCAAGTTGTGCCCATGGAGCCGTTCAATTTGCACATGACCGGCGACATTCACGCCGTCACCGCGGCCAACAACCTCCTGGCTGCGATGATCGACAACCACATCTACCAGGGCAATGCGCTGGACATCGACCCCTATTCGATCACCTGGCGGCGCGTGCTCGACGTCAACGACCGCGACCTGCGCAACATCGTTGCGGGGCTGGGCGAGAAGAGCGATGGCCGCCCGCGCCAAACCGGGTTCGACATCAGCGTGGCGAGTGAAGTCATGGCGATCCTGGCGCTGACCACGAGCCTGCGCGACATGCGCGAGCGCTTTGGCCGCATCGTCATCGGCCAAAATAGGGCGCGCCAGCCGGTGACTGCCGAAATGTTGAAGGCCGCGGGCGCAATGACCGTCTTGATGAAAGACGCGATCAAGCCCAATCTCTTTCAGACATTGGAAAATACGCCTGCGCTGGTCCATGCTGGGCCTTTCGCCAATATCGCCCACGGCAACAGTTCGATCTTGGCCGACCTGGTCGGCATCAAGACCGCGGATTACCTGCTCACCGAGGCGGGCTTTGGGGCCGACATCGGCGCGGAGAAGTTTTTCAACATCAAATGCCGCACCAGCGGTCTGCGGCCCGACGCCGCGGTGCTTGTGGCGACGATCCGCGCGCTCAAGTTGCATACGGGCAAGTATCGGGTGACGCCGGGGCGACCGCTGCCCGATCAGATGCTCGCCGAGAACCCGGACGATGTCTATGAGGGCGCGGTCAATCTGCGTAGGCAGATCGAGAACCTGCTTAAGCAAGGCGTCAGCCCGGTTGTCTGCATCAACCGCTTTGCCACCGATTACCCCAGTGAGGTCGATGCGGTCTTTGCCGTCGCCAAGGAGATGGGCGTGCGCTGTGCGCTGTCGGATCACTGGGCGCGGGGCGGTGCAGGCGCGGTGGACTTAGCGCGCGCGGTGGCGGAGGCCGCGGAAGAGCCGAATGATTTTCGCTTTCTCTATGACTTAGACCAGCCGATCAAGCAGAAGATCGAGACCATTGCGCGCGAGATCTATGGCGCGGGCGAGGTGGTCTATGAAGCCGCGGCCGAGCGCCAGATCCAGAGCTACGAGCGCAACGGCTTCGGCAATCTGCCCATCTGCATGGCAAAGACCCATTTGAGCCTGTCGGATGACCCGGCGTTGAAGGGCGCGCCCAGCGGCTTTGTCTTTACCATTCGCGAGGTGCGCGCGGCTGTGGGCGCGGGCTTCATCTATCCGATTGCCGGGGAGATGCGCACCATGCCCGGCCTGCCGCGCAACCCTGCGGCGGAGCATGTGGATATTGACCTGGAAACCGGGCGCGTGGTGGGGCTTTTCTAGATTGTGGCCTAGATTGTGGGGATATCTGGGTGCGTGTGCGCGACAGCTACAAAGAAGCGTCGCGCTTGCGCTCGGAACGGATGTTCGGTAGACTGGTGGGGCATCGACGCACGCTCCGCTAAGGGTCTAAGAGCCGTATTCGAGACATGATTCCAAACGGAATCACCGACCGAAAGGAATGCCACCATGTCCGAGATCTTGACCTTTTTCTTTCGCCACCACCACTGGGCGAACCTGACCTTGCTGGACTTCTGCGCGCAGTTGTCACCGCAGCAGTTGGCCGCGGAAGCACCTCGCACGGTCGGGACGATTCACCAGACGCTTCACCATATCGCCGTCAACGAAGAACGCTATCTGACCGTGTTTGACTCGGCTGAGGTCGACGTAAGCACGCCGCAGGAGTTGCCCGATCTCGCCACGCTGCGCCAACAGTTGGACCGCAATGGTCGGCGGCTGATCGAGTTGGCCGCGACGTTGAAAGGCGACCCGGCCTATGCAACGCAGTGGCAGGGGCAGACGGTTCAAGTGCCCGCTCGCCTGCCGCTGCTGCAAGCCATCAACCACGGAACAGAGCATCGCGGCCAGATTGTCAGCGCCCTACACGACATGGGCGTGGAGCCGCCTGGGTTGGATGCTTGGGCCTATGCCGCGGCCCAGGGGCAATAAGCGTCTTTTTGCGTTGGGAAGACGGGAGAGGCGTGCGCGCCCGGCGCTTACTCGATGGTCCCTTGTGACGGCAGCCGAACCGCGCCGAGCCAAAAGGCTTTGATGACGCGAACAACCGTGACAAAGCCTTCTTGGTCGAGCGGTTTGGTGATATAGCTGTTGACATGGAGGTCATAGCTAAGCCGGATGTCCTCCTCGTCCTCTGAGCCGGTGAGGATGACCACGGGGATGCGCGCGAACCTGGCATCCTGCCGGATCTGCGCGAGCAGTGCGCGTCCGTCCAGCCGGGGCAGGTTGAGATCGAGCAGGATGAGGTGCGGGCGTGGCGCGTCGGCATAGGGGGCTTCTCGGCGCAGAAACTGGAGCGCCGATTCACCGTCGCGCATGACATGCAGCCGGTGGACAACCTTCGCTTGGCGCAGGGCTGCTTCGGTCAGCCGCACATCGGCCAGGTTATCCTCGACCAACAGTAGTTCGATTTTTTTGCCAGGGGCAGCGTCGGCCATGCTGTTCCGTCCATTCTCACATCCATCCGTTCCTTGCATCCAGCGCTTGCAGAGCAATGGCGACAGGTTCAGAGTTAGAGGGTCGTGGAGGCCGGCGCAGCCATCGTTTTCGCGTCGTTGGCTTAGATTGCGTTGCGATGTGTGGGATGAGCGTAACAAAAAGGTATAGGATGCGTCAAGTGCGTTTGCGGGGGCTGCTTGCCTCTTGCCCCTGCCGTGACAAACAGGAACCTCCAACAACAGATCAACCCATACATAATCCTACCCATGTTAGATATTACAAAACATTAGACACCACAAGCTAGAGGAGATTGCCCCTATGTCGCTCGATTGGCCGACGCTTGAATCCTGGCTGATGGGTGAAGCCTGGGTGGGTTCGCAGATCCCCCGTCACCTGACCATGTTGTGTGACACCATTGGCCCGCGCTGGGCCTCGTCGCCCGCGGAACAAGCAACAGTCGCCTACATCAATGAACAGATGGAACAGGCCGGGTTGGCTAACGTGCGCGCTGAAGAGTACACGCTGCACACCTGGCGGTTTACGCGCCACCAAGCCGCGATCCTGGGCGATGACGAGCCGGTTCCTTTCCTGCCCTTCAACCGCTGTCCTACCTGTGATGTGCAGGGGCCGCTGGTGGATGTGGGCTATGGCTCGGCCTATGAGATCGAGCGCGCCCAAGCGGACTTGGCAGGCGCGGTCGCGGTGATGAATCTGGGGCTGGCCCCCTTCGCGCCGCCGCTGCTCATGCACGACCGGCTCAAGGCGCTGGCCGCGGCAGGCGCAGTGGCCGCGGTGGTGGTCGACCGCAAGGAGGGGGGACGGCTGGAGTATCACAGCGCGGGCGATTGGCGCGACCCTGGGCCGGATGCGCACCCGCTGCCCACCATCACGGTCACGCGCGAGCAGGGAACGCGGCTGCGCAAGGCGGCCCAGGCTGGTCGCCAGCTGACCGTGACAGTGGATGCCGATTTCTACACAGCCCCGGCCCACAATACGAGCGCGGAGTTGACCGGCCGCGACTGGCCCGACGCGACGATCATCCTGGGCGCACACCATGACACGGTCTATGGCTCGCCCGGCGGCAACGACAACGGGTCAGGCGTCAGCGTTGTGCTGGAGACGGCGCGCGTGCTGGCCGCGTTGCAGCGACAGCAGGGCGTGGGGCCGGGCTGTACGCTGCGCTTCGTCACCTTCAGCGCAGAGGAGCAGACGCTGCAAGGCGCGAGCGCCTATGTCGATCAACATTTCGGGCCGGACAGCCACGCCAATGGGCGCAATGAGCCGCGGCCGCGCCTGGTGATCAACCTGGACGAATTGGCGACAGGCACGATCAAGGGGCTGGTGTTGGGCTTTCCCCATCTGCGCCCGCTGATCCAAGAGCAGTTCGACGCGATGGGCGACGGGCTGCAGTGCCACGTCATGTCCCAACTGGACACTTCGTCGGATCACTTCCCCTTCCTGCGCGCCGGGATCGATGCAGGGCATCTCTGGCGCTGGCGCTTTGTGGGCCGCCGGGCCGATTCGGATTTTCACCACGAGCCGGGCGACACGACCGACAAGGTAGACGTGCGCCAACTCAAGGAGTATGTGGGGCAGTTGGCGCGCCTGCTGCTGCGGCTGTCGCATGTTGCGCCCGATCAATGGCCCGCCAACCCGGTGACCCAGGAGCAAGTCGCGCAGCGGCTGGAGGCGGAGCGCGGCCAGTTGATCCGCACATTCTAGGCGCGCAAACCTGTGATACAAGCGGCGTTCCATCTTGGTGGGAACGCTAGCAACCATCTATACTGACAAAGCTGCACGAACAATGCTGCTGTGCAGCTTTGATCCTCTACACATCCCAACCCTTACACATTCCAACCCTTACACATTCCAACCCTTACACATTCCAACCACTACACATTTCAACAATCTAAGGGCAGGCCAACCCTTCAACACACGAAAGGACCCAATCCCCATGGCGAACTATCGCCTCTTGCAGGAACTGACACGCACCGAAGCCAAAGAACTTGGGCCGGATTCGGTCTTGGTCTTTCCCACCGGCGCGACCGAACAGCACGGGCCGCACATGCCTGTGGGCACGGATCACTTCGCGGTCGAACATGTCGCGCGCGCCGGGGCTGACCATGCCGGATCGCAGGTGTCGGTGGTCGTCGCGCCGACGCTGCCCTTTGGCTCGTCTCACCACCATCTGCCCTTTGGCGGAACCATGTCCATGAGCACCGAGACTTATTTTCGCGCGGTCTATGACCTGTGCGAATCGCTGATCATCGGCAATTACAAGCGCATTTTGATCCTCAACGGCCACGGCGGCAATCATGAACTGGTGCAGTTGGTGGCGCGCGATCTGGCGCTCAAGCACCCGGTGCATATGGCCGCCGCGTCCTATTGGAATATCGCGTGGGATGCGCTGGTGGCGGAGAACGCCAACGGGCCGGGGATGCTGCCGGGGCACGCGGGCTTTTTCGAGACATCGCTGGTGATGGCGCTGCGCCCGGAACTGGTGCGCGAGCCGCGACCCCACCGTGACAATGTGAGCGGCTCTGACGCGCGCGGTTTCCGCTCGATCCGCGTCGAGAGCCACAACCGTTGGCAGGCGATGGACGGCTATTCCGACAGCCCCGACCGCGCTACCGCCGAATATGGCAGCGCGTTCTTGCAGGCCGCGGGCAAGGCAGTCGGCGAGGCCATTGTCCAGTTTTATCAATCAACCCAGGGGTAAGTTTAGAGCGACCTTCTGGGACGCTTATGAACATGAAGAATTAGCCATCCATGTAGGGATTCATCTTCCCGGAAGCTCCGAGCTTCATGCCCATCTCGCGAGCAGATGGGCGCTAAATGACATGCC
>CAZZNG010000073.1:0-13136 GCA_964655505.1 uncultured Litorilinea sp. | reverse complement strand
GAAGCTCCGAGCTTCATGCCCATCTCGCGAGCAGATGGGCGCTAAATGACATGCCATCTCGCGAGCAGATGGGCGTAGCTTCCGGGAAGGTCCGCCTTCCGGATCGATCCTGGCATCGATGTGGATTACCCATTAATTCCTTAACCTTCATCGAGCGTCCGGGAAGTTTGGGCGCGCTATAGGTAGCCTGGCGGGAGTTGGTTAAGGGACGCGGCCGCGGCGAGCGCATGGTTGGCGACTGTATCAGCGGCAAGCGTGCCATGATCCTCGATAGACCACCATGCCGAAAGGATCGCCTGGGCCAAGCCATATCCCGCCAGGCGCGACCGTTCGATGCCGAGCATTTCGGCCAAGATGTCGATGCGCCGCGCCTGGCGTCGCGGCAGATCCGGCCAAGCGGCGATGTCGGGGTTACGCAGCAGCGCACCCACCTCATAGGCTGGTTCACCCACTAGCCCCTTGGGGTCGATGGCAAGCCAGGGGGCACGCGTCGCGGCCAGGATGTTTTCATGGTGCAGGTCGCCGTGGAGCAGCACCGGCTCTGCCGCGGATGCCAGCAGATCGGCAAAGAGCCGTTCGGCGCGGTCAACCAGGTCGGGCGGCAGCGGGCCTGTGCCGCCATCGAAGCGGGCACGCAGCCGTTGTAACCCACTGGCCCACTGGGCCGCGGTGGGGAAGGCGTGATCGGCGGGTGGGGGCTGCCAAAGCGCGGCCATGACACGGGCCGCCTCGCGGGTAGCTGCATCGTCTCCCGCGTCCCCGCTGTCAACCATGCGCCGCAGGGTCGTCCCTGGCGTCAAACGCTCCAAAAGCATGGCCCCTGCCGCCGCGTCTGCCTCCAGCAGCATAACAGCCCCACGCCCGGCCCAGTGGCGCAGCGCCGTGATCTCGCAAGTAAGTTCGCGGTTGGGCACGCCGATCTTGAGCACCACAGGCGTCCCGTCCCCCCCAGTTGTTCCATCGTGGCGCGTGGCCGCGCAGACGTAGTTATAAGAGAGATCAAAGGGCGCGCCCAGGCTGAGTTCCCAGCGCTCGGCGCAGTGTGTGAGCAGATCGGGCAGATCCGCCAGCCATGCGCGCCCGCGTTCGCCAAATGTGGCGATGATGGTTGTGATAAAGGCGGGCGGAAGCGGCTGCATCATCAAACAAACCAAGCTACTGGGCGGCTAGTGGAAGGGCAGGAGCGACGGCGCGGGTTCGTTCATAAAGCGCAGGATAATGTCTTCGGCGGTTTCGATGGGGCGCTCTTCGGGCACAAAATGGCCGGTGTAGGCATAGACCTTGAGCACGGCATCGGGCAGCACAACGCTTAAACGTTCGCCCACATCGACGCCCAAAAAGGGGTCATCATCACCCCACAGCACAAGCGCCGGACAGTCGATCTGGGGAAGGTATTCCTCGACCGCGGCATAGTTGTGTTTGAGGTCGGTCAGGCTGCGCTGAAAGATGCGCCGGGTGAGCGCGATGCTGGGCCGCGTGAGATGGACGCGGAAGTCGCGCCAACTCATTTCCTCTTTATTGTAGACCGCGCTTTCGTAGAAACTGCGCAGCCCCACGCGGTTGCCGACCATGCCCCAGAAGAAGAGATTGCGCAGCCCCGGCACTTTGGCAACGCGCAGCCGCGGCGGCATGTGGGTATCGGTGAAGAGGTTGGCCGCGGAGAGGATCAGCCCGCGCACGCGTAGCTCGGGATAGCGCTTCATGAGCGTTACGGCCAGCGCGCCGCCAAAATCATGGCCGCCGAGGTACAGATCGGTGATGCGCAGGTGGTTGAGCAAGTTGCGCACCGCTTGGGCCTGGTCACTCAGGTAATAGTCGCTCTCTGGCGGGTCGGATGCGCCAAAGCCCATTAGGTCGGGGATGATCACACGAAAGCGGTTGGCGATGCGCGTGCCGACCTTGCTCCACGCTTGCGCCGAACCGGGGGTGCCGTGCAGCAGCAGAAGGGGCGGCCCATCGCCTCCCATGAGAAAGCTCAATCCACCCCCGCGCCGCCGATGCAGCCTTGCATCCATGGACGTTCCTATGCTCTGCTCCAGATTGCAATCAATGTCAGTCGCTCGTCCGGCAGCGGATAGGCCGCGCCTTGGCCGAACACATCTGCGCATTCTATCACAGACTCGCACAGACGCGCAGCCGCGGGCGATGGGGAGATCGTTCATTGTTGCGGGCGGGTGTCGGTTGGCTTAAATTTGGCCTAAATGATGCGCCTCGTCGACTTTAGCGGCTTCAGCAGCGCGGCCAGATTGGTCGGTATAACGTATACCACTTTCTTTTGTGTGTAAGCTGGTTGCGCCCTCTGCGGCGGCCTGCTTTGGCGTGACAGGAGGTATGGATAAAAATGGCTTGACAGGGCAAAGTAAGATGGTATACATTATACCGCATCCACCTGCTCCCCAAGCACGAATCTGATCTGGTGGTCGGTCGGCATTCAGTTGCACGACAGCTATCTATTACTCACCCTCTACCCAACTGACACCTCAAGAACTGACACCTCAAGGAGGAAACCAAGTGGCGAATGAGCTTCTGCCCCGCAACACAAGTGACGCGGCATCTCGCAGAACATTGACGCGGCGCGGCTTTTTGCGTTTGTCGGGCGGCATGGCCGGTGTTGCCGCGTTAGCGGCCTGCACAGCCGCGCCTGCTGCGCCCAGCGGCGGCGCAACCACGAGCGAAGGCGGCGCCGCGCCGGCAGCGGCCCCGGCGGCGCTCCACTATCAAAGCGGCAGTTGGTTCGTGCCTGAGTTGAACGATGAGATCGAGCGCTTTGCCAACGAGTGGAGCGCCGAGAACAATGTGACCTTCACCATTGATGTCGATTCGCAAGGCTCGCGCGAAAAGTTAGCCGTGGCGATCGAGGCGGGCGAAGGCATCAACCTGGCGCAGATCGACTTTTCGCCCACAACCATCCAAGACGCGGTCGTGGATGTGAGCGATATTGTGGGGGCGCTGGTCGATGAGCAGGGCGATTTCTCTCCAGCAGCAACCTATCAAAGCACCATTGACGGCGTGTGGTACGCGGTTCCCTTTGGCGAGCACCCGCGCATGATCAACTACCGCGAGGACTGGTTCGCCGAAGTCGGCTACGATGCCTTCCCCAGCACATGGGATGAGACGTTGGAGGTTGGTCGCCTGCTGAAGGAGCGGGGGCAGCCCTACGGCTGGACACTCTCCGAGCAGGCGTCTGCCGATGGCCCTGCGGCTTGCTTAGCGCTGCTTTGGTCGTTTGGCGGTAAGGAGTGGAATGCAGACGGCTCGCTTGCGCTGGATTCGCAGGAGACAGTAGACGCGCTCAACTTTGCCATCCAGTTCTATAACGATGCCTGTGACCCGGCCAGCACGTCCTATCAGGAAGCCACCAACAACCAAGCATTCCTGGGCGGCCAGATTTCGATGACCTACAACGTCAACACGATCTATCTGCCCGCGCTTGAAAGCAACCCCGAATTGGCCGAAGCTATGAATCATGCGATTCCGCCGGAAGGGCCGGGCGGGCGCTATGGCTTCACCGGCGTCGCCGAGATGATCCTGCTCAAGCATACCCAGGGCGCGGATCTGGACGCGGCGCGGCAATTTATGGCTGACTTCTTCAGTTTGGAACACTACCCCGACTTCATCAAACTCGGCCAGAGTTATCTCATTCCGGCGACGCCGGGCTTGGCTGCACTGCCTGTGTGGCCGGAGGATCCCAAGCTGGGAGCGGCAAGGGACATGGGGCCGTTGGGCCTGCTCTATGGCTATGAATTGCCTTTCCCCAATGAGTTGGCTTCCGCCGTACAGACTCAGCTGATCATTCCTAAGATGTTCTCCGCGGCCTGCAGCAGCGGCGATGCAGAGACCGCATTGGCGAACGCACTGGACGAGATTGCCAGCCTCGAGAGCCAGTTTAGCTAAGGGTGTGAAGGACAGGGCGAACGCAGCGCGTGGGACAGTGTCCACCTATGTTCGCCCTGGCTTGGCGCGCGTACGATGGGGGCGCGGCCTACCGGCGTACACGCGACCCGTTCGTGTATCTAGGCATCGACGAAGGAAAAGAATTGTGCAGGAAAGTACACGAGTCCTGAGGCCAACCAAAGCGGGTGGGGTGCGTATCCATTTTCGCAACTGGATTGAACGGGAAGGGTCGCTGGGCTACCTGATGATCAGCCCTGCCTTTCTCTTCCTGCTCTTTTTCCTGGCCTATCCGGTTGTCATTGCGATTGTACTCAGTTTGTCAGAAAAGCGCCTGGGTGCGCCTGCCACCTTTGTGGGACTGGACAACTTCGTTAAGCTCTTTGCGACCGCGCGCTTTTGGAAGGTGGTCGGCAATTCGCTGGTCTACACCGCGGGGGCCTTGGTGCTGAAATTTGCCGGTGGGCTGGCGCTGGCGCAACTGCTCAATCGCCCGTTCATTGGGCGGCGCATCGTCACCGCGCTGATCCTGCTGCCGTGGATCATCCCCACGGTGTTCAGCACGCTGGCGTGGTGGTGGATGCTCGACCCGGCCAACAGCATCATCAATGTGATGCTCAAGCGTTGGGGGCTGATTAACAACAACTTGCCCTTCTTGGTGGATGAGACTTGGGCCATGAGTTCGTTGATCCTGCTCAACACTTGGCGTGGCGTGCCCTTTTTCGCCATCACGTTTCTTGCTGCCATCCAAACCGTGCCGGAAGAATTAAGCGAAGCGGCAAAGATCGACGGCGCAACCGCCTGGCAGCGCTTTTGGTATGTGATCTTTCCGCTGATCATCCCGGTCGTGGTGATCGTGGTGTTGATCTCGACAATCAGCACATTGGCCGACTTTGAACTGCCCTTCCTGTTGACGCGCGGCGGCCCGCGCGATGCCACCATGGTCTTTGGCGTGCTCTCCTACGAGTATGCTTTGAGCCTGGGGCAGTTGGGGCTGGGCGCGGCGGTGGCGCTGGCCATGCTGCCTGTGCTGGCGCTGCTGGTCATTCTGTCGTTGATCGAGATTCGCCACGCCGATTAATGCCCACTGATTGATACTCACTGATTCATACCCGCTGTGAGCGTATAAACGGTTGATCAAGGCACCGTGTTCACCGGGGGAGCGTTCGTTCAGAATATGGAGAATAAGGAGAAACGCCATGCGGCAATCGCAAATGCGCCGCATTCTAAGCCAATTGATGATGCCCTATATTCCCTTGGCGATTGTGCTCTTTCTGCTGCTCTTTCCGTTCTATTGGATGGTGCTGTCGTCGTTCAAATCGCTGGGGGAGATCTTTGACTTTACCACTGCGCCGCTGTGGATCCGCGCGCCGACGCTCGACAACTATCGCTTTCTCTTCACGCGCATCGATTTTGGGCGCTGGACGCTAAACAGCATCGGCGTGGCCGCGCTGACGACGATCTTCTCGCTCCTGGTTTCCATTGCTGCGGGCTATGCGATTGCGCGGCTACGCTTTCGCGGGGTGACGCTCTTTGGCGTGTTGATCTTCATCACCTATCTCATTCCCAAGACGCTGCTCTTCATTCCGCTGGCGCAGGTGATGCGTGAACTGGGGGCATTGGGCAATCTGGTGTCGCTGGTGCTGGTCTATCCGACTTTCCTCATCCCCTTTTGTACGTGGCTGTTGACCGGCTACTTCCGCACCGTGCCGATTGAGCCGGAGGAGTGCGCGCGCATCGACGGCTGCAGCCGCCTGGGGGCCATGATCCGCATTACGCTGCCCATGGCGGGGCCGGGTGTGCTGACCGCGGGCATCTTCGCCTTTACCCTCTCATGGAACGAACTGCTCTATGCGCTCGCCTTTGTGGGCGGCGAAGCGAACAAGACGCTGCCTGTGGGCTTGATCAACAGCTTGGCGCAGCGAGATTTCTTCAACTGGGGACCGTTGATGGCCGGGGCCACATTGGGGTCGATCCCCGTGGCATTGGTCTATTTTTTCTTCATGGACCTGTATGTTTCAGGTCTAACAGCCGGAGCAGTGAAAGGGTAACAAATGGCGAACCGGTGGAGCCATTTAGAGTCGATGAATGTCGTGCGGTTGAATGCTGAACTGCATCCCAATGACGTGGAAGTGGCGTTGTTCAAGCAGTATCATCTGCGGCCGGTCTTTTGCGAACCGACAACGCCGGAGGAGATCATCCCCTATGTCGAGGACTGCGATGCGCTCTTTGCCGTGTCGGTGAGCCTGCCGACGCAGGTGATCGAAAGCCTGCGCCGCTGTAAGGTAATTTCGCGCCTGGGCACAGGAACGGATAAAATCGACGTGGCGACCGCGACCCAACGCGGCATCTTGGTCACCAACGTGCCTCTGTTTTGCATCCATGAGCAGGCCGACCACGCCATGATGTTGATCCTGGCGCTGGAACGCAAGCTGAAACAGATGGATCAGATGATGCGCCAGGGGCTGTGGAATCGCTCCAAACGTGAAGCGGTGGGCACACACCGGCTGGCCGCGCGCACGCTGGGCTTGGTCGGCTTTGGCAATTCGGCGCGCGAGACGGCTATACGGGCGCGCGCCTTTGGCATGCGCGTGCTGGCGACCCGGCGGCGCATGGACGAGCAGGACGCCGTGGCAGCCGCGCTGGGCGTGGAGATGGTTGATCTCGACACGCTGCTGCGCGAGTCAGACTATGTGTCGCTGCACCTCCCGCTGAACCAGGCCACGCACCACCTGATTGACGAGGCGGCGCTGCGCAAGATGAAGCAAGGCGCATGCTTGATCAACACGGCGCGCGGCGCGATCGTCGACGAGATGGCGCTGGTGCGCGTGCTGCAAGAGGGACATCTGGGCGGCGCGGGCATCGACACCTACGAGTTAATCGACGTATTTGTGCCCGAAGGTGACCCGCCTGACCATCCGCTGTTGGCGTTGGAGAATGTGCTGCTGACGCCCCATGCCGCGGGCCTCTCCCAAGAGGCCAAGCGCGATGTAGCCATCGGCGGCGTTCAGAATGTGGTATCCATCTTGAGCGGTCATTGGCCGCATCCGGATCACATCGTGAATCGCGGCGTGGAGCCGTGGTTTCCACTGCAACCGTATGATCCGGCGCTGTTCGATGCAGTACACGACGCCGCGCACGAAGCCGCACACAGTGGGAAGGGACATGGCTGAACCAGTTTGGTTGGAAATGTTTTTAGGGGCTGCCCTCCCCGTTGATGGCGGCTATTCTGTGACGGATCGGCTACGCTATGCCTGATGGAAGTTTCCCCCAGAACAACAGCGCGCAGGATTTCAGCCTGCGACCGCTTACCTCGCGCAATCTGAGCGACGAGGTTGCCGACTCCCTACGCGAGTCGATCCGTTCTGGGGCGCTGCCGCCTGGCGCGCGCCTGGTCGAACGCGATATCGCGGCGCGCCTGGGCGTGAGTCGTATCCCCGTGCGTGAGGCGATCCAGCGTTTGGCCGAGGAAGGCTTGGTGCGCAAGCTGGCGCATCGCGGCACGTTTGTCTACAGCCCATCTGCTGCCGAGATCGAGCAGATTTCGTCGCTGCGCGTTGTGTTGGAACGCTTTGTCGCTGAACGCGTGATCGAGCGCTGGCACACCAAGTACGAGAACCAACTGCGCCGTATTGTCCGGCGGATGCGTGCCGCCGCGGCCGCGCGCGACATGCGCGAGGTGTATGAACTGGACTATGAATTTCATCATACATTGTGGGAGATTGCCGAACAC
Source organism: uncultured Litorilinea sp. (assembly GCA_964655505.1). Classification (GTDB taxonomy): domain Bacteria; phylum Chloroflexota; class Anaerolineae; order Caldilineales; family Caldilineaceae; genus QEUY01. The sequence goes on along the minus strand of CAZZNG010000073.1, from coordinate 5,512 downwards.
GACCTGCTGCTGGAGGTGATCTCAAGCCTGCGCGCGCGCCTCAGCCGCTTTCTCTACGAAGCCAACGGCGCGCTGCCCGACACGGAACTGGACCACCATATCGACTCCCACGATTATTTGATCGACGTGCTGAAAAAGGGCGATCTGGTGCAGGCGCAAGAAGAGATGACCCGGCATGTCTTGGGCGCAAAGCGGCGCATCCTGAACCACTTCACCTTTTCCTAATCCTTTTTCTCAAGATCCCTTTTCTCATTTCACAAGATGATTGATCGGAAGCAGAGACCTTTATGAACCCGAAAGTTGTGATTGCGTATCAAGACTTTGGCGATGACTTTGCCCTGGAGCGGCAGGTGCTTGCCCAAGTGAACGCGGACGTGACATGCACCTATGGCGAACTCACCACACCCGCCGCGCGCGCGGCGCTGCAAGAGGCCGATGGCCTGTTGGTCACTTTGCAGCGGGTCGACGCGGCGCTGATCGAATCCATGCCGCGCCTGCGGGCGATTGGCCGCGCCGGAACGGGCCTTGATACAATCGACTTGGAGGCGGCAACCAGCCGCGGGGTGCAGGTGACCTATGTGCCGGACTATGGGGTGGACGAAGTCTCTGCCCATGCCATCGCCCTGTTGATGGCGCAGGCGCGCAACATTGTGTCGATGGTCAATGCCACGCGCCAGGGTGAGTGGCATGGCGCGGGCGGGCGCACGCTCTACCGGCTGACCGGGCAGACGCTAGGCGTGATTGGCTTTGGGCGCATCGGCCAAGCCGCTGCCCAGCGCGGCCAGGGGCTGGGGCTGAAGGTGATCGTCTACGATCCTTTCCTGAACGAAGAGACTGCCGCGCGCATGGGCGTGCGCGCGGTGGATTTGGACACACTGGCGCGCGAATCCGATTACATTACGCTGCACACGCCGCTGCTTGATTCTACCTATCACATCATCAATGCGGATTTTCTGGCAAAGATGAAGCCGACTGCTTACATCGTCAATACTGCGCGCGGCCCTCTGGTGGACGGAGACGCGCTGCTGGAGGCTGTGCGCGGCGGCAAGATTGCCGGGGCCGCGCTCGATGTCTTTGAAGAGGAGCCGCTCCCGCCGGATAGCCCCCTGTTGAAAGAGGAGCGCATCCTCGTCACGCCCCATACTGCCTGGTATTCGGAAGAGGCCAAAAGCGACATGCGGCTGCGCTGTGTCGAAGACGTGGCGCGCATCTTGCGCGGCGAACAACCGCAGCGCCCGGCCAATCAGTTGCGCGATTGAGCGCATCGCCCCCCTGGCGCAGACCGCTCCCGCCCCGGCATTGGGCCGCGGTCGCGCCGCCAACATAGCAACAGCTTGTTATCGCAACAGCTTATTGCCAACTGAATCGCTGCCACGAATCAAACCCTTTGCCCAAAAGCGGCAATCAGCCACGAGGATAGAGGAGTTTTGTGGATGACCCACCCCTTATTTGACTTGACGGATCGCGTGGCGCTGGTGTCGGGCGCGGCGAGCGGCATGGGGCGCGCCACAGCCATTGGATTGGCTGAAGTGGGCGCAAACCTGCTTTTGGCCGACATCAACGAAGCGGGCATGGCACAGACAGCCGCAGAGATCGAGCAGTTGGGGCGCAAGGCTGTGCCTGTCTGCTGCGATGTCGGCAAGCCCGAACAGATCGACGCCATGTTTGAGCGGTTGGATCAGGAATATGGGCGCATCGACGCGGTGTGCAACATCGCGGGCGAAGGCGTGCGCGCTGACCCCCTGACCGTGACCCAGGAACAACTGCTGTACAGCATGCAAAACCTTGTCTTTGGCCGGTACTATATCTGCCAGCAGGCAGGCAAGCGCATGATCGCGCAGGGCAAGGGCAGCATCATGAACATCGTTTCGATTGGCGGCATCAATTCGCTGGGCCGCAGCCATGCGCCCTATGGCATGGCGATGGCCGCAGTGGCCCAGATGACGCGTGAACTGAGCACCGAATGGGCCAGCCGGGGCGTGCGTGTGAACGCGGTGGTCTGCGCCCAGGTTGAGAACGCAGGGCTGCGCGAGCGCATGGATGCTGACCCCAACCTGCGTGATGCCTACTTGCGCGGGCTGCCGATTGGCCGCTTGGGCAAGCCGGAGGAGATCAAAGGCGTGGCGATCTTTTTGGCGTCGGACGCGGCGTCATTCGTGACGGGCGCGCTGCTGCCCTTGGATGGCGGCAACCTGGCGAAAAATGCCGGCGGAACGCATCCGGGGATGCCGGGAGAAACCAAGTAGGCAGGGGCAATCTGCCTGGAAACTGTATGTATATTGAGGCGCGTGAGCGTCCCGGGACGCAACGCCCATCTTGCGAGCAGATGGGCATGAATGAGCGTCCCGGAAGGTAAATCTCTGAATAATTTGAAAGGAATCCCAATGAAACTTGTCACCTTTGAGCAGGGGGGGCAGCTACGCACCGGCGCGTTGCGCGGGGGCGCAGAGGTCGTCGATCTCAACCGCGCCGACAGCAGCCTCCCCACTGATATGATTCAACTGTTGGCGGGCGGCGACGAGATGTTGGCAAGCGCGGCCCAGGTTGTGACCAATCCGCCGCAGAGTGCTGTGCTGGCTCTCGACGCGGTGACGCTTAAAGCGCCCATTCCGCGGCCGGGCAAGATCATCTGCATCGGGCTGAACTATCGTGACCACGCGGCCGAATCGGGCCAGCAAGTGCCGGACTATCCGACCGTTTTCACCAAATATGCCAACACCGTCATTGGCCCCGGCGAAGCGATCGTGCTGCCGCGCGTGAGCAATCAGGTGGATTATGAGGTGGAGCTAGGCGTTGTCATTGGGCGGCGCGCCAAGCATGTGCGTGAGGTTGATGCGCTTGAGTATGTGGCGGGCTATTTGCCCTTTCACGATGTGAGCGCGCGCGATTACCAGCACCGCACCAGCCAATGGACTTTGGGTAAGAGCTTTGATACCTTTGCGCCTATGGGGCCTGCGCTGGTGACGCGCGACGAGGTGGGCGACCCGCACAAGCTGGACATCCAGCTTTCCATCAGCAAGGGGGGCGAAAACGGCGAAGTGTTGCAGCAGTCCAACACCAGCAACTTGATCTTCCCCGTTCACGTTCTGATCGCGTACTTGTCCGACGTGATGACGTTGGAGCCGGGCGACGTGATCGCCACGGGCACGCCTTCCGGGGTGGGCGCTGCACGCAAGCCGCAGCGTTTCCTCAAGCCGGGTGATGTGGTGCGTATCGAGATCAGCGGCCTGGGGGTGCTCGAAAACCCGGTCACAACCGAAAGCTAGGAGCACGCGATGGAGAAAACCACGCAGCGCGCCCCAACTGATACAGGCCAAGTGGATGCAGGCCAAGCCCCCATGCCCGACAAGGCAACGGCATTGAACCTCTACCGCATGATGGTCACCATCCGCCGCACCGAGGAACAACTGGCGCGCAGCCATGCCGCCGGTCTGGTGCATGGCGCGTGCCATACCTATGTGGGCGAGGAGGCCATTGCCACCGGCGTCTGCGCCCACCTGCGCGACGACGACGCCGTATTTAGCACCCATCGCGGCCACGGCCACGCGCTGGCAAAGGGCGTGACCCCGGCCGCGCTGATCGCGGAGCTTTTTGGCCGCGAGACGGGCTGTTCCCATGGCCGCGGGGGGAGTATGCACCTGTTCATGCCGGAGGTGGGCATGATGGGCACAAGCGGCATTGTGGGGCCATGTATCTTGCAGGCCACGGGCGCGGGCTATTCGTTCAAACTGCTCAAGACCGACCGCGTCGGCGTCGCCTTCTTTGGGGATGGCGCATCCAACAATGGCGCATTCCACGAAGGGCTAAACCTGGCATCGATCTACAAACTGCCGGTGCTCTTTATCTGTGAAAACAATCTCTATGCAACGGAAGTGCCCTTTTCCGAGGCCGCGGGCAACCCCAACGTGGGGATGCGCGGGGAGAGCTACGGCATGCCCGGCCTGACCATCGACGGCAACGATGTGCTGACGGTCTATGCGGTGGCAGGGGACGCAGTGCGCCGCGCACGCGCCGGAGAAGGGCCGACGCTGATCGAGTGCCGCACCTATCGCACACGCGCCCATTCGGAAGGGATGCGCGATGCGGGCTATCGCACAGCCGAGGAGGTCGAGTCATGGAAGGCGCGCGACCCGATCAAGCGGCTGGTTGAGCGGCTGACGGGTGAGGGGATCGCGGCCGCGAGCGAACTGGATGCCATCGACGCCGAGATACAGGAAATGGTGGCGCAAGCCGCTGCCTTTGCCGAAAGCAGCCCGTGGCCCGATGGGGCGACGGCAACCGACTTTGTATACAGCTCATGAAAGAGATGATCTGATGCGCGACCTATCATTCATCGAGGCCACGCGCGAGGCATTGGCCGCGGAGATGGAGGCCAACCCGACCATCTTCGTCGTGGGCGAAGGCATCGGCAAGCGCGGCGGCAACTTCAACACCACCACCGGCCTCTATGATCGCTTTGGCCCGGAGCGGCTGCGCGATACGCCCATCAGCGAACGCGGCTTTGTGGGCATGTGTACCGGCGCGGCCATGACCGGCACGCGGCCCGTGGTGGATTTCATGTTCGTCGATTTCATCTTGGATGCCATGGGCGAGTTGATCAACCAGGCGGCCAAGATGCAGTACATGAGCAGCGGGCGGCTCAAGATGCCGCTGCTGCTGCGCGGCTGTTTTGGCATCGGCCATTCTGCCGCCACCCACCATTCGGGCGCATACTACCCGATCTTTGCCCACCTGCCTGGCTTCCGCGTGGTTGTGCCGTCCAATGCATACGACGCCAAAGGACTCTTTACCCAGGCGCTGCGCGTTGACGACCCGGTGATCTTCTTGGAACACAAGTCGATCATCTTCCGCAAAGCCCCCGTGCCGGAGGAGAGCTACACCATCCCCTTCGGCCAGGCGCGCATCGCGCGCGAGGGGCGCGACTGCACGGTGGTGGCGCTGGCCGCCATGGTCGATTTGACCCTGGAGGCCGCGGCCAAGTTGGAGGGGGAGGGGGTCTCGGTTGAGGTGATCGACCCGCGCACAGTGGCCCCGCTCGACATCGACACCGTGCTGGAGTCGGTGCACAAGACGGGCCGCTTGTTGATCGTGGATGAGACCTTCCAGCCGTGCAGCATTGGCGCGGAGATCGCGGCACAGGTCATGGTCAAGGGCTTTGACGACCTGGACGCGCCGGTCCAACGGCTCAACGGCGCGCACGTGCCCACGCCCTACAGCCCCACGCTGGAAGCCGCGGTCGTGCCCAATACAGAGACCATTCTGCAGGCGATCCGCGACCTGATGGCAGAGTGAGGGGCTGGCATGGCGACTGAGATCATTATGCCGCGCTTGGGCTGGACCATGGAGGAAGGTGTCTTCGGCGGCTGGCTCAAGCAAGATGGCGATGAAGTGCAGGCGGGCGACCTGCTTTTCATGGTGGAGACGGACAAGGCCACCCAGGAGATTGAGGCTTTCGCCGGCGGCATCCTGCGCATCCCGCCCAACGGGCCGAAGGTGGGCGACGTGATCGGCG
>CAZZNG010000072.1:0-21732 GCA_964655505.1 uncultured Litorilinea sp. | reverse complement strand
TAACTCCCCGTAAATTGCAGCGTCAGGCCAAAGAGGAACGGCCCCAGCCAACTGGTTCCCCGTTCGCTGATCTCATAGAGGCTGAAATATTCGGCCTCTTTGCCCTGTGGGATCATCTGCGAAAAGAGCGAACGACTCAGCGCCTGGCTGCCTCCCAACACCAGTGCAATCACCGCGGCCAGCACAAAGAATTGGGCCTGTGAGCGCAAGAAGGCATAGGTGTACACCGTGGTCCCCAGCCAGACGACCAGGCTGAGGAGGATGGCCTGCTTGCTGCCCATGCGCGCCGCCAGCCAGCCAAAGCCCAACGCGCCAACAAAGGCGATAAACTGAACCATGAGGATGACCTGGATGAGCGAAGCCGTCTCCATGCCCAGCTCCTCCGCGCCGAATTGAGCCGACAGCGCGATGATGGTTTGGATGCCATCGTTATAGAGCAGGTAGGCGCACAAGAAGAGCAGCGTATGGGGATAGTTCGGCAGCCGCGATAGGGTATGGCGCAGTTGTTTGAAGCCGATGATAAAGAGTCGTTCGCCCGGCGGCAGCGACTGGAGCGGGGCGCGGCGCTGCAAACGTTGCAGCGGCACAAGCGCGAAGATGCCCCACCAAAGCCCTGCCGAGGCCAGGCTGATACGCACTGCATGGCCCGTCGAGACGCCCAGCGGTTCGGCCAAAAATTGCACAAAGACCAAATTGAGCGCCAGGAGGATGCCCCCGCCCAGATAGCCCAGCGCCCACCCTTGCGACGAAACCTTGTCGCGCTCCTCGGGCAGCGCAATCTCCGGCAGATAGGCGTTGTAAAAGACCATGGACGCGCCCGCGCTGAGGTTGGCGACGAGGAAGAGAATCCCGCCCAGCATGTAGTTGTCGCCCTGCAGAAAGTAGAGGCCCAAGGTGGCGGCGACGCCAATATACGCGGTGATGCCTAGCATCTGCTTTTTACGGTGAGAATAGTCCGCCACCGCGCCCAGCCCCGGCAGGATAAAGACTTGCAGCACGACCGACAGCGCGACAATGTAGGAGAAAAAGGAGTCGGCATAGACAGGGATGCCGAGCGGGTGGATGTAACCGCCCGCATCCGCGGCCGCTTGGGCGACAGCCGTGAGATAGGGGCCGATAAAGACCGTGACAACGGTGGTAGAGAAGGCAGAGATGCCCCAATCGTAGAAGTACCAGCCGATTTGCTCGCGGCGGCTAGTACCGGCGCGGCTTACTGTTGCATGGTTCATGGCTGCTCTCCGTTGGGGTGGGTGCGATGGTCGCAGGCAGGTTAATTGGCTGAAGGTTGGTTGACTGCGGGGAAGTATGCAGCAAAGTAGGCGCACAAGCAAGTGATCGCCTGGCCCGCGTTTCCTGTGTCGCTTGCGTGGTAAGCGCAGCGAGAAAGCCAAAACAAAAGCCCGCCGGTTCGTCTGCCCCGGCGGGCTGAAGCTCGAACGTTTGTGTCGCTTAGGCAGGCACAGGGAAGTTCTGCACCATGTCGGCGACTTCCTGCTTCACCTGCTGCTGCAGCGCTTCGTTCTGTGGGTCGCGCGCGATCGTGGCGATCCAGCGACCGATCTGCACGAATTCGTCGCGGCCCATGCCGCGCGTGGTCGCCGCGGGCGAACCGAGGCGAATGCCGCTGGTGACCATGGCCGGCTTGGGGTCGAACGGGATCATGTTCTTGTTGCAGTGGATGCCGGAGTTGTCGAGCGCCTTTTCGACAGCCTTGCCGGTGATCTCTTCTTTGTTGAGCACGCCGAGATCGACCAGCAGCAAGTGGTTGTCGGTTCCGCCGCTGACAATACGCAGCCCTTCCTCTTGCAGCGTCTGCGCCAGGGTCTTGGCGTTGTCCACGACTTGCTGTTGGTAGGTCTTGAAGGACGGCTGCAACGCTTCGCCAAAGGAGACGGCTTTGGCCGCGATGATGTGCATGAGCGGTCCCCCCTGGGTTCCGGGGAAGACGGCGCGGTCGATCGCCTTGGCATACTCGGCTTTGGACAAGATCAAGCCGCCGCGCGGGCCGCGCAGGGTCTTGTGGGTGGTCGTGGTCACGACATCGCAGTAGGGAACCGGATCCGGGTGAAGCCCCGCGGCGATCAACCCGGCGACGTGGGCCATGTCCATCATGAGCTTGGCCCCGACGCTGTCCGCGATCTCGCGCAGGCGGGCAAAGTCGAAAAAGCGCGGGTAGGCGCTGGCCCCGGCAACGATCAACTTGGGGCGCAACTGCTCTGCCTGGGCCGCGATGGCGTCATAGTCCAGCCGCTCGGTTTCGCGATCGACCCCATAATGCTGGAAGTCGTAGAGCTTGCCGGAACTGTTAAGGTGAAAGCCGTGGCTCAAGTGGCCGCCGTGGTCAAGCTTGAGCGCCAAGACTGGGTCGCCGGGCTTGAGCAGCGCCAGGTAAACCGCTTCGTTGGCCTGTGCGCCGGAATGGGGCTGCACATTGGCATGTTCCGCGCCGAAGATCTGTTTGGCGCGGTCGATGGCGATGCGCTCGGCAATGTCGACAAATTCACATCCGCCATAGTAGCGTTTGCCGGGGTAGCCCTCGGCATACTTGTTGGTCAAGACGCTGCCCATGGCGGCCAAAACCGCGGGCGAGACATAGTTTTCGCTGGCAATCAATTCGATGCCGCTAAATTGGCGGCCGCGTTCCAGCTCAATCGCTTCAAAAATATCAGGGTCTTGCGCGGCGAGGGCCGCGCGCGGGTCAGGCAAATCTGTCCACGCAGGCAGACGATCCTGAGCCGCTTGGAGTGGCGTTGGTGCGCTCATGCAGGTGCTTCTCCTTCCGAAACCGGGCAAGTGAGTTGCCCGGCAGCTACTGGCTGTGGGCATGTGCGCAACATAGCACGCTTCGGGGCATTCGTCAATTTGAACGGGCTTTTTTGGGCGGCTCTTGCGTGTGTCTTGACCATCCATAAAAAGCAATAAAAGGCCCTTCATAAGCATCCATCCGCTGCAAAGGGTCATCTGTGTGTGCAGCACAGTTCGTTCCCAGGCGGGCTGTGATACAATTCCGGCAAGCTTCTTACCCTGGTCTGTGCCATACACGACACAGCAAGCCGCAAGCTGCACCGGCAGCAGGCCAGATCGATCATCATCCATTATGAAGTAGGCTTGCATGGAAGTCATTAATCTCGCGCTGCTGGCGCGTCAGAAGTCTTTGATCTATACCACCGCCATGGCCTATGGCGACTATTTGGCGCAGTCGGCCTCGCGCGAATTATTGCGAATTCGCCAGGGTGAAATCCGCCTGCTGCCCGACGACCAACTCTTTTTCACCACCTATCCCGATTTTATCCGTTGGCTGGTGGTTGTCTCCGACGAATCGCCCGATACGGTGGCAGTCCTGCCTGTGCTGATGCACATCGCGGCCTGCTGCCCGCGGCTCAAAGTGCGCGTGATCTTGGACGACGACGACTCGCTGCGCCATGTGGCCCGGTTGATGGACGATCCCGCGCTGGCCGCGGGGTTGGCCGACGCCGATTTTCCGCTGCTTTTGATCTTCGACGAGGAGTGGCACTACCTCGACCAGTGGGGGCCGCATCCGCCGGAGATCGAACCGCTGTTGGATGAGTGGCTGGCTGAACACCCGGATTTCGAGCAGTTGAGCGATGACGATTCGCCCGCGGCCCAGGCCGCTTATGAAGCCCTGTTGGATGAATTGACCCAGGTGATGCGGCTTTGGTACAACAGCGGGCTGAATCAGGCCGCGGTGGCCGATGTGCGCGGGGTCATGTCCCACCTGCATGAAGGCGGGGACAATGACGATGGGGACAGCGACAATGGGGATAGTGACGATGGGGATAGTGACGATGAACATTAGGGCGATGATGCAGCGTAAGTAGGCAGCGGCGCGCTATCGGCTGACGTTTCGGGCGGTTGCACACAGACGCCGGTGCAAACCCATGCCACAATTTGAAGATAAGATCATCCTGTGGCGGTTGAGCGGCGTTCCATAAACAGCGTCTCCAGCGTATTCATCATGAACAGTGTATTCATCATGAACGCGAAGTAACGGGTGGGTGTGGCATAGGCGCGGCGGCCGCGGCACGCAAGCGTAGAGCAAACGTTGGAATGATCACTTGGGTGGCGATCCGTCCCATGCTACAATCGGGGTACATTTTGGGATGGGCAGTCGGGATGGATTGCCACACTGGTTTACCATCTTTGATGAGCAATAGGCAAGACGGATAGAGTTTAGTGAATCTGTGGCGGCGTGATAGGCGAATCTTACGCAAGCCTGCCCTGGCCGTTCTACTGGCTGCATGGGTGGGCGTGCTGCTTTGGCTGGGTGTCTCCCAAGCCTGGGCGGCGATTGTGCTTGAACACTATCGAGCCTCGGTCACCGAGACTTCGGTCGAACTCGAGTGGTCTACGCTGCGCGAGGTGAATCTGCAAGGGTTTACCATTTCATGCAAACTCGCCGACAAGCCGGACTCCGCCTATGAGGAGATCGGCTCGCGCATTGCCCAGGGCGGGCCGGACCGCGGCGCGGCCTATCATTTCTCGGTGACATCCGGCGTCTACAAGGGCTATACCTACTGCTTCCGGCTGACCGAGGTCACAACCGATGGCACGCCCGGTGAACGCTTTGACCTGTGCGGCTATGGCCCCGGCACTACACCGGCCCAGGCCAATGTCGCCGTGACGGCCACTGTCACGGCAACGCCGACCACGTTGATCATCCAGCAGCCCCCTGGGGATGTGGTTGCGCCGACGCTGATTCCCACCGGAATCCCCACCGCGGCGCCTGTGGTCAGCCCCACAGCGACCTCGCCGGTGACCAGCCCATTGGAACCGCCGACGCCCACCCCGACCCAGTTCACGTCACCGCTTGGCGGCGTTCCCGACGCCAACATGGCCGCGGCGCAACAAAACCAGGCGGTTTTGCCGACTGAGACGCCGACGCCCACCGTGACGCCGCCGACGACCGCGACCGAGACGCTTACACCCACGCCCACCTTGACACCGACCGCCACCTTGACACCAACCGAGGTCATTCCGGCTGCCGCCCAGCCTGACAGCCCGCTGCCTGTGGATGCTGCCGCGGCAACGGCTGCCGCCGCGGCCAGTGTGGCCGGGGACGAGCCGCCACCGGGCGCGCCGCCTGTGGCTGTGGTGGAGGCGACCGCGACGCCGCTCTATGTGGTGGTAACCGCGACACCCACCGAAGCAGCCATTGCCGCCATGCCCACCTTTACACCGTGGCCGACCGCGACCCCTGCGGCCAACTCAGAACTTGCGGCTTTGTTCATGCCCAACACGCAGAACTTAATGATCATGCTGCTCTGCCTGATCTTCCTCAGCGCCACCGGCTTGGGCGCGCTGGGCTTGGTGACCAGTGTCCTCTACATGCGTTCCCAGACCAGGCGTCGCTACTATCTGCCGCCTTATGAACGACGCCGCTACTACTAAACTCCGCACATTTATTGCCATTGATCTGCCCGCGCCCCTGCGCCAGGCCCTGCGTGCGCGCCAGGAGCAGCTCCAGCGCGACCTGGCCGCGGTGGAGCCGTCGCCGCTCTTTCGCTGGAGCGCGGTGGAGGGCATCCACCTGACGCTGCGTTTCTTGGGCGATACAACTCCCCAACAAGGCGAGGCCGTGGCCGCGGGGTTGCGCGCGCTTGCGGCGCAATGGTCGCCCTTTACGCTGCGTGTGGGCGGGCTGGGCGGCTTTCCCAATTTGCGCCGCCCGCGTGTTCTCTGGCTGGGGGTGGATGGAGAGGTGGAAGCCCTGGCGCGGCTGCAAGCCGCGGTGGAGGCGAGCGCGGTTGCGGCGGGCTTTGCGCCGGAGCCGAAGGCCTTTCGACCCCATCTGACGCTGGCGCGCGTGCGCCGTGAGGCCCCGGCACGCGCCGTGCAAGACGCGGGCGCGGCACTGGCTGAACTGGCCGCGGCCCAATCCGATGCAGCTACCGCTGAGACAGACTCCCCTGGCGTAAAGGATGCGCTCACCTTCCGCGTGACGGAACTGATCCACTACCGCAGCGATCTGCAACGCGGCGGCGCAGTCTACACGCCGCTCACCGTGATTCCGCTGGGGTAGGCATCCACAGCCAGCAGGCACAGCCGGGGAGCAGGCCCGAGATCAGACCGGCGGCTGCAATAGATCGTGGGTTAAGGTTTGGTAGAGCGCGGCGGGCGCAACCGGCCCCAGCGCGGCCACAATCGGCGTCAACCCATGCTGATCCCACCAGCGTATGCTCTGGGGGGGCGTGGCGTCGGGCCAGGGGCCGCTGAGTAACTGGGGCGCGGGCCAGTCGAGCGGTTCGCTCCAACCGCCGTCCCCATCCTCCTCAGCATAAAACACCGCGACGCCCTCTTCGCGCTCATTGGCCCACACATGCAAGCGGCGCACCCCGCAATAGATGGCGTGCAGGTCGGTCAGTTGTTGCAGCGCCAGCCACGTCTGGACCAGGCGCATAAAATTCGACTCTAGATCAGCCGGGGGCACAGGGCTTGTATTCCACCGTTCGAGCGTGGTATAGCCGTCGATTTGCCGGTTACGCCGCCAGGTGTAGCCCGCGATGGCGTGGGCCAAGACATCTTGGCGGATGATGCCGGGCTGCGGCATGACATTGGGCACGGTCGCCACGTCCGCACCCACGCTGTGCAGCAGGAGTTGGATGTCGTCCGCGGCAAAGCGGTTGCCTGTATAGAGCAGAGCGGGTCGTCGCTGGCGCGGCAGCCGTTGATACGCGGCCGCGAGGATGCCGCCGAGCCACTGGATAGGCCGCCGCGCCGGTTCGCTGTCTTGGTCAAATCCCCCGGCGATCACCAACAGGTCGGGCCGCGCGTCCGCTAGGGCTTGGACGAGCGCGCTGCTGCCGCCGTCGATGGTCAAATAGGTCGTGCCGACTACGTCTGCCGCGCCCGCGGCCGCGGCACGGCGCACCGCGCTGAGGCTGTAGGTGTCGGTCAGCGCGGCCAGCCACACACGCAGCGGCGGCTCTGGGCTGAGGGAAAAGGTCAGTTGTTCGATTGGCGGATAGCGCACCGGGTCGTCGCTGCGCAGCAGGGGGAGGTGCGCGTCTTCATCCCACAGCACGCGACCCAACGAGCGGCCCAGTTGACGGCAGACCTGCGCGACCTGTTCGCCCAGATGCCGTTCGCCCTGGCGCTGGCGCACACGCCACGCGGCCAGCCGGTAGATGCCGTGGATGTTTTCGAGCAGGCACGCGCGCGTCGTCAGCGCGTCGATGCCCACAGCCAGCAGGGTTCCCCCGTCTGTGGCCGCGCGCGGGGGCATGGCTTGAGTGGGGTGGTCCAGTTCGCGCGGATTCATGGCAGCCAACCCTCCAGCCAGGCCGCAACAGGGCTGTCATAGAGCGCGGTCACCAAGTAGTCGAGCCGCGCGATCAAGAGCGAGAGCCGTGACGCCATGAGCCGGGCAAAGATCAAGCCGGACGCGAACCAGATGGCGCGGCTGCCCAGCCACAGCCACCCGCGCAGGAGCCGCTGCACCCAGGCGGGCTGCCCAGCCAAAAAGCGGTCTACATCCATGTAGAGATAGAGCAGCGTGGCAGTGGTCAACAGCAGCATCAAGACCCCGGCCAGGAACTCGCCCATCGGCACGCCGGACGCAAAGGCAACTTGCGCCGCGGCCAGGAATTGGGGCAGAAATGTACCCTGGATCATGCCGAAGATCCCCGCACCCAGGCCCACAGCCACCAAAAAAGCCACCGGCAGCCGCCCGGCCCCGTGCAGCGCACGCCGCCAGAGCGGGGGGCTTTCGCCCACGCGCGGGCTGCGCAAGGTGCGATCCAGCCCGGCGGCAAGCAAAATCACGCCGAAGATGAGCGGCATCCACTGCGCGGGTTGGCCGGTGGGGTCGGCCAAAAGCGGGTCAATCAGGCGCGGGCGCAGCACATTTTGGATCGCCAGCACGCCCAGATAGCCCAATGCCGCGCCCACCAGCAGATGTTGGCCCAGGCGCGCCAGGTTGTTGTCGCCAAAGAGCGCGCTAAAGAGCAGCAGCGTGATCAGCAGGCCAAGCCAGAAGCCAATGAGGTCGAGCAACTGTAGGTCCATGGCGCGATCCTGCTATTCGACTGTTTCGCGGCCGAGCAGCGCGGCCAGGTTGCCCAGGATGATGGCGGCAATGAAGGCCAGATGGCCCCAGTTTTGCCAGGCGACTTGGCGCAGCAGCCGTTCATTGCTGGCGGGCGCGGTGAAGGGGTCGAGCAGTCGCCGGTAGTTGTACGCGCCGTCAAAGCCGCTGACCAAGCCGCGCAACTGCCCGCTGTCCAGATAGGGGCGCACGATGGGGTCCGCGCCCGCGGCTGTGACCGCGACGACGGGCGAACCTTCCAGCGGCTGCACTTGCTCCAACCAATCCTGCACATCCTCGGCTTGGGCCGCGGCGATCACCACCAGGCCCGGACGCCGCTCTAAGAGCCTTTCGAGCGTGGGGTCGGTGCGCTCCGGGATTTCGACCAGCGCTTGGGCCGGGTCATGGGCCAGCAGCGGCAGCACAGCCGCGCCGCCCGGCAAATAGGTGTAGGTGACCGGCTGGGCCAGGGACGCGGCCGCTTGCAGATCGCCGCGGCGATCCGGTGTGCGCACGCGCTCGATCAGACGGCGCGCCGTGGCTGGTCCGCCGGGGAGGGTGCTCACAATCGCCAGGCGCGCTTGGCGTTCGAGCAGATGGCGCGCCACCGGCTGCATGGCAAGATCCAATTCCCCCGCGGTCGCTGGATCATAGGCCCAATAGACCACGACAAGCGTATCGGGCGCGACGGCTTGAATCGTGCGATAGGCTGCTTCGACGCCGGGCCACTGGCGCGGCGTGCCGCCGGGACCGGCGAATATGAGCAGCGCGGGCAGCCCCACAGCCAGCCCAACCAAGACAAAGATCCAGGGGATACGCAGCCCGCGTATCTGGTCCGGTTGATCGGTGTGGACGTTGCGGATGGGCGGCGGCTCGGCCATCAGCCCGCGCACAATGCGCAGCGTCTCCGGCGCAAGGCCGATGGGCGGTGTCGCGGCCGGTGGGGCGGCCGGTTCGTCGTCGTCGCTAATATTGGTCGAGATGCGGATGGGGTTGAGCAGCCCCTGCACGCCGGTGACCATGCGCGGGGTGCGCGGGACGTCCCCTTCCTCTTCGCCGAAGCCCGCGTCGCTGTCTGCGTCCTCCGCCGCGTCAAATTCCAACCAGAGCCAGGGCTGATCGCGCAGATCGGGCGCAGGCTCACGCATGGGATCACGCGCAGCGTCCGCCGGTTGATCAAGGGACGCTGCTTCGCCGGGGGCTGCTTCTTCGCCGCCTGCGCCGCTCTCCTCTGCTGGTTCCTGATCCGGCTCGCGGCCACTTGCGGCGTATTCAGCGAAAGGGTCGTCGGGGTGTTCGGTATAGGGTTCGGTGGATGCGGGGCGGCGCGGCTCCCCTTCGCGCAGATCGGTTCCACACCCATTGCAGAAATTCGACCCGGCGCGGTTGGCTGTGCCGCAGTGGGGACAGCGGACTATTGACATGGCCGGTTGTCCTGACTGGTGAATGCCTGGCTGGTGAATGGGTGATCGGTGAAAAGAACGGTATGGGTGAAACGAACAGAGGTGAATGGCATCATCGGTTGGTGAGCAAGAATCGCACTGCGACAATGAGCAGGGCAAAGCCGCTGCCCAGCAGCGCGCCGCGCAGCGCCGCCATCCCCGGCACTTGCAGCAGCCACGCGGCCAGGTTGGTCAACGGCGCGGGCAGCAGGGCATTGGTGAGCGGCATCTGTGCGACAATGACCAACAGCGCGCCCGCCAGCATCCACGCGCCGCCCGTCGCGCCCACACGCAAAAAGCGATAGGCCGCGGCAGCCATGAAAAAGGCCAGCAGCGCGAACAAGGTTGCTTGGCCTGGTGCAATGATGCTGTCGAAAAGCCATTCGACCAACGGGCTGCGCACGCCGTCTTCGTTGATCAGCCCTGCGATCAGGACGAAAAGCAGGATGAGAACCAGCGCCAGGCTGTGCTGCCAGCCGTCGCTGCCGATCAGCACTTGGCGAAAGTGAATCCAAGCCACGTTGACCACGCCCAAGATGAGCGCAAACGCGGCCAACAGCAGCGCCCAACTGTAGAGTTGGGTCGCCACCGCGCGCAGCGGCGGCAGATAGACCAGGCGATCCGCGCCGAGAATGGCAACCCCGGCGAAGATGATCGCCGCGGTCAAAAAGTTGGGACGGAGCGAGCGTACACTGGTCATAGATGGTCGCGGCCGCTCTAAATCAGCAGCGCAGACAGGACGAGGCAGAGCGCCAACAGCATGACGCCGCCCCCGATCCAGTCGGTCAGCGTATCGGGCGGGAGCGGTCGGTCCGCGGGCAGGGCAGGGCGATCGCCCGCTTCGATGAAGGGCAGGCTCTCCCAGTTGGCGACCGCACCGGGCAGCAGGCGCGGCGCGAAGCGGCTTGCCACGTCCGGCGTCATGCCTGCCCACATGCCCAGAGGCGTCGCTACATCCGCGGCAATCATGCCGAGGCTGGCGTGATAGGTCACCGGGTCTGCACCGGCAAAGATCACCGCCGGTTCCGGCGCGGCAGGCCGGTCGCCCACAGGTTGAGGCGCAAGAAAGAGCGCGGCCCAGGCGCTGCTGCTGCCGCCTGCTACCAGCAGGGGCACGGTCACATCGGTGCGCTGGCGTACGCTCTGCTGCATGGCGAGGAGCGCGGGCAGGGAGGGTAGGAGCGATGTCGGCGCGCCCGCGGCCATCAACGGCGTGGCTCCAGCCTCCAACTTGGCGGCCATTTCCGCGTCCCAGGCGGCTGCGATTTCATTGATCGAACGATACCAGTACATCGTTTTACTCTTTATGACGCTGGTTCATGACGCCAATTTGTGACGCTGATTGAGATCACGGGCCAGGCGCGCGCCGCTGTGGGGCGCGCTCAAGATGGCCGCCCATGTTTCCACTTGAGACCAGCCGCACAACAGAGCAAGCGGCGCGAGCAGCCAACACAACTGCCCGGCGATGAAGGCCAACGGTTGATGCCCGCTCAACCAGAGCAGCGCCAAACCGTCGAGGCGGCGCTGGGCAATCTGGTCGAGCAGATGCTCATAAGCTTGCGCGTCTTGGTGCAGGGGCAAGCCCTGGTGTGGCGAAGCGTTCACGCTGTTGTCCATCTCTGTATCATCCACCCGCGACATCATTTCCGGGCGCGATCATGCGGTGGCTATTGTACCATAGGCGGGGGGATTCGGTGAGCCGTGGAACCCTCGCACGATGCACAACGTCTTGTCGGAAATCGCGGCGTGTTGTGCTACACTGCACAATAAGAATCAACCAAACATCAACAATCAAACAACCAAGCAATTGAACGTTGCCGGACGATAGGGATTGCCTTTTGGGTTGTGGTATACTACCCGCGTCCGCCAGCCCCTGGGGTCGCACCTACCCGGCCCATATCAGGTGGACGAAGTTCTTTTGCACTCACACAGCTCAAGCAAGGCCCGATCAGGTATGCCCCGCATTTCGTTTTCACAGCAGCCAAATTTATGCCAGTCAAATTTGCCGCATTCAAATCAACAGCAAGCAAGTTTGCAGCAGCCGACACCGCAGCCGGTGCGTTTATTCCATTTTCTCCGGCTTGCCGCGTGTATGCTGCCCGTTCGCCGATTGCCTGTTTGTCTTTTGCTCGTCTTGATTGGCCTCTTGGCCGCGGCCTGCACCGCAGCAGGACCGGAGCCTACGGCGACGCCAACCAAAACCCCCGTTGCCCAGGCGGAGACAGCGGCCCAGGCCGAGCCGACCCCCGAGCCTACCACGCCGCCCACGCCCACTGAAGCCGTCGCGCTGCTGCCCACGGAGACGCCAACGCCGCTGCCCGGCAACATCGCCCCGTTCACCGGCTTGCCCGCTGAAAACGAGGAATGGTTGAAGCGGCGTCCTGTGATGATCTGCATCAACAATGACCCGGTTGGGCGATCCGCGCACTATGGGCTGAGCTATGCCGACCTGGTGTATGAGTACATTGTGGACGGCTTTTCCATGACGCGCCTGACCGCGATGTACCAAAGCCAATCGCCCGACCGCGTTGGCCCCGTGCGCTCGGCGCGTATGCCCAATGTTTGGATGACCTACATGTACGACGGCGTGCTGGCTTGCTCTGGCGGCAGTGATGAAGTACGCTATCTGCTGAAAAATGAAGTCGGCTTCCCCTATTTGGATGCCGACATCGACGATCCCTCTCAAACGCGCTATTTCCAGAGCATCGGCACTGATTATCGCACACGCATCCAGACCAGCCCGGCAGGGGTGCGCCAGTGGCTTGCGGACAAGGGGTTGACCAAGGAATGGAGCCGTCCCGGCTTTCAGTTCAGCCAAGAACCCCCGCCCAATGCCAGCGGAACGGCCAACACGATTCAGATTGCCTATCCGGGCGGCAACAGTGTCGCGTGGCGCTATGACGCGGCCCTGGGCGGCTACGTTCGCAGCCAAGCAGGACAGGTGCAAACGGACCCGGCCAATGGCGGGCAGCCCATCGTGGCCGAAAATGTGATCGTCATGGTGGCGGAACACCAATTGACCAATATTGTCGAAGACAGCTTGGGCACGAAGGGCGTTGACATCAAATTGTATGACTTTGGCGACTTCCGCATCTTCCGAGACGGCCAAATGTACGAAGGAACCTGGCGCGCCGATCCGGAAAACCCGCCGCGCTGGCTTGGCCCCGGCGAGGTGCTTGTGGAGTTGAAGCCCGGCCAAAGCTGGATCCAAGTCGTGCGCGGCTTGGATGAACTCACCTATCAATAACGGCGTAACCCTGTCGCGCAACGTCTACAAACGTCTACAAACGTCTACACTAGACGCCACAATAGATGCATTCAGATCAGACCAGGTTTGGCAGGTCACTTTCTGACTCGCCGCGGTTAGAGAATTGATCACCCGCAATTCATGAGGGAGTGGAAGATGAACCAAGGGACTCGAAGCAAGCCGGCACAGCCCCGACACAAGACACGACACAGAATTGGGCGCGGCCTCCTGTTGATGGCGTTGCCTATGTTGTTGTTGGCCGGGCTGTGGTTGGCGACAAGCGCCGTATTTGCTCAAGCGCGCACCTATATCTATACGGTGCAAGAGGGCGACTCTTGGGAATCGGTGTCACGTATCACGGGCGTGCCGGTTGACGCGTTGAGAGAGGCCAACCCGGATGCCGTGCGCGACACGGAATGGCTGCTAGCCGGTGAAGAGTTGGTCGTCCCCACTAGTGAAGGGACGCGCAGAACGCACACCGTGCAAGCGGGTGAATCCTGGGGAGCAATTGCCAATCGATATGGTGTGTCGGTTGCGCTGCTGCAAGCGGTTAACCCTGGCTCTGTGCGCGCGGGCAATGTGCTCTATCGCGGCGAAGTGCTGGTGATTCCGCCCTCCGGTGTCTCCTTGGCAACGGCAGAAGCGACTGAGGCAACCGACGAGGCAACCGACGAAGCGACTGAAGAGGCGACAGAAGAGCCGGACGAAGAGAGCCTGCTTGCCACTGAGACGCCGACGCCCACCGCGACCGCTGCTGCAACCGCTGAGATGACAGAGACAATTGAGAGCGAAGAAGCGGCAAGCGCGGCAGAGACGGTGACCGCTACGGCTACTGTCGAAGCGGAAGAGACGGTCGCCGCTACGGATGAACTGACAGAGACCGAGGATCTAAGCCCTACGTTGATCCTCACCGAGACGACCAGCGAGACGACCAGCGAGCCGATCAGCGAGAGCGAGGCCATCACAGAAAGCGTGAGCATCACCGGCACACTGGGCATCACCGAGACGGACGTAGCCACCGACACCAGCGACGTGACCGGCACGGCGACCCTAACCGAGGACGAGGAGGTCGCGGCTGATCTGCCCGCCTGTCCCGAACGCTTTGCCGATTACCCGGCTGCCATGACCGACTTGATCAACGCGGAGGATGGCGGTATCGAGGGGGTGGAAGCGTTCTTGGCCGCCTGTGACGCTCTGGTCGACGAGGGGCTTTTTGTGGGCGACCTGAACGGCGATGAGGTGGACGACTTGGTTGCCGTCTACCTGAACCCCAGCACCGACCTGGTCTTTGTGGAAGGCGATTTGGTCATCTTCAACAGCGGCGCAGACGGCTATTCGCTGGCTTACCGTGCTCGCGCCGCGGGTGAGGTTCGCTTGCTGACCGTGGAAGATATCAACGCCGACGATCAGGTTGATGTGGTGTGGGTCGATACGACATGCGGAGCCAGCACCTGCTTCGATACGGTCAACGTGCGCAGTTGGGACGGCAGCAGTTGGGCTGATTGGACCGATGGCACGATCACCATGGCCTATGCGGAGATCTCGCTGCAAGAGGGCGAGGCAAGCGATGCAGCAACTGGCGCGACAGCGGGTGACGATGTCGAGAGCCAGGGGCAGACGATTGTGCTGGAAGGCGGCATCTATGGCTCGGTCGGCGCGGGGCCACAGCGCAGCCGCACAGAGGTTTGGGCCAGTGTGGAGGGCGCACCCTATACGCTGGTTGAGAAGTCCTACAGCCCCAGCGAGTGTCTCTACCACACGGTGCTTGATGCCAACCGCGCCTTCCTGGATGCACCAGAGGCAGGCTTTGAGGCCGCGGCGCTGCTTTATACCAAAGCCACGTCGGACGCCGGTTTGATCAAATGTTGGGTGCGCAACGACGAACTGGCGGAACTGCGCAGCTTCAGTCTCTTCCGGCTGGCGGTCATTGCCGGTTATGAGGGCAACAGCAGCGGCGCAGAAGACATGATCAGCGAGATCGGGGCCTCTTACCCCGGCAGCGTCTATGAAGAGGTGGGCAGCGTCTGGCTTGAAAGCTACGAAGCGACAGGCGACGCAGCCGTTGCCTGTGCGGATGTAACAGCCTACGCGGAAGAGAACTCAGCCGCCTGGGAGATCTTGGCCGACTATGGCTATACCAATCCCTCATTTGAAGCGGCGGATGTGTGCCCTGTCTTGGAAATTGACGCCTCCACCGGCGACAATGCCGGTAGCGATGCCGGAGAGGGTGAGGAGGGCGCAGACGATGCGTCCTCCTCCACCACAGCCCCGCCTGTTGCTGCAACACCGTCCACGCCCGGCCAACTCTTGGCCGGGCTTCCTTCTTGTCCGGCGCAACTCGATGGGTACGGGGATGCGCTGGTAGAGGTGCTGGCGGTCACCGCTGACCCCCCGGCCGTAGAGACGTGGCTGACCGATTGCGGCGTCCTCCACGATGACCTGGGGGCAGTCGTTTGGGCCGAACTCAACGGGGATGGCCTGCCGGATTTGCTGGCCTATCCAACTCAATTAACCGACCTCGGTTACGGTCCAAACGGCGCACAAGGCGCCGTTTTTATTTTGCATTCGCAGCAGACCGAGGTGGGCGCTGCGCCTACCTATGCCTTGGTCGCCGCGCCGAGCGTCACGGGCGCGCCGGCTCCGCTGGTGGCGGAGGATGTCAACGCAGATGGGCGCGTGGATGTGGGGTGGACGGTGACTGCCTGCGCCGAGCGCTGTCTGCTGGATGTGCAGTTGTATACCTGGGACGGCGACGCTTACCTGGCCTTGATCCGCCCCGGCGCGACCATTGCCAACGGCAGCGCAGCGTTTGCCCCGGTCGCTTCCGGTGACCCTGGCTTGGGGCAACAGTTGCAACTGAGCGGCGGCATCAGCGACACGCCTGAAGGCGGCCTGCCTGTGCCCCATACGGAGGTATGGCAGAGCCTTTCGGGGGGATTGTACGAGCGGATTCGCTGGACATATGACCGCGGCAGCGAGGGCAGCGAATGCTTGGGGCTGCGGCTGGTGGAGGCGGATGTGGCGCTGCAAGCCGCGCCGTTGATCGGGTATGGGGCAGCCATTGCCGCCTATGCCGACGCGCTCAACACGGAGTTGGAAGCGTGCAGCATCTTTGACCTGCCCGCGGGGCAGGAGATGGCGCTGCTGCAAGGGTTGGCCCTTTTCCGCTTGATCCAGTCGCTGGCGTTGAGCGGCGAGATCGGCGGCGCGCTCGATGCGCTGGCCGAATTGGCCGCTATGCAGCCGGAGAGCGACTATACCAAGGTGGCGACCCTGTGGCTGTCTGAATTCCAGGCGAGCGCCGACCCGGAAGCCGCGTGCGCCGTGGTCGACGCCTTCTTCGTCGATAACACGGACCTATGGCAGATCACCGATCACTTTGGCTATGACCACCCCGCGCTGGGGCCGGATCAGGTCTGCTTCCTGCCCTAGTCTGCCGCTTCGTTCGCCTTTGGCACTCGTCCGCAACCGCGCACTTAGCCGCTCGTAATCACTGGCGTGCCTGCCGCCATTGCTTCGAGGACAGGCATGCCGAACCCCTCATACAGACTCGGAAAGAGAAACGCGACGGCCTCGGCATAGAGCGCGGGCTTGTCGCGTTCATCCACCCAGCCGCAGATGACCACCGCGTCGCCCAAGCCCTGCTCTTGGGCCAGGCGCTGCGGGTCGGGGCTGAAATCGCTGTCCTGGCGCGGGCGCTTACCGGCCAAGACCAACTTGATCGCGGGGTCGCCGCCTTGATCCAGATAGGAGCGATAGGCGGCGACGATGGCGGCCACATTCTTGCGCACATCAAAGCCGCCTAGATAGAGGAAATAGCGTTGGGGCAGCCCATAGCGCGCCCGCACCGACGCCACTTCTGCTTCGCTCGGCGCGGGTTGGTCAGGCTGGTTTGGCCCGTGATAGACCACATGCACCCGCTCCGGCGGCACGCGCAGATGGGTGACAATGTCTTGCTTGCTTGCTTGGCTGACGGTGAGGATGGCGGCGCTGCGCCGCGCGGTGGCGCTCACCAGTGACGTGTAGGCGCGCAGCCGCCGGTTGCCGCGATAGGGCGGGAGCAGGAGCGGGATCAGGTCGTGGACGGTGACGCAGACGGGAAGCGGCTGCCACCACGGCGCGGCCCAGTAGGGAACCCAGAGCAGGTCGGCGCGCACAGCGCGCGCCGACCGGGGAACTGCCCATTGCTCCCACCACATTTTACGCAGCGCGGTGGGGCCGTTGGGCAGGTGGGGCTGCACCACCTCCACCCCGGCAGGCAGGTCTGTTGGGGTGACATGGGGCGGCAGCAGCAAGGTCAGCCGCAGCGCGCGCGGCAACTGCGGCAGATAGGTCAACAGATGGTGTAGATATTGGCCGCTCCCGGCATCCAACTGCCCATAGAACCAGCCGTTCACTGCAATATGCAGCCCGCTCATGCAAATCCGCTCATGCCTCTACTCATGCAGAGGCGCGTGCTGGCTCTGATCTTTGAACCATTCGACTGTGCGCCGCAGCCCTTCCTCCAGCGAAACCTCGGCGCGCCAGTTGAGTTGTTTGGCGGCCTTGCTGCTGTCTAGGTAGGTGGCGCGCACTTCGCCGACCGGCTGCGGCACATATTGAGGCGTTTGCTTGTAGTTGGTTAACTCGGCGAGGCGTGCATGGAGCGTGTTGATGTCGCTTGGCTGGCCGCTGCCCACGTTGAAGATGCCCGCCGCGAGGCTCGACAGCGCCAGTTGATTGGCGCGCGCGATGTCGCCTACATAGGTGAAATCGCGCTGCTGTTTGCCGTCGCCGGTGATGCGTGTGGCCGCGTCGTTGATCATGGCTTCGACGAAGATCGCGACCACGCCTGCCTCGCCCTTGCCGTCCTGGCGCGGGCCATAGACGTTGGGATAACGCAGGGCAACGTAGGAAAGCCCGTAGTTTTGCCGGTAGAGATCAAGGTGATACTCGACGCTCAACTTATTGGCCCCATAGTTGTCTTTGGGTTGGGGCCAACTGCGCTCGGTGAAAGGCAGACGGCTGTTGTCGGGGCTTGCGCCTTCGCCATAGACCGCGCCGCCTGTGCTGGCAAAGACAAATTTGCTGCACTGATGCCGCCGCGCCAGTTCGAGCAAGATCAGCGAGCCGATCACGTTCACTTGGGCATAGTGCAGCGGATCGCTCATGCTCTCGCGCACGTTCGCCAGCGCGGCTTGATGGCTCACCGCTTCGATCTGCTCTTCGGCAAAGACTGCGGCCATCGTGGCTTCGTCGGTGATGTCCGCCTGGATGAACTTGGCCTCCGAGGGCACATTGGCGCGTTTGCCGGTGTGGAGATTATCCACGACCACCACATGATGACCCGCGGCCAATAGTGTATCGGCTACATGACTTCCTATGAACCCGGCGCCGCCGGTAACCAGTATATTCATGCACAGCCTCTCGTATGTATGTTGCTTGGGGGACGTGTTGGTAAAGCTGCCTGCTCTACATCGCTCCGGCGGTTGCTGCCGAAACCATTTGAGAATTCTATGCGCCAGGGTACAATACTGCAAACCACCTTTCGCACCACAGCGCGGCGCGCGACAGGGCCGCACGGGTTATACAGCCGCATCGTTGACGACAGCGTGATGGTCTCCATCTGTTATACGGTTGCCAGACTATACGGTTACCATACGGATTGGGCATCACGGGTTGGGCATCACCGGCCCGCAGCGCATCTGGTCGGCTGGCGGCCACTAGACTGGTGGCACACTGGCGATTAACAAATCGGCTATCGAACTGGGGAAATTCTGTTATGGAAAAACCAACCATCGCGGTGATCGGCGGGACAGGGGCCGAAGGGTCCGGCTTGGCTGTGCGCTGGGCTGCCGCGGGCTATCCAATCGTGATTGGCAGTCGCAGCGCGGAAAAAGCCGCCGCGTCGGTTGCCGAACTGGCGCAATTTCTGCCGCAGGGCAGCGCGGCGATCACGGGCGACACCAATGCCGCGGCCGCGGCCCAAGGCGAGATCGTGGTGTTGAGCGTGCCCTATGACGCGCAGGCCGGTACCATCGAGCAGATCGCGGATGCCGTGCAGGGGAAGATCTTGATCACGGTGACTGTGCCGCTCAAGCCGCCCAGGGTCAGCACGGTCTGGCGGCCCGAAGCAGGGTCAGCCGCCCAAGAAGCCCAAGCCCAGCTGGGGCCGGATGTGCGTGTGGTTGCCGCTTTCCAGAATGTATCCGCGGGCCATCTCAAAGATTTGGATTGGGAGCCGAACTGCGATGTGCTGGTCACAAGCGACGACAAAGAGGCCAAGCAGCGCACCATCGAATTGGCGCAAGACGCGGGCTTCTTCGCCCTGGATGCAGGCCCGCTGGTCAATTCGTCGGTGGTGGAGGGGCTGACTGCCGTGTTGATCGGGATCAACATTCGCCACAAAGTCAAAGGCAGCGGCATTCGCATCACCGGCATCCCGCGCGAGGCGTAGCCCCAAGATGACCGGCGTCAAGCCCAGTGACCCTGCGCATATGAACCCTGTGCATATCGAAACGGTGGCCGTCCACGCTGGGCGCAAGGTCGACCCGACCACAGGCGCGGTCATGCCGCCCATACACCTGAGCACCACCTTTGAACGCCGCCCGGACGGCTCTTATACGGACGGCTATGTCTACGCGCGCAGCGAGAACCCAAACCGGCGCGCGCTGGAAGAAGCGCTGGCGCAGTTGGAAGGGGGCGCGGTGGCCGCGGCCTTTGCATCAGGCCAAGCCGCGACCATGAGCGTGCTGCAGACGCTGCGCGCCGGTGATCACGCCATCATTCCGGATGACACCTACTTTGGCACGCGCAAGCTGGCAATGGAATGGGTTGGGCAATGGGGCGTGTCGGTGGACAGCGTGGACATGACGGACTTGGCACAGGTGACAGCTGCTGTGCGGCCCACGACGCGGCTGATCTGGGTGGAGACGCCCTCGAATCCGCTGCTCAAGATTACCGACATTGCCGCGGTCGCCGAGATCGCGCATGGAGCCGGGGCGCGCTGTGTCGTCGACAACACATGGCCGTCGCCAGTGGGCCAACAGCCTCTTGCGCTGGGCGCGGATATGGTCATGCACTCCACCACCAAATATCTAGGCGGACACAGCGACCTCTTGGGCGGCGCGGTCGTCGCCAAGGCCGACGACGAAGCATTTGCGCGGCTGCGGTCAATCCAAACGACGGGCGGTGCAGTGCCGTCGCCCTTCGACTGTTGGCTGCTGCTGCGCAGCATCCGCACGCTGCCCTATCGTATGCGTGCCCACAGCGAGGCCGCGCTGGCTGTGGCGACCTTCCTGGCCCACCACCCGCGCGTCGCCGCGGTCCACTATCCTGGTTTGCCCACCCACCCAGGCCATGCCGTTGCCGCACGCCAGATGCGG
This sequence comes from uncultured Litorilinea sp., assembly GCA_964655505.1. GTDB lineage: Bacteria > Chloroflexota > Anaerolineae > Caldilineales > Caldilineaceae > QEUY01. Next base: position 1,635 of record CAZZNG010000072.1, on the reverse strand, counting down.
CTCTTTGGCGGCATGTTGTCGATCCAACTTGTCCACGCGCCCGGTGACCCCAGCCGCGGGGCCGATGCGGCGATGGCGGTTGCGAGTCGCGTGCAGTTGTTCACGCGCGCAACCAGCCTCGGCGGCGTCGAAAGCCTGATTGAGCACCGCTACTCGGTGGAAGGGCCTGACAGCCCCACGCCGCCTAACTTACTGCGGCTTTCGGTCGGCTTGGAACATCCCGACGACCTGATTGCCGACCTAGCGCAGGCGCTCGACGGCTGATCCAAAAAGACCGGCTCCTCATCTTAAAGGGGCCGGTCTTTTTTGTGGCTGGGTTGAAGCGCGCTGGCTAGTCGTCGTCCGCCTGCCACGCGGCCAAGAGCGCGGCGCTTTGCGGCCCATGAGCCTGCAGGGTGAGCACGCGGGTGTCTGGCGCATGAGCGGGGATCGCCAGTTCGACGCGCAGGTGGTCGGGCGGCAGCAGCGCGCTGACTCGCTCCGCCCATTCGATCACCACGACGCTGCCCAGGGCTTTGCCTGCAGGCTCCGCGGCGAGGGCGAGGATCTCTTCCAGGCCGAAGGTTCCGGCCTCGCGCAGCGCGATGGGGGACGCATCGCCCAGCCGGTAGGTGTCAATGTGGACCAGGCGCAGCCTGCGGTGACCGGCGGTATAGTCGTTCACCAGGGTAAATGTCGGGCTGGTAACGCGGTCGTCGATGCCCAACCCATCGGCGATGCCCTGGGTAAGGGTGGTCTTGCCCGCGCCCAGATTGCCATGCAGCGCAATCACTTGGCCGGGCGTGGCGTGGCGTCCCAGGCGTTCACCGGCTGCGTGGGTGGCTTCCGGCGATTCCAGCGTCACCTCGACCGGCGCGCTGGTTTCGGATTCTGATGGGTTTGAAGTGTTGTCGGTCATGGTTAACCTTGTGCAACCGCGAGCATCTGCTCTAGTAAGAAATGGTGTTCTTCGACGAGAGATTGTGCGCGTGCAAGCGTGCCTGCTTCGGCCACGATGCTAAAGTAGGGCGCGTCCGGGTGGGGCGCAATATGCACCCACTCTCCCTGGGCAAGCTGGATGCGCACCCCCTCGATGTTGTTGTCGTTGTGCATGCCATACTGCTCGTTGAGTTGGCGCATGACCGCGCCTTTGGCATTGGCGGGACAGTTGGCCGCGGCTTCGGCCAGATGGAAGGGCGGCAGATAGCGCACAATTTCGCTGACTTGAATGGCGTATTTGGCAATGTCCCGGCGGTATTTGGCGAGATATTCAAGCAGTTTGGCCGCAGCGATCATCCCGTCCACGGTTGGGTGGAAGGCGGGAAAGATGAAACTGCCCGCGCCATCCGCGCCGAACAGCACATCGGGATTGGCCGCGGCGCGCATGAGGCTTTGCAGATTGTTGCTGATGCGTCTGATCTGACCGTGCCGCCAACCGGCAATAATATCAAAGCTGTTGGGCATGGTGACCGGCACGACAACGTTGCTGCCGGGGTGAGATTGCAGCCCTAATTCGAGCATGAGCGCGGCCGCGGTGATGTCGTCGAGAATAGCGCCCATCTCATCCACCAGGAAGAGTTTCTCGCCCGCCACGTCGAGTTACAGGCCCAAGTCGGCATCCAGCACACTGACGATCTTCGCCATTCGCTCTAAGTT
>CAZZNG010000071.1:0-21800 GCA_964655505.1 uncultured Litorilinea sp. | reverse complement strand
TATAGTGGCAAACCAATCCAAAGCACCAATTCAGCCTTGACCGCACGCCATTCATCCGTCGACCGGCCATCGTGACCCAGCACCATCGCTCGATCAGCCATGGGCGGCCAATGTCGCAAGGCCAAGCATCCCTCTACACCGTCCGCGCCTAGTCCGGCTCCGCTGCCGCTAGGCCACGCACGGCGATCGCCTCAATCTCGACCAATGCCCCCAACGGCAGCGCACTGACTTGTACTGTGCTGCGTGCCGGTGGAGGGGACGAGAACGCCTCCCCATAGATCGCATTGACGGTGGCGAATTGGCCGATATCGACGATGAAGATCGTCGTCTTGACCACATCGCCCATCGTCAAGCCCGCTGCCTCCAACACCGCGCGCAGATTCGCCAGCGCCTGGCGCGTCTGCGCTTCCAGCCCCTCGCGCAGCTTGCCCGACGACGGATCGAGTCCTATTTGCCCAGACGCGAAGACAAGTTCTCCAGCGCGGATGGCCTGGGAGTAAGGACCGACCGCCGCGGGCGCAGCTTGCGTCGCGACAGCTTCACGTATCACGTTGGAACCTCTTTGGGCAGAGATGAAGGGTTGATCCAGAATAAGTTCATCAAACCAAGGCAGGATAAATCTGCCATAATCCTTAAGATTAGATTAAATTGTAACCAATGCACGGCAAACGTCAAAATTTAAAACAGGAGTGCGCGCCATTTGGGTACGATCTCAACGGAAGATGAGGCAAAAAAGAACCCGCGCAGGCGAAACGGAGGCGCAACGCGGGCAAATCGTATGCTAATTTCGGGCCTAGCTCGGAACGATGGGCAAGCTCCGGCGCATGATCTCGTAATTTTCCAGCGCACGCCCTGCGCCCAAAGCCACACAGGCAATGGGATTTTCGGCCACGTAGGCGGGCACGCCTGTTTCCTGGGTAATCAACTGGGCAATATTGCGCAGTTGTGAGCCGCCGCCGGTCATGACCATGCCGCGGTCGATGATGTCCGCGGCCAGTTCGGGCGGCGTCTTTTCCAACGTGGCGCGCACGGTGCTGATCACCGCTTGCAGCGGCTCTTGGATCGCTTCGGTGACTTCGCTGCTGGTGATCTGCATGATCTTGGGCAGGCCCGTCACTTGGTCGCGCCCGCGCACCTCCATGCTGCGCTCATCCTCCAGCGGCAGCGCCGACCCGATGCCGATCTTGATCTCCTCCGCGGTCTGCTCGCCGATCAGCAGATTGTACTTCTTGCGCACATAGTTGACGATGGACTCGTCAAAACGGTTGCCGCCCACGCGCACGCTGCTCCAGACGACAATGTCATACATGGAGGCGACCGCGGCTTCGGTCGTGCCGCCGCCCATGTCCACCACCATGTTGCCCGTGGGCGTGCCGATGGGCAGCCCCGCGCCATAGGCTGCGGCCAAAGGCTCCGGGATCAGATAGGCCGCGCCCGCGCCCGCTTGCATGGCCGCGTCGTGTACCGCGCGCTCTTCCACGCTTGTTACGCCTTTGGGGGTGCTGATCATTACCTTGGGCTTGAACAAGGGGCTGCGCAGCAGTGGGTTGAGCGAGCCGACGATGGCCTGAATGAAGTAGCGCAGCATGGCCTCGGTCACGACAAAGTCGGCGATCACCCCGTCGCGCATGGGGCGCGCGACTTCGATGCTCTCCGGCGTGCGGCCCAGCATGTCATAGGCCTCGTGCCCCACCGCGACCATTTTGTTGTCACGCAGGCGGATGGCGACCACCGACGGCTCGTGCATGACAATGCCACGCCCTTTGACGTGGACGAGCACATTGACTGTGCCCAAATCAATTCCGATGTGTTTTTGAAGCATAGTTTTCTACATCGTCCTCACAAGCTCACCCGCGTGATCTTGTTTTTCATGCGCAAGCGCCCTCCCCGACGATCTACCTCAGCAGATCTATCCCCTACTGATCTACCCGCTGACGATCGATCTGCTGCTGATGCGGAACGCACAAGCCCAGAACGCATAAGCGTTTGTCATGTGCACGCGCACCGGTTCCTGCTCAGGGCAGACACCGGCCCGCCCAACCATCAATCGTACCACACATCCGGCAAGGTTGGAGAGTGATTTGAGTAATTTTTCGCATCAGCGCGACTGGTTTTGCACAGCAGATTGGCACAACAGGTTGAGATAGACAGGCCAAGGTATAGACGGGCCAAAGTATAGACGGCCAAGGTAAAGATAGTGGAGCATACGATTGGGCCATTATAGCAGCGCCCTCCCACCTCACCAAACGGCCCGGTCAATTTTCCAGTCAAAAAAGCACCGGGCCCCGTGTAGGAACCCGGTGCGAAGTAAGCTTGCTCGCGCCGGTGGGCCAACTGGCCGCCGCGCTATTCGCCGGCCTCTTCGAACGTCGGCCCCGGACGCTGGGGCCGGCGTCGACGCCGTTGCGCCACGCGCAGCCGCAAGTTGGAACGGCGCAGCGCCGCCTCGATGACCACGCGGCGTTCGACGGGCGGGTTCTCCGCCAGCAGTTGGCGCGCCCGCTCACGCGCGGCGTTGGCGCGCTCCTCGTCGATCTCATCGGCCTGTTCGGCCACTTCGGCCAAGACAGTCACCTTGTCGGGGCGCACCTCCACCACGCCGCCGCCAACAGCGATGTACTCGGTGGCGTTGCCCTTGTGCAGGACGATCTCGCCGATGTCCAACGTCGAAAGCAGCGGCGCGTGGCCGCGCATGACACCCATCTGGCCCGAAACTCCGGGCAATGTCACCAGATCGACATCGTCGGAGATCAACCGGCGGTCGCGTGTGACAATATCGACGTGAATGGGCATGGCGGTTAGCTCCCGGCGCGGAGGCGCTCAGCGTTCTCCACAGCCTCTTCGATGGTGCCGACCATGTAGAAAGCCGCTTCCGGCAGGTCGTCATGCTTGCCGTCGAGAATCTCGCGGAAGCCGCGCACGTTGTCCTCGATCTTCACATACTTGCCCGGTGTGCCCGTGAACTGTTCGGCCACGAACATCGGCTGGGTCAAGAAGCGCTGGATCTTGCGCGCACGCTGCACGATCAGTTTGTCGTCTTCGCTCAATTCTTCAACGCCGAGAATGGCGATGATGTCTTGCAGGTCGCGGTAGCGCTGCAAGGTCTGCTGCACCTGGCGAGCGACGTCGTAATGCTCATCGCCCACGATCAGCGGGTCGAGAATCCGGCTGGTCGAACCCAGCGGGTCCACCGCGGGGAAGAGCGCCTGCTCGGCCAGCGAGCGCTGGAGCGTGATCGTCGCGTCCAAGTGGGCAAAGGTCGTCGCCGGGGCCGGGTCGGTGTAGTCGTCGGCGGGCACATAGACAGCCTGCATGGACGTAATCGACCCCTTGCGGGTTGAGGTAATGCGCTCTTGCAGGTCACCCATGTCGGTACCCAGCGTCGGCGCGTACCCCACGGCGCTCGGCAAGCGGCCCAAGAGAGAAGACACCTCGGAACCTGCCTGCACGAAGCGGAAGATATTGTCGATAAAGAGCAGCACATCGCGCCCTTCATCGCGGAAGTATTCGGCCATGGTGACGCCGGTCAACCCAACGCGCAGGCGCGCACCGGGCGGCTCGTTCATCTGGCCGAAGACCATCACTGTTGAAGCCATCACGCCGGACTCGATCATTTCGCGCATGAGGTCGTTGCCCTCACGGCTGCGCTCGCCCACACCGGCGAAGACCGAGTAACCGCTGTGGAATTCGGCGACGTTGTGGATCAGTTCCTGAATCACAACGGTCTTACCCACGCCTGCGCCGCCGAAGATGCCCGTCTTACCACCACGGGTAAAGGGGGCGATCAGGTCAATGACCTTCACGCCGGTCTCAAAGAGTTCGGCCTGTGTCGCCTGCTCTTCAAAGGCCGGTGGGTGACGGTGAATCGGCAGCCGACTGTCCGTCTCGACCGGTCCCTTACCGTCGATGGGGTCGCCTGTCACATTGAAGACGCGCCCCAGGGTCGCCGGGCCTACCGGTACGGTGATGGGCTGGCCGTAGGAAACGGCCCGCATACCGCGGCGCAGGCCGTCGGTGGACCCCATCGACACCGCACGCACTACGTTATCGCCCAACTGCTGGGCAACTTCAAAGGTCTGAACGCCACCGAGGTCCCCCATGTCGACGAGCACGGCGTCGTAAATTTCGGGCAGCTCGCCTTCGGGGAAGACAAAGTCGACCACCGGGCCGATGACGCTTTGGACTGTACCTACCAGTTCTGTAGCCACTCTGGGCCTCCTAGTCAGAATCTACGCGCTTGTGTTTCTCGCTATGCCGCTTCCAAGGCAGCCACGCCGCCCACGATATCCATGAGTTCGCTCGTAATGCTTTCCTGACGCGCCTTGTTATAGGTGAGTGTCAGCGTATCGATCAACTCATTCGCCGCATCCGTAGCGTTCCGCATGGCAACCATGCGCGCGGAATGTTCACTGGCGATCGATTCGTATAACGCTTGCAGAATTTGCACTTCCGTAAAGCCATAGAGCACTTCGCTTAAGACCGCTTCGGGCGTCGGCTCGAATATATATTCAGGCGCCATTGTCACCGTGGGTTCCGCGGGTTCAATGGGCAATAACTTTGACACTACCGGTACTTGGCGGATGGTGTTGACAAAGTCCGTATAAATCATCACCACTTCGTCGAAGTGACCTGTCGTGAAATCATCGACCAAGACACGCGTGATCGGGCCGACGTCGGCTGTGGTCGGCGAATCGGGCAGGCCGGTAAATTCGGCCCGAATCACCGGGTCATAGCGCAACAGCCAATCGCGTCCCTTGCGCCCAACCGTCACGACTTCGACCTCCGCGCCTTGCTGCCGCCGCTCGCGCATATAGAGTGCCGCGCGGCGAATTACATTGGCATTGAAGCCGCCGGCCAACCCGCGGTCTGCGGTAACCAGCAGGATGCCCACGCGGTTGATGGTGGCCCGTTGCTGGATCAGCGGGCTGAGCGTGTCTTCGATGGCAGGCAGCCGGGCGATGTAGGAGAGCACCTCGTGCGCTTCCTGGGCATAGGGACGCGTGGACAGCACTTGCTGCTGTGCCTTGCGCATTTTGGCCGCAGATACGGCCTCCATCGCCTTGGTGACTTGCGCAATATTTGTGACGGAGCGAATACGCCGTCGGATTTCTCGTGTACTAGCCAAGGTGCAACCCTCGTCTCTCTTGGGCAACGGCAGCACCGTCGCCACGCACGATTTAGACTACCTTGCCGGCCCCACGCTGCAGTCAATGACCCTGTCAATGAACGCAATCAATGAGCACAATGAATGTGCACAGTGGAGCGCCGTGCCGATTGTGGCAGTCTGATCTGGGGCAAGCGCAAGGCAGCCGGTGATGGGTGACCCGTCAGCGGCTACCTTGCGCCGGATTGCCTATTCGTTGCTAGGACTCCAAGTACTGTTGAAGTCCGCCAGCGCCAAACGTAGCGATTCCATGGTTTCATCGCTTAGATCCAGGGTGCGCATGAGCGTTTGGCCGATCTCGGGATGGTTGGCGTCGAGGTACTGGTGCATCTCGGCCTCCCATCGCTTCACGTCGGCAACGGGGACCTGGTCCACGAAGCCGTTGTTGACCGACCAGATGCTGATCACCTGCTGGTACAGCGGGACCGGCTGATACTGGGGCTGTTTCAACAGCTCCTGCATACGGCGGCCACGGTCAAGCTGGCGCTGGGTCACCGGGTCCAAGTCGCTGCCGAACTGGGCAAACGCGGCCAGCTCGCGGAACTGGCTGAGTTGTGACTTGAGACGACCGGCCACCTTCTTCATAGCCCTGGTCTGGGCAGAGCCGCCTACGCGGCTCACAGAAATACCGACGTTCAAGGCCGGGCGAATACCGGCATAGAAGAGGTCGCTTTCCAAGAAGATCTGCCCATCGGTAATTGAAATGACGTTGGTCGGAATGTAGGCCGACACGTCACCCGCTTGCGTTTCGATGATCGGCAGCGCCGTCAAGCTGCCGCCGCCGTGCTCGTCGGCCAGGCGGGCCGCACGTTCGAGCAGACGGCTGTGCAGATAGAAGACGTCACCGGGGTACGCCTCACGTCCCGGCGGGCGGCGCAGCAACAGCGCTACCTGGCGGTACGCTTGGGCGTGCTTGGAGAGGTCGTCATAGACGATGAGCGCATCGCGCCCGCTCTCCATGATCTCTTCGCCGATGGCGCAACCAGCATAGGGCGCCATGTACTGCAACGCGGCCGGGTCAGACGCCGCAGCGGAGACGACGATGGTGTGCTCCATTGCGCCGTACTTCTCCAACGTCGCCACCACCTGGGCCACACTGGACTGCTTCTGGCCGATGGCGACGTAGATGCAGATCAGGTCTTTGCCCTTTTGGTTGATGATGGTGTCGATCGCGATGGCGGTCTTACCGGTTTGGCGGTCACCAATGATCAACTCGCGCTGGCCGCGACCAATCGGGATCAAAGCGTCGATGGCGGTGATACCCGTCTGCACAGGCACATTCACCGGCTGGCGCATAATCACACCAGGGGCGATGCGCTCAATATTGCGATACTTATCGCTCTCAATTGGGCCTTTGCCGTCGATGGGCTGGCCGACGGCGTTGATGACGCGCCCAATCAGGGCATCGCCAACCGGCACCGAGGCGATGCGGCCCGTGCTGCGCACCAGGTCGCCTTCCTCGATGTTCTGATACTCACCCATAATCATGATACCGACGGTATCCGGGTTCAGGTTCAACGCCATGCCCAGTGTGCCGTTCTTGGTAAATTCCAACAGTTCACCGGCCATTGCACCGCGCAAACCCGACACCAGGGCGATACCGTCACCTACTTCAGTCACCTCGCCCACATCCACTTGGCTGGGCGCGGGTTTGAAGTTGAGAATCTGGTCCCTTAGTACGGACGCAAGATCTTTCGTTTCGACAGCCATTACGTGTTCCTCCTAAACAAGCAAGTATCCAAACAACCATGCAGGTCACCCGAAGGCAACATCTGCATGGTTGCAGGGTGTGCGCTGACGCCAGGACTCGGGGCGTTGCGGCTGATGGCGGGACACATGCTCAGTCACCAGTCAATTTATCAATTTGAGCGTGTGCCCATCATACCACACCGCCAACCCCGTCTCTGTCAACTCTACCACCGTCAACCTAGCGACGTGGCCCCCACTCCTTAATCCGATGCGCCTTATAGACGAGTCATATCATTGCATTCATCACAGGAGCCTGTCGCTAGGGCGGTTTACCGCATCATGCAGTAGATCCCTAGCGCACGGCAGTGGCGAACGACTCGCGCAGCGTAGCCAAGCGGCTGGCGACCGATGTATCGATCAGCCGGTCGCCGACGCGGACACGCAGACCGCCCATCAACGCAGGGTCGACACGGAAGGTAAAGACCAACCCTTCGCCAAACTGCTTGCTGAGGGCCGCGCGCATGGCTTCCTTGTCCTTCTCGGACAGTTCGGCCGCGCTGACAACCTCGGCCTTGATCGGCGCTTGCTGGCCGCTGCCGACCTGTGTCAACGCTGTGCCGACCTCATCGAGCAGATCCAAGTCATTCTCTTGCAGCAGCAGCAGGACCAGGTTCTTCACTTCGGCAGGCAGATCCTTGGGCAGGGCAGCTTCCAGCGCCTGCGCGCGTTCGTTGAAGTCTTTGCTGCCGTCCATCACCAAGGCGTACAGCGCCTGATCCTGGCTGAGTACAGTTTTCACTTCATTCAGCGCAGACTGCCACCGTTGCAGCATCGCCTGGTAAACAGCCTGGGCATAGCGTTGCGCTTGCGCCTGTTTGTTGCTCATTTAGGATGCGCCCCCGCCCTGCTGGGCCAGGAATTCGGTGACAAAGCGTTGCTGCTCGTCTTTCTTTGCCAACTCGCGCCCCAAGAGTTGCTCGGTGGCGAGGATCGCCAGATCCGCGATCTGCTTGTTGGCATCGGCCAAGATAGTCTGTGATTGCTTCTCGGCGTCTTCTTGCGCCTTCATCCGAATCTCGGTCGCTTCTTGCTCGGCCCGGCTGCGAATCTCTTGCGCAATGCGCTCGGCATCGCGTGTAGCCTGGGCGCGGATCTCTTGCGCTTCGCGGCGAGCAGCCTCCAGCGTCCTGGCCTTGTCGGCCTCAGCTTCCTGCGCGGCAGCAGCCACGCGTTCGGCGTCGCGCATGCTCTGGGCGATCCGCTCCTTGCGCCGGTCCAGCATATTCAACACCGGTTGATAAAGAACCAGGCGCAGAATGACAACCAGCAGCAAAAAGTTGACGATTTGCGAGATAAGAAGGCCCCAGCTAATCCCTAATTGTTCCAAGGTAAGCCTCCCCTGAGACTATGTGGTCTATCAAGCGATTTGCCGGCTGTAGCCCAACAAAACCTTCGACAGACCAGGCGGGTTCGACTAGACGAACTTGACCAGCAGCGCAATAACCAAAGCGAAAATACCCATGGACTCGGCGAACGCAATCGCCAGAATCATGTTGGTCTGCACTGTACCGGCAGCTTCGGGATTGCGGCCAATCGCCTCCATCGCCTTCGAACCGATCAAACCGATGCCGATGCCCGGGCCGATGGTCCCAATCGCGATCGCGAGAGCGGCACCGAGTTCCTTCATTGCGGCTGCGTCCATTTGAATGCTCCTTAGTTCTGAATTAAATGGTTCTTGTGCTTAGTTGTTGTGTTAAAAGTCCGGCGCAAAGACCGGCAAGGCGCAAAAGGTGCGCCCAGAGAACGTCACAGAGAAAAATACAGCGAGCTAGCTCCCGGCTGTGCCGGCCGCCGCGCCTTCGACGCCCGCGTCGTGGGTCTCCACGGCGTGATGCTCACCGTCGTGATGCTCCTCATGACCGTGGCTGATCATCGCCACAGACCAGAAGACCAACGCCAGCATCATGAAGACCAACGCCTGGACAAAGCCGACGAAGATCTCTAGCACGTAGAAGGGAATCGGCACGAGGAAGGGAATCAAGAAGGCAAGCGTCGCCAGCATAATTTCACCGGCAAAGACATTGCCAAAAAGACGAAAGCCAAACGCCAGCAGACGGGAGAACTCGGAAATCAACTCCAGGAAGCCAACGAAGGCATTGACCCCCTTCATAAAGCCGGTTTCACCTTGCCAAACGAAGAACTTGCCAAAGTACCCCGCGCCCAAAGCGCGCACGCCCCACACCTGCACCATGACCATCACCACAATCGCCAGACCAAAGGTCATGTTAAAGTCGGCGCTCGGTGCGCGGAACAAGGGCACCATGTACCCCTCGCCCTCTGTGGCTGCCGCGGGTGCAGCCTCCACCGCGACCGGCGCGGCAATGGTCAGGTTGCCATCTACCATCGCCAGACGCTGCTCAAGCGCTTGGGCGTGAGCCTCGCCCTCTGCTTCCACAGGTTCGCCGTGGGGCGCGCTGTGGATGAAACCAATGCTCCCCATGCCGGGAATCAAGCCCGACCAGTTGCTGATGATCACGAAGATGAAGATGGTGGCGACCCAGGGGAAGAACTTGCGCACATACGGGCCGGCAATGGTCTCGGAGAGGCCGTAGAGATACTCAAGCACCATCTCCATAAAGTTTTGCCAACCAGAGGGGATCAACTGCATACGCGCGGTGGCGGTAACGGCCAGGAGGATCACAACGATGTCGACGATGAAGGTCGTCAACAGCGAATTGGTGAGCCACGCCGGTCCATTCTCCAAAATCGGTTCACCCGCCAGCGACACATGCGGTTCAGGAACGGGCACGAAGAAGCTGATGATGAGGAGAAAGATAGCACCACCGTAAATCGCGGCCCGACGAGGATTGGCTTCTACCCAAGCCTTGAATCTCTCCCAGAGATTCTTGAAAAAGTTCTGGATGGATTCCATGGGTCCGGTTCCCTTTGAATTCTGGGCAGTGCATAGGCAACTGCCGGCGTCGTTTGAATTTTGCTTTACGCAAATGACGGAAGACTGTTAGCCAGGACGGCTGCTCAAAACAGATGTTCAAGACGGCTCTGGAAATTCAGCCTCGGACTCACCTTCGGGCAGCGGAGGAGCTACCTCCTGGATGATCCGGTCCAACTCCTGTAGAGCCGTCCGACTGATCAAAAACGTGGCGAGCGGAAACAGCACCAAAATCACGATCAATGTTACGAATGGCAACATGTCGAGCCACAAATCAAGGGCAATGGCCGCGACAGTAGGTAAAAACAAAACAACCAGGAAGGTCTGCGTTAGTTTGCGTAGATCGATCCGTGGTTGTCTCATGAGACTCGTAACATCTTTGCAACGGCGTGCACAGCTTCGGCGTACGCAACGCTGCGCACGGAGCGCCCCCCGACCGGCTTCACTGAGTCTACACCCTCACGAGGCTACACCGTCCCTGTGTCGACACAACGATGTGCTTGCAACGGAGCAGCGCGCATTCACGCCCCAAGAGGGTATCCCATCGCGTCTGTGTGGCTGGGCGCTAGGCGGCAGCCGGTCTTTGGTGGCTGGATTATAGCAGTTGCGCTTTTACTCGCGCAAATTTTCACATGTTATTATTCACATGTTCTTTATGTACGGCCAACTTTCGCCTAACCTTTGCCTGTCAACATGCCCATAAGCCCACGGCAAACGCGCCCAATCCAGCGGCTGGGCATCAGCGGCGGCGCTGCTGCCAATCGACCACCAGCAATACGATCAACAGCAGTTCAATCGCCTTGTCGATATAGGCAATGGGGGAACGAACGCCGATCAAAACCCAGGCGACCACGGTGATCGACGTATAGAACAGCAGCCCCCAGCGCGCCAAGTTGCGGTAAGGGTCCAGCGCACGCACCGGCACATAGAGCGCAGCCACCAAGGCCAGATAGCCCAGCGCATTGGCGATGAAAAGCCTGTCGAAAGCCAGAATAAGAGCCAGAATGAAGTGGATGATTGCCGTCGCGACGGTCAAGACAATGACGCCGATTTGGACCATACCAAGACGCGGTTGCGCTGGAGACATCTTCCTTCCTCAGGCTTTCGTATTGGTGGCGGGAAAATGGTCAGGGCGGCTGTGCGCTGCAAATCCGCCCCTAACTCTACCCCACCTTGGCCCGAAGCGCAACGAATCGACCCCATTGGGCGCTGTTCAATTTATCGCTGTTTCCTCTGCGTCGTTTCCGTTTGTCGCGCGTTTTTCATTCATCCGCTGCGTTGGTACACTGTACCGCGTGCGCAAGACGGATGCCCTACGTAGATGCCCGATGCAGCTCAGGGCAGCCACAAGGCAACCCGGCGCACAGATCGTCGCAACTTGATAGTCTGGAGAGATGATGCAAAGCCAACTGGACAACCCTTCAACGCTCTATGCAGGAAGCCGCCTAGCCACCCCCAGCGAGGATTGGCAAGCGCTTTGGCGCGGGGCATGGGTGATCTTTCGCAAACATCTGTATAAATTCCGCACCAACAGCATGGAAATCGGCGGAACGCTCGGCTGGCCGCTGCTGTGGGTGGCGACCTTTGGCTTGGGCATGGAGCGGGTGGTCGATGTGGATCTGCTCGGCGCAGACAGCTACTTGGCCTTCATCACGCCCGGCATCATTGCCCTGACCGCGTTGAGCGGCGCGGTCAACAGCGGCATGACGCTGCTGGAAGAGAAGATCAAGGGCATTATCAAAGAGTATTTTGTCGCGCCCATCCCGCGCATGAGCATCCTCCTGGCCTCGACCGGCAGCGGCTTGGTCAAGACGCTGCTGCAATCGGCCATTATCCTGGTGATTGCGCTGCTCTTTGGCGCGCGCATGAACGGCGGTTTCTTCGGGCTGATCTTGGCGCTGGTCTACCTGGTGCTCTATGTGATGGCCTTTGTGGGCTTTAGCAACGGCGTGGCCGCGCGCAGCCGCTCGACCGGCGGCTACCATATGCTGCTCTTTGTGCTCAACCTGCCCTTGCTGTTTCTCTCTAACGCGCTCTACCCGCTTGACGCCATGCCGCTGTGGATGCGCGCCTTTGCCTACCTGAACCCGACGACCTATGTGGTCGATGGACTGCGCCAGTCGCTCTTTGGCACGGGCGCGCTGCCCCACCTGCTCAACCTCGTGGTGTTGATCGCCTTTGCTGCGCTCTGCAACTGGTACGGGCTGCGCAGCTTCCGGCGGCTGCTCAACCAAGGCTAACCCCTGCGCCTGCACGCGCACCCACCTGTATGCGAGGCACGATCATGCCTGAACCCATTTGGCAAGCAGACACCCTCATCCATTACCCGCTCATCGAGCATGTGGACATCGCGGCGGATGGCCGCGTGCTCTATACGGTGCGCCGTCCATACTTGACCGATGAAGCCAGCGAATTTCGCCGCACCCTCTATTTAGCCAGTCCAGGCGCGGCCCCGCGGGCGCTGACCGGGGTCGAAGACGCGTCACAGCCGCGCTGGAGTCCAGACGGCATGTGGATCGCCTTCCTCCGCCCGACCGAGCCAACAGGCAAGCCGGGGCTGTGGATCATGCCCGCGCACGGGGGCGAACCGTGGCCCATCACCGGCAAAGAGAACGGCATCCGCGGCGCGGTCACCCGCTTTGCCTGGCGCCCCGACAGCCGCTCGATTGCGTTTACCAGCGTGCCCTGGGATGAGGAACAGGAGGCCAAGCGCAAACGCCGCGAGGATGTGCGCCATTGGCGCGTGGATGAGGATTTTGCCCATTTATATCAGCTAACGCTGCCCGAAACGCCCGCTGCACAGATGGACGCGCTGCCGCGCGTGCGCCGGTTGACCGAGGGGCGTTTGCATGTAACCGCCTTCGATTGGCAGCCGGATGGCCGCGCCCTGGCGTTCACCCATCAGCCCACCCCCTACTTGGAGACTTGGCCCAAGATGCGGCTGGCGACCGTAGCGGTCGAGCCGGACGGCAACGGTGTGCCTCCCCTGGTCGATCGGGGGGAGATTGGCGCGACCGACCCGAACCCCACCTACTCGCCTGATGGCGCGTGGATCGCGTGCCAGGTGAGCGATGACGCGCGGCCCTGGCAGTGGCGCGAGCGTGTTCACCTCTTCCCTGCTGATGGAGGCGATCCGCAAGCGTTGGCCCAGGTCAGCGATGAGAATCCCCTCATCGTCGGCTGGTCGCCCGACAGCAGCAGCGTTTATGTCAAGAACGAGCGCGGCATCGTCAGCGAACTCCTTGCGCTGCCAGTGGATGGCGGCGACCCAAGGCCGCTCATCGCGCCGAATCGGTTGATCAGCGTGGCGCACCTCAACCGCAGCGGCCAAGCAGCCCTGGTCATGGAAGATTTCACCGAGCCGCAGAGCGTCTACCTGGCGGATTTGGCCGCGGGCAGCGCGCCCCAACAAATTGCCCGGCCTCAAAGCCCGACCTATCCACAAGGGCCGCTGCCCCAAGTGCGCCTGCTGCAATGGCAGACGCCCGACGGGTTGACCATCGAGGGCATCTTGTATCTGCCCGCGGACTACGATGCAGCGCGCGACGGCAAGCTGCCGCTGCTGCTGCACGTCCACGGCGGGCCTGCCGGTGTCTTTCAGCGCCAATTTGCCGGTCACCCCTACTATTACACACCGGCTGCGCTGGTCGAGCGCGGCGTCGCGCTGCTGCGCTGCAACCCGCGCGGCAGCGGCGGCTACGGCGCGGCCTTCCGCCAGGCCAACCTGCGCGATTGGGGCGGCGGCGATTTCCGCGATCTGATGCAGGGCGTAGACACAGTGATCGAGCAAGGCATTGCAGACCCCGACCGGCTGGGCATCTGCGGCTGGAGCTATGGCGGCTTCATGACCAGTTGGACCATCACTCAGACCGACCGCTTCCGCGCCGCGTCGATTGGCGCGGCAGTGACCAATTTGGTTAGTTTCGTCGGCACATCGGACATTCCCAGCTTCATCCCCGACTACTTCCGCGCCGAACCCTGGCAAGACCCCGAACTGTACCATGCACGCAGCCCGCTCTATCAAGCGCATCGGGTCAAGACACCGGCCCTCATCCAACATGGCGACGCGGATGCACGCGTGCCGCTTGAGCAAGGGCTACAATATTACACCGCGTTGGAGCGCTGCGGGGTTCCGGTGAACCTCTACATCTACCCACGCCAGGGCCACGCCATCGACGAGCCGCGGCTTTTGGCCGATGCGATTCGGCGCAATCTGGAGTGGTTCACGGCACACCTGGCCCAAGCCCATCCATGACCGCGAGCAGGCCCCAGCAGAGACCCCCGTCAACGCGCCGCCTGGTCGCGGGGCTGCACGGGATCGCGGTGGCGCTGCTTCTCCTCCATTGGTACGTGCGCACCCTGCCGCCCACAGCCGAAGCCATCCCACCCCCAGAGAGCGCAGAGGCGGCCTGGTGGGGGCTGTGGCCGATCACCTACTTGCCCGCGCCGCTGTTTTGGGCGGGCGTGGTGATCGTGCTGGGGCTTGTGGAGTGGGCCTGGCTGCCGCAAGCCTGGTCACCTGACCTGCCGCGGCGTGCAGCGCGTGTGCGCCCGTGGGTCTGGTTGATCGGGCCGTCGCTGCTGCTGGCGGCGGCGTTCTACCTGTGGCCGATTGTTCACACCCGCTGGGGCGACGCGTACATCCTCAACCGCACCATTGCCTGGCCCGACCCCAGCCTGCGCCTGACCCACTCCTGGCAAGCGCCGCTCGACGTCTTTTTACACAGCCGCGTCTGGCTGGCGCTGCATGAACCGTTCGGCTGGCAAGACGCCATGCCGGTCTACCGTCTCTTAAGCCCCATCGCGGGGATGATCTACCTGGCCGCGGCCATCGGGGTATGCGTGGAAGTGAAGTGGGCGCCTGCTTGGTTGGTCTACGGGCTGTTGGCGTCGCTGGGGCTGATCCAGCTCTTTTTCGGCTATATCGAGAATTACAGCTTTGCCGCGGCGGGCATCCTGCTCTATTTGTGGCTCGGCGCGCGCACGCTGGGGGGCAAGACACCGCTTTGGCTGACCGCGCTGGTGCTGGCGCTGACCAACGCCACCCACCCCAGCACGGTTGTGTTGGGGCCGTCGCTGCTCTATGTAGGATGGGCAGTCTATGTAGGATGGACAGTGCGGGGGCAGGGCGGCGGGGGAACCAATGGCCCCGTGTCCAGCGTCTTGTCTTCGCGTACTTTATCAGGCATTTTGACAAACAGCTTCCTGAAAAACCTGGCGGCGATTGCGCTGCCCATGGCGCTGGTCGCCGGGGGGACTATCTGGCTGATGGAAGCGGGGCAGCATGGGCTGCACGCGCTGATGACCATCGACCAGCCCGGCGGCGGCGATGCCAGTTGGTTTGTGCCGCTGTGGGAAACGCGCACACGCTGGGAAGCGTATACCCTACTGAGTTGGCCCCATGTACGCGATTTGCTCAATCAGATTGCGCTGGTTGCGCCGGTCGTGCTGCCCAGCCTCGCCTGGTTGGGGCTGTGGCGCTGGCGAGCCGGGCGGCGACAGAACGGCGCGGCCCCGCGCACCCAGCACGATCTTCAGCGCCGCGTGGGCCGTTTTTGGATGATCGCCGCGCTGGGCCATCTGCTCTTGATCGTCGTGTGGAACCCCGACTATGGCGGGCAGCGCGATTGGGACCTGTTCAGCCTGGCCTCGATTGCATCGACCCTGTGGCTGATTGGCGCGCTGCCACGCCTTGAACTTGAAGAAGATAAAGATACACAGTGGATTGTACGTGGGTTTGCGCCGCTGGTGGCGTTGCAAGTGTGGCATACCGCGGCCTGGGTCTATCAAAACACGCTGCCGTGGTCATGGCCGTAAGCCCATCGAAGTAAGCCCGCTAAATACGCCCACTGAATAAGCCGCTGTGGCGCGCGAGTGGTAGAATGGCTCGGTTTGGAACTTCATGAGAAGGTAAGATGCCGATAGGCTTGGACAGTTATAAACATTATGGGACGATTTGATCTTCAACCGCGTGAAAAAACACCCCCACAGCCGCCGCGTGTGCGCCCAGCGCGCAGCCGCCGTCCACGCAGCGGCGGCAGTTCCTTTCGAAGCGGCCTCCTGGGCGGCGTCTTGGCGTTCATAGCCCTGGCAGCCTTCACTTTTGGGACGCTGTTGATTGGCTATGCCGCCATTGCCTACGCGGCTGACCTGCCAGAGTGGTATGAACTAAAGGCGGAGGCGAGTCAATTTCAGAGCACGCGCATCCTCGACCGCGAGGGCAATCTGCTCACTGAAACCTTTGATGTCAGTGAACCCGATGGGGGGCGGCGCACCGAGGTAACGCTGGACAAGATTTCGCCCTACTTGATCCAGGCGACAATCGCCACCGAAGATGCCAACTTTTACCGCCATAACGGGGTAGACCCCATCGCGCTGGCGCGCGCACTCTATTACGCGGTGCTGGAACGAGACATTGTCTCCGGCGCGTCGACCATTCCGCAGCAGTTGGTCAAGATGGTCTTGCTTTCGCCGGAACAGACCATCTCGCGCAAGGTCAAAGAAGCCATTCTCGCCAACGAGATCAGCCGCAACTATGAAAAAGAGGAAATCCTCCAGCTTTACCTCAACGAGATTTACTACGGCAACCTGGCTTATGGCATCGCCGCGGCCGCGGAGACTTATTTCAACAAAGAGCCTAGCGAGCTAACGCTGGGCGAAGCGTCGCTGTTGGCGGGGCTGCCCCAGTTACCTGCCTACTATGACCCCTACACACAAAAAGACCGGGCCAGAAATCGTCAGGCAGTGGTGTTGGGGCTGATGGTGCAGGCAGGCTACATCACCGAAGCGGAGGCGGACGCGGCCTGGCAGGAGGAGTTGAAGCTTGCGCCGCTTCAATTTGATATGAAATCGCCCCACTTCACGCTCTACGTGCGCCAGCAGTTGGAAGCCCTGTATGGGCCGGAGAGTCTCTACCAAAGGGGTTTGGAAGTGACCACCAGCCTCGACCCGGCGCTGCAAGAGGAAGCAGAGCGCATTGTGGCCGAGCAAGTGGCGCGGGTGGCGCACCAAAATGTCTCCAACGGCGCGCTGGTCGCCATGCGCCCCAACACGGGCGAGATCCTCGCCTTTGTGGGCAGCGCCGACTTTGACAACGTGGAGATCGACGGGCAGGTCAACATGGCCCTGGCCCCGCGCCAGCCGGGCAGTTCGATCAAGCCGCTCGTCTACCTGGGCACCTTTGAACAGCCGGACAAGCCGGTGGCAGAGCGCTGGACGCCGGGCACGCTGGTGGCGGACATCACACAGGAGTTCCCCGATGGGGCCAATCCGCCCTATGTGCCCACCAACTATGACAACCGTGAACATGGGCTGGTGACCGTGCGCGCGGCGCTCGCCAACAGCTACAACATCCCTGCGGTGGCCGCCATGCAAGAGTTGGGGCTGCCCAATTTCCTTGCCCTGGCCCAGCGTCTGGGGATTACGACGTTGACCCGGCCCGACTACGGCTTGAGTTTGGCGCTTGGCGGCGGCGAAGTGCCCCTGTTGGAGATGACGGCTGCGTTTGGCGTGCTCGCCAATCAAGGCGTGCGCCAACCGCCGGTCGCCATCCTCAAAGTGACCGACAACACGGGCGCTGTGCTGTGTGAGATCGGCACAGCCACCCCCTGCCGCCCCTCATCGAATACACAGCCCAACGCGGGCGAGCAGGTGGTGAGCGCGGTCGACGCCTTTTTGATCACCGACATCCTCAGCGACAACGCGGCGCGCATCCCGGCCTTTGGCCCGAACTCGGTGCTGCAACTCAACCGGCCCGCGGCGGTTAAGACAGGCACGACCAACGACTTCCGCGACAACCTGACGATTGGCTACACGCCGCAGCTTGTCACCGGCGTCTGGGTGGGCAATGCCGACTTCACGCCCATGCAAAACATCTCCGGCATTAGCGGGGCCGGGCCGATCTGGAACGAGTTCATGACCACGGCGCACCGCGATCTGCCGGTGGAGAACTTCACGCCGCCGCCGGGGGTGCGCCAGTATGAAGTCTGCGCCGACACAGGCACGCAGCCGAGCGAAGCCTGCCCCGAAAGGACACAGCATTGGTTCGCCGAGGACCGCCCGCCGCTGCCGCCCGAAGAGGATCTCTATCAGGTGGTGCGTCTGGACCGGAACAGCGGGCGCTTGGCAAACGAATTTACGCCGCCCGACGCCATTGAGGAGAAGGTCTTTAAGGTCTATCCCGAACCCTACCGCGAATGGGCCGAGCGCCACGGCATCCCCCAACCGCCGTTCAACCCTGAAGACAGCGTGGACATGACGCCGACGCTCTACATCCGCCAGCCAGTGGAAGGCCAGGTACTCAGCGGCATCGTGCCCATCTTTGGCACAGCCAATACAGCCGAGTTCGAGAGCTTTGAGCTGCAATATGGGGTCAGCCACGATCCAGGTGCGTTCAGCGCGCCCTTTAGCGGGCCGCACCACAGCCCGGTGATCGACGGACTCTTGGGCGAATGGGATGTGCGCGGGCTGGACGATGGGCCGCACACCATCCGGCTCTTGGTGCGCGACCGATCCGGGGCTGTATTCGAGCAGCGGCTGCGCGTCTTTGTTGCGGAGGCAACGCCGACGCCGCAGCCCACGCCCACATGGACGCCTGTCCCCACAGTTGAACAGCCCACGGTTGCGCCGCCTACCGACGTGCCGCCTGTCGATGTGCCGCCTGTCGATGTGCCGACAGCAGACGTGCCGACAGCGATCCCCACGGAGACGCTGCCGCCGCAGGAACCGGCAACGCCGATCCCAACCGAGACCTTTGCGCCGGTTCCGCCCACCGCGACCGATACACCGCCGCCGCCAGAAGTCCCCACTGAAGTCCCGACGGAGGTTCCCACTGAGTTCCCAACGGAGACGCCCGTGCCGGTGGAGCCGCCAGTTGAGCCGCCCCCCACAGAGACGCCGCCTGATCCCCCGGCAGCGGACGAGCCAACGCCGACGTGGACGCCTATACCGCAAGAAGAGCCGGAAGTCGGCGGGGCAGGTGACGAGATCCCCGCGCCTCCGGACGCGCCGGAAACGAGCAGCGAGGGCGATGCAAACACCCAATCCGGCGCTAGCCCTGACGCTGATACGAGCGCCGACACGGCCCCCGACGCGGATGCCGTCTCTGACGCTGAAACAGACGCAGAGACGGACACAGAGACAGACTCTGAAGCGGATGGTGCATCCGGGTGAGCAATTGCCACCTGGATTGCAGAACAAAGCCCCCTCACCGCGCTAAACTAGCTTCACCCACCCGCTGCACAGCTTGAGACAAGCTGTGCAGCGGTCCACGGCATGACAGTTAACCAGCAAGTTAACAAGCAGCCCGACCCAACGTGTTTTCTGGTGAATGGCAACTGGTAAATGGAACCCGGTGCGTACACCGGGCCGCGCGTGGATCGGTTGTCAAAGGGTGGGCATGGTGTTACACTCGATACACCGGGCAGGCCCGCGTGCGCGCCACGGCTTCCCCGGTCCTGGTTTGTTTTGGTTCTAGGAGATACTCCCTGTGACACAAGTGAAAACCCAATCCTCGCCGAAAGAAGTACGGGAAGCGCTTGGCAGCCAGCAGTACATTGCCAGCGATGAGATTGCGACCACAGTCTATCTGTCCCAGCAATTGGGCAAGCCGCTGCTGACCGAAGGGCCGGCGGGCGTGGGCAAGACGGAATTGGCGAAGTCCATTGCCGGGGCAACCGGTCGGGAGTTAATCCGGCTTCAATGCTACGAAGGGCTGGACGAAACCAAGGCGCTGTATGAGTGGGAATATGCCAAGCAGTTGCTTTACACGCAGCTCCTGCGCGACAAGTTGCATGAGACGCTGTCCGGGGTTTCCGGGTTAGCGGCCGCGGCCGACCGGCTGGCCGAAGAGGAAGATGTCTTCTTCTCCATGCGCTTCCTGCTCCAGCGCCCGCTGCTGCGCGCTATCCTGAGCGAACAGCCTACGGTGCTGCTGATCGACGAGATCGACCGCGCCGATGCGGAGTTCGAAGCCTTTTTGCTCGAAGTGTTGAGCGATTTTCAAGTCAGCGTGCCTGAAATTGGGACCCTACACGCGGTTCACCGGCCCCTAGTGCTGCTGACCAGCAACAACACGCGCGAATTGAGCGAAGCGCTCAAGCGCCGCTGCCTCTATCTGTTCATCGGCTATCCCAGTGTGGAACAAGAGCTGGCTGTGGTACGGCTCAAAGTGCCGGGGCTGAACCCCAAGTTGGCCGAGCAAGCTGTGCAACTAGTGCAGCAACTGCGTACGCTCGACCTGCGCAAGTCGCCCAGCATCAGCGAAACAATCGACTGGGCGCATTCGCTGCTCGCGCTCAACGCCAAGCAGTTGGATGCCAAGACGTTGGAGACGACCATGAGCGTGCTGCTCAAGCATGAGAGCGACCTGCAGAAGGTGCGCCGTCGAATGCAGATTTCGTCACGCGGGGTGTCCATTGACGACGACGACTTCTCCAGCTACCGCGACCTGGACGATTTCCGCCGGCGTCACTAGGTTGTGAGTGACCGCCCAACGCGGGCCGCGCCTGGTAGAGACCACGTGCGCGCCTGTGCCGGGCGGGAAGGAGAACGCAATGGAAGAACGAATCATCAAGTTTATCTCTGCCTTGCGCGCCGGGGGTGTGCGCGTCAGCTTGGCAGAAAGCGCGGACGCCTTTACCGCTGTCGAAAATCTAGGCGTGCAGGAGCGCGAGGCGTTTCGCCTGAGCCTGCGCGCGACGCTGGTCAAGGATGTCAATGGGCTGCCGGTCTTTGAAGAACTGTTCCCCATCTTCTTCGACAACGCCGACGCGCCGCCCATGATGGATATGACCGAGGACATGAGCGAGGAAGAGGCCCATATGCTGGCCCAGGCCTTGCAAATGTTCAACGAGCAACTGCGCCGCATGATGGATAAGCTGCTGCGCGGCGAGCAGTTGAGCGAACAAGAGTTGCAAGCGCTGGGACAGATGGTTGGGCTGAACCGCGCCGACGACATGCGCTATAAGGAATGGATGGCGCGGCGCATGATGCGCGCGCTGCGCTTCGAGGAAGTCCAACAGGCGCTGCGTGAGATGATGGAACTGTTGGCGCAGATGGGCATGAACAAAGAGCGCCTGGAGCAGATGCGCGGCCTGCTGCGCGCCAACCAACAGGCCCTGCAGGAGCAAATCAACCAATACGCCGGGCAGCAGATCGCGGAAAACATGACCGAGCAGCGCCCGGAAACGACCACCGACGATCTGATGGACTTGCCCTTTGGCGCGCTGTCGGATCGGGACTTGGACCGGCTGCGCAAGGAGGTGAGCAAGCTCGCCAACCGGCTGCGCAGTCGCATCGCCTTGCGCCAGAAGCGGGCCAAGACAGGGCAGTTGGATGCCAAGGGAACCCTGCGCGCCAACCTCAAGCACGCGGGCGTGCCCATCGAGATCAAGCATCGCGACCACCGGCTCAAGCCCAAGCTGGTGATCATCTGCGACATCAGCACCTCCATGCGCCCTTGCACCGAGTTGATGTTGAGCCTGGTCTATTCGCTGCAAGACTTGGTGACCAAGACCCACGCCTTCGCCTTTATTGATCACCTGGAATATATCTCGCCCGACTTTGCCGGACGCCAGGCGAAAGAGGCGATCCAAGAGGTGCTGGTGCGTATGCCGCCCGGCCACTACAACACCGATCTGGGCTATAGCTTGGATGATTTCAACCGCAACTACTTGGACACGGTAGACAGCCGCACCACCTTGATCATGGTGGGCGATGCGCGCAACAACTACAACGATCCACGCTTGGATGTCTTTCAAAAGCTGGCGCGACGCAGCCGCCGCACCATTTGGCTCAACCCCGAAGCGCCCATGCTGTGGGGCACAGGCGACAGCGACATGCTCAAGTATGTGCCCTACTGTGACAACGTGGTCGTGGCCGCCACGCTGAGTGAGTTGACCGAAGCCATCAACGACCTGCTTGTGCGCTAGACAGTGATCTTCCCAGAACGCTTGAAGCGCCCGGGGAGATTGGAACCCTCTACAATCCATCGTACTG
>CAZZNG010000070.1:0-21805 GCA_964655505.1 uncultured Litorilinea sp. | reverse complement strand
GGGACGACCTCTGTTTTTCCGTTGTTTTTCTGTTATTTCAGTCTATTTTTCCGGCCCCTGTGGTTCTTTTGCCGCCGCTACGCCTCGAACCAATCGGGCAGGAGCGAGGCCCCAACCGACGCTTCACGGTGGAAGGTATCCAGGTCGATGTTTGCGCCGCAGATCAACAAGCCGACTCGCTTGCCGTTCAACCGGCGGCGCAGCGGCCCACACAGCGCCGCGGTGGATGCCGCGCCCGCGGGTTCGACTGCCAGCTTCATGCTCTGAAAGAGCAGCGCCATGCCCCGGCGCATTTGGTCGTCGTCGATCACCACCATCTCATCCACATTGCGCCGCCCCAATTCAAAGCTGTAGGGCAGCGCATAGGGCGGGCCGAGGCTGTCGGCAATGGTGCGTACCTTGTCAATCGATTGGGGGCTGCCCGCGGCCAAGCTGAGCGTCATGGTGGCGGCCCCTTCCGGCTCCACGCCGATCACCTGGCAGGCAGGATTGACCAGCTTGATGGCGGCGGCCATCCCGCCGATCAGCCCCCCACCGCCGACCGGCACAATGATCACATCTAGATCAGGCGCTTGGTTGATGAATTCCAGGCCCAACGTCGCCGTGCCCAATGCCGTGCCCGGCCCTTCAAAGGGGTGAACAAAGGTGCGCCCTTCCTCACGTTGGATCGCCTCGACTCGTGCAAAGGCCAGCCCTACATCGTCCACCAATTCCACCTCGGCCCCATAGCCCTGACAGCGCTGGACGCGCGCCGGGTTGGCGCTCTTGGGCATGACCACCTTGGCCGAAATGCCGAGCAGATTGGCGGCATAGGCCACGGCAATGGCATGGTTGCCCGCGCTGACCGTGGTGACGCCGCGCGCACGCGCCGCCTCATCCAGCCCCAACATGACGCGCAGCGCGCCGCGTGCCTTGAACGTGCCCGTCTGCTGGAAAAGCTCAAGCTTGAGCACGACCTCGGTCGTCGGCCCGACGATAGCGGTCAGATCGTCGGCCTGCCAGCGCCATATAGGGGTTTCGCGCACATAGCCGCGCAGTTGTGCCTGGGTGGATAAAATCTCGTCGAGGGTAAGCGCCGCCTCCATGCCGTTTCCTTTCGCCTGATCAGAACCAGTAATCCAATTCGAGCATGCCGCGCTGATACATGCTGTAAAGGCCATAGAGCAGGTAGATGCCTATGGCAAAAACCAGGACTTTCAACACATAGTCCCGCCTGCCCCAAATTCGCATCAACTCGCGCCAGATGCCCCGCCCGCGATAGATGAGGAAGATGGTAATGAGGATGAGGATTAGCAGGAATCGAAAACCGTTCATCGATTTACGAACGCCTGTCCCGCGCCCGTACGCGTGCAGACGGGCAGCATCCAATGCAGCCCAGGTTCAGCGGCGCGGCGCGTTTGCGTGCAAAATGGGGCGTGCGGGCGGCTGTCTGGTACAATGCCCGCACGGCCGCGGCATGACTGGTGTGTGCATGACTGGTGCGTGCATTGCCGGTGCGATCCTTGCCCATGCGCCGCGGCTGATTGCCCTGCCCACGCGGCTGCGCCGGCTGCCGGGGCACAACCCAGAGACGGTCTATCATGCTTCCGACATGGCTTTCCATGCAACTGACTCCCCAAGCCCCCGGTCTTTGGCTGCTGATCAGCCTGCTGTTCTCGGTCTTGCTCTTGTCCCTGCGCACGCTGTTTCCCCCGCGCGTCTGGATTCGCGCCTGGTTTGCCCATTGGCTGCTAGTTCCCTATCTGGGCCTGCTGACGGGCGGCCTGTCTCCCCGCTTGTTGGGCTTGGCGGCCATCGATTGGCTTGCCAGTATGGGGCTAGGCGTGGGGTTGACCTTTGGCGTGCTGGTGCTTCTGATGCTTGTGCGCGCTTTCATCGACATGGACGCGGCCGCAGGGTTGGGCCGGCCCCAGCGGCGGCGCTTGGCCGCGCTTGCGCCAGGTGTGGAAACCGGCTGGCACACCATCACCAGCACGGTCTTGTGGGGAGGGATCACCCAGTTTCACTGGGTCTTTCTGCGCGGCGGCATCTGGGAGATGTTGCTGGCAATGCCGCATCCGCTAGCCCTTCCCGGCTATTGGGCTGTCTGGCTCGCGTTCGCGATCGGGCTGCTGGAGTTGCTGCTGCTGCGCGCGGCCTTCATTCCCCTGCTCATCCAGAGCGTTACGCTTATCACCACAGGCATTCTCTACTTCTACACCCATAACTTTTGGCTCTGCTGGACGCTGCATGTCGCCATCCAACTGATTGTCACGCCCCCGGCCTGGCTGCCGCCCGCGCCCGACCGGCTTGCGGCCCAACAGCACTGATGTGGCAGGCGCATTGCGCGCCCACAATGGGGCAGCGGATGTAGGCTAGATGAAGAAGCCAATCACCAAGAGCAGGGCGAAGATCGCGGCCGACACAATCCCCAGGCGGCGCAAGTCCTGGTAGATGTAGGCATGTTCCTCTTCCCAAGTCATCGACCCTGTGCCACGTTCGGACACATTCGCCGGCGGAGTGCTGCGGCGGCTGGACCGGGTTGTCGTACTGGCTGTGCGGCGTGGGCGTCGGCTGGTCGCCATAGGGCAAAACTCCTCAACTAGAATGAACACAAAATTCAACACGAAAAAACGCTTCACTGTCACGCGGCGCACGCCTGCCAAGGCAGTGATTGGGTCGCTGCTGCCGCAACCTGCGCCGACTGTTCATTATACTGTGGCGCACCAGGCAGGCAAAACCGCGGCGGCGTTTCAACCGGCCTTCAACCCTTCAGAGCCGCATCGAGACGGCGCGCGGAGCGCTTAGACGCCAGGCTTAGACCGGCGCAGCCGCGCCACCACCATCGCCAGTTCCGGCACGCCTGTCCAGTGCAAGACCAGGCCATAGACCCCCAGCGCCGCGCCGCCCACCACAGCCAGCAGCGTCAGATCCTGCACAAACTGCGACCCGCGCAGCAGCCAAGCCAGCCCCGGCCCCCAGTAGAGCAGACCCCAGGCCGCCCCCGCAGCCGCCGCGCCCGCCAGCACGATCCAAAGTGCGCTGCGCCCCAACAACGGCTGCACAGACCCGGCATAGACGCCCGTCAGCACCAGCATGATGAGTACATGGCCCGCTTGCTTGGCTGTGTCGGCCCAGACCAGCCCCAAATAGCCCAGGCGCGGCATGAGCGCAAAGGCCGCCGCCACATAGACGCCCACGCTGATCACCCC
Organism: uncultured Litorilinea sp.; assembly: GCA_964655505.1. GTDB lineage: Bacteria > Chloroflexota > Anaerolineae > Caldilineales > Caldilineaceae > QEUY01. The sequence continues at coordinate 18,614 of CAZZNG010000070.1, read as the reverse complement.
CACCAGCGCGGGCAGCCAGGTATTGTTGCGCGCATAAAAGGCATAGTTGAGTGGGAAATCAACCGCGGCGCAAAGCATCCCCACCACATAAATATTGAGCGCGGCAGTCACCTGCTGCGTGTCGAACGCGGTAAAGCGCACGCGCTCGAAGAGGATGCGCGTGATCGGCTCGCCCAACGTCCACAGCAGCACAGCCGCGGGCACGATCAGCAGCAAGACCAGCCGCAGGCCCTGGCCCAAGAGCTGTTGATAGCGGACGCGGTCGCCCGCGGCAAAGGCTTGGCTCAGTTGGGGCAGCGCGGCCAGCGAAATCGCCACACTGATCAACCCCAACGGCATCTGCTGGAGCGTCGTCGCGTTCGCCATCCACGCGATGCTCTCTGCGCCGGTTGCGCTGGCGAGCCGCCTGTCCAGCGTTGTCTGGCCCAAGCTCACCACCAGCCCCAACGCAATCGGCAGATAGAGCCAGACAATGCGCCGCAGCGCAGGATGACGCAGGTTGATCCGCAGCCGCCAGCGCACCCCGGCGCGGCCCAAATCGAACGCCATGATCAAAAGCTGCGCGGCCGCGCCCAGCAACATGCCCACCACCAGCGCGGCAATGCCCATGCGCGGGGCCAAGAGTGGAGCCGCCACCACAATGCCTAAATTATAGATCGCGGCGGCCAGCGCCGGGAAGGAAAAACGCTGCAACGCGTAGAGGATGGCAGTGGTCAGCCCGGCCATGCTCAACAGCCAGAGCACCGGCAGCGTCCAGCGCAGCAGCCGGGTTGTCAGGGTCAAAAGCGCAGGGTCTGAGGTGCGGAAGCCCCCTGCCAAGAGCCAGGCGACCTGGGGCGCGGCCAATTCGAGCAGAAGCACCAGCAGCGCCACACCAACGGCAAAGAGGGTGGCAAGCACGCTCACCAGGCGGATCAACTCCGGCCTGCGCTGGGGCACGGCATACTGGCTTAGGACGGGAACCAGCGCCGCGCTCAACATGCCCCCCATCAGCAAGTCATAGAGCAAGACAGGCGCTTGCGCGGCCACACGAAACGCGCTCACTTCGCCCGTCGCGCCAAAGAGCGCGGCAATCACCATCTCGCGCAGCAAACCGAGTACACGGCTGGCCGCGCTGCCAATCGCCAACAGCCCCGCGCTGCGCGCCAGGCTGGGTGCAGAAGGTGGAGTCGATGCCGCCGGCTCTTGCGGCTGCGCCAGTTGTGCCATGCGGGGCATTGTATCACAGCGCAGGCCGCCTTCTCGATTGTCCAGGCTGGTAGTCACAGGCTGATTGTCACAGGCTGATTGTCAGAGGCTGATTGTTAGGGGGCGATCCTGCGCCTGTCCATACAGTAAAAAAAGCGGGGCCGATCAGATTGATCGGCCCCGCCAGCAGCGGTCCAACAGGTTCAATTCACGCACACCGGATGCGCGGATTAGGCAGGGACCTTGTCTGCGGGTTGGCGGAAGACGCGCGGGTCGTCGTGTCCCGGATAGCCCTGGGACTCATACTCGGCCAGCCAGCGCTCGGCCTGCATGGCCGCGGCTGTTCCCTGGCCCACGCTCGTCGCCACCTGCTTAAAGACCTTGTCCATGATCTCACCGGCAGCAAAGACGCCCGGCACATTGGTGCGCATGTGGAAATCGGTGATCAAGTGGCCGTCCTCGTCCAGTTCCAGCTTGCCCCGGAAGAGTTCGTTGTTGGGCAGATGGCCGATGAAAACAAAGACACCATCCGTCTCCAACTCGCCTGCTTCCCCCGTCACGGTGTCCTGGGTCTTGACGCTGCGCACCTTGCCCTCGTCGTCACCCACAATCTCGGTCACGACCGTGTTCCACACAAATTCCATCTTCTCGTTGGCAAAGGCGCGATCTTGCAAAATCTTGCTGGCGCGCAGTTCATCGCGACGGTGGAGCACGCGCACACGATTGGCAAACTTGGTCAGGAAAAGTCCTTCCTCGACCGCGCTGTCACCGCCGCCCACCACAATCACATCCTTGCCGCGGAAGAAGAAACCGTCACAGGTAGCACAATAGCTCACCCCCTTGCCGGTATATTCCTTCTCGCCGGGCACATTGAGATAGCGCGGCCGCGCGCCGGTGCAGGCGATGATGGCCTTGGTCAAATGCTCTTTGCCATTGGCGGTACGCACGATGAAAGGATGGCGGTCAACAACAATCTCGGTCACATAGTCGAAGTCAACGCGTGTGCCAAACTTTTCCGCCTGCTCCTTCATCCTCTCGACCAATTCAGGCCCGCTGAGACTTTCCGGGAAGCCGGGATAGTTCTCCACTTCGTATGTAATGCTGACCTGACCACCATAATCATTGCCGGTGATCAACAACGGCTCTAGGTTGGCACGCGCGGTGTACAGACCAGCGGTAAAGCCCGCAGGACCGCTCCCAATAATAATCACGTTTTCCACGTGCTTGTCCGCGCCGTTGGTGTTCTCCACCGTGGTCATAATTCCCCATCTCCTATTTAAATTGACATCCCCGTCGGGACGCGATCATCACTGTGCGCCATTGCACACAGAAAGCTCGCCCGCGCACAGTGTTCTAGGCCTATTACTACCAGTATACCCCGCGACTGTTAGAACAACGTTACCGCTGCACTATATTTTCCATAGTGATTACAATGACGATTATATGTCTCAAAGGGTACCTGCGTCAAACGCGGTGGCTGTAGGCACGCGTACAGGCCCGTGTATGTTTCTGTGTTGTTCAAGGCGGCTTGAAGACTGGCCTATGACCGGCGGCCCAGTTCGCCCAGCGCGCCCATCACCAGCGTAATGCCCGCCAGCGCGGCTGTCTCCGCGCGCAGGATGCGCGGCCCCAGCGTCACCGTCTGCCAACCCGCGGCATTGGCCTGTTCGACCTCCTGCGCGGTGAGTCCCCCCTCCGGGCCGATCAACAGGCAGACATGCTGCACAGGCAGCGCGGCCTGGCTCAGCGCGTCGATAATGCCTGACGCGTCCGTGGCCCCTTCCCAGGCGATCAGCTTCAGCGCATCGTCGGCAACAGCCTTCACCGCGTCGGCAAAGTCCGCGGCGGGATGCAGCAGCGGCAGCCGTCCCCGGCCTGACTGTTCCGCTGCCTCGCGCACAATCGTCTCCCAGCGGCGGCGCTTGCGCTCTAACACCGCGGCCGGGCGTACCACCGACCGCTCGGCCACCACCGGCAAGAAGCTGTACGCGCCCAGTTCGACGCCCTTTTGCAGCACCCACTCGAAGCGGTCAGCCTTGAGGCTGCACTGATAAAGGGTCAGGCTCACGCCTGGTTCGGGCGGCGCGGCGCGCACCTCGCGCACCTTGCCCTGCGCGCTGCGCCGGTCGATCTCGGTCACCGTCACCAGCCGTTCGCTGCCTGCGTTGTCCAGCACAAGCAGTTCCGTGCCCGGTTCGGCGCGCAGCACGCGCGTCAACTGATGGTGAATCGGCGTCAGATCAATGGCGCTATTCTGCGCTGTGCGGCTTTCTTCGATGAAAAATCGCTGCATGGCTCAACTTGCCTCCTCATGCCGGGCCAACAGCGCCACCCAGTCGCCCTCTTGCAGCCGCTCGGTCACCACCAAGCCATGCCGCTGCGCCGCTGCCACGACGAGATCGGTCTTTTCCTCGATAATGCCCGACAGGATCATCGTACCGTGTGCCGCCAGCGGGTCGGCCAGCGGCGTATTCTCATACGCGCCGTCGAACAGCCCGGCCAGCACCTCGGCCAAGATGTTGGCGACGACCACATCCGCCTGGCCTGTATAGTCCGCGGGTACGCTGCCCGGCTGCACCGTGACCGGCCCATCGGGCGCAAGGCGGATCTGGTTCAGCAAGACATTTTCGCGCGCGGCCTTCACCGCAATGGGGTCGATGTCCGTCGCCAAGACCGAGGACGCGCCCAGCTTGGCCGCCACAATCGCCAAAACGCCGCTGCCCGTGCCGATGTCGAGCACCCGGTCGCCCGGCTGCACCGTCTGTTCCAGCGCGGCCACACACAGTCGAGTCGTGGGGTGCAGCCCTGTGCCAAAGGCCATGCCGGGGTCTAGCTCGATCACCAGATCATCCGTCTGGGCGCTGAATTCCTCCCAACTGGGCTTCAGCACCACGCGGCGGCCAATCCGCATGGGCTTGTAAAACTTCTTCCAAGCGTGCGCCCAATCCTCCTCGCGCACCATCCGCACCTGCGGCTCGGGGATGGGATAGAGCAGACTCAGCCGCCACAGCCCTTCCTCGATCTGCCGCCGGATCGCTTCTCCGCGGCTGCCGGGTTTGAGGTAGGTTTTGACTACCAGCTTATACTCGTCCGCCAGCGGTTGATAGTCGTCGTCAAAGCCGGTCGCTTCGATCACCGCGCCGCCGCCACCGGCCTCCCCGGCCGCGCTATCCTCTGCATAGCCGCCGCCATTGTAGCGGTTGAACAGTTCGCTCACCGCTTCGGCGGCCTCACCGTCGACCTCGACCGCAATCTCGATCAGCGCGTCGCCCGACTCGGTGTCATTTACAGCGTCATTCACAGAATCATTCATAAAATCATTGGCGGCTTGCGCCGCTGGATCATCATCAGAATATGTCATCGCTCATCCCCTCCCGCCGGGAAATGGGACAAATGAAAGGCAAGGCCGGAAACGCAGTGCTTCCGGCCTCGGTCATCCATGTTCAACTCAACCCCTATGCGCGGCTCATGCCAGAGGGCGCGCAGCCCAGACAGGCGCAGCTGTTTGGCTAGTCTGCGCCAAAGATCCGGTCAAAGAAGCCCCTGTGCTGCGGCTCGATGTTGTGGTCGCCAAAGCTCTTTGCCAGTTCGCGCATCAACTGCTTCTGCTCATTGGTCAGGTTGGTCGGCGTCATCACCTTTACCGTGACCAACATGTCGCCGCGCCCGCTGCGTTGTAAGAGCGGCACACCTTGCCCGCGCAGCGTAAAGGTGCGCCCAGACTGGGTTCCTGGCGGAATTTCCAAGTCTTGCTGGCCGCCCTCCAAGGTCGGAACCTTCACCACCGCGCCCAGTGCGGCCTGGGCGATGTTGATGGGCACGTCGATGTGAATGTCGAACTGGTCACGCGTAAAGACCGGATGGGGTTCGACCTCGACCACCACATACAGATTGCCGGGCGGGCCGCCCATCTGGCCTGCTTCGCCTTCGCCTGCCAGCCGGATGCGCGTGCCGTCGTCCACCCCTGCGGGAATCTTGACGTTGATCTTGCGGTTGACGCGCACGCGCTTGCCCCCGTTGCATTTGGTGCAGGGCGAGGGGATCGTCTCGCCGCTGCCGCCGCATGTGGGGCAAGTAGTCGCCGTGATCACCGCGCCAAAGAGCGGGCTTTGCTGGCGACGGCGCACCTCACCCGCGCCGCCACAGGTCGCACAGGTAACGGGCGAGGTCGGCGGCTCGGCCCCTGTTCCCTTACAGCGGTCGCAAACTTCGGCGCGTGGGATCTCCAGTTCGCGCTCTGTGCCAAAGACCGCTTCCTCAAAGCTGAGCAGGATATCAACGCGCAAATCCGCGCCTGCGCGCGGTTGGCGGCGCGCACGCGCTGTGCTCGCGCCAAAGCCGCCGAAAATCTCTTCAAAAATGCTGCTCAGATCGCCAAAGCCGCCGGTGAAGTCGTTGAAGTTCGCGCCTTGCAGCCCCTCATGCCCAAAGCGGTCATACGCGGCGCGCTTCTGGTCGTCGCTGAGGACTTGGTAGGCTTCGTTGATTTCCTTGAAAATTGTTTCAGCCTCGGCTGTCTTGTTGACATCCGGGTGGTATTTTTGGGCAAGCTTGCGGAAAGCACGCTTCAAGGTATCCTTGTCCGCGCTGCGATCCACCCCCAATACTTCGTAGTAGTCGCGCTTGCTCATAATGGTCTGTTCCTCAAACTATGTACACCGGCCCCTCTCTGCATGTCCCCCCTGCTCTGTCCCGATTGGATGTGTTGCGGTTGATGTGTCGCTGTCGGGCATCCGGCAAGACGCGCTCATTCCCAACTGATAATCCAGGCGCACAGACCCGCAAGGAGCACTGTTGCGCCAATCAACGACGCCCATTGGCCGGGCAAAAAGCCTACATGGCGAGCGCTGAAATAGAGAATGATCACCATTCCAATCGCTAGCACCAGCCAGTTGGAGAGGATGGGGTGTTCATTCCAAAAACGTCTAATCGTACCCATATCTTCTCAAGTATTTTCTCGCGCTAGGCCAACCGGTACGCCCAGCCCCACGCAGGCGGCGCGGGATCACGTCACGGCGAGCCGGGCCATGCGCCGCGGATAGGTGGCCTTGAGATCCTCCCAGATGCGGTCAAGCTGGGCGTAGAGTTCCTCCAGCGTGCCGCTGTTGTCGATCACCCGGTCGGCTTGGTTGACCTTGGCCGCTTGGGGCGACTGCATACCCATGCGCTGGCGCGCGGTCGCCTCGTCCATGCCCCGCTTCTCTTTGAGCCGCTGCAACTGGACTTCGGGACGGGCCGTCACCACCCACACCTCGTCACACTCCGACGCCATCGTCCCGGCCTCCAACAGCTTCACCGCTTCGAGAATGATCACGCTCGACGGTGCGTCTTCGACCAGTTTGAGGATCATCTTGAATACAGCCGGGTGGACAATCTGTTCCAACTTGCCCAGCTTCACCGGGTCGGCAAAGACCACTGCGCCCAACGCCTTGCGGTTGATGGTTCCGTCCGGGTTAACCACATCTGGGCCAAAGGTGTTGACTACATCTTGGTAAGCCGGGCCGTCCGGTGCAAAGGCTTGATGCCCCAATTTATCGGCATCGATGATATAAGCGCCCTTGCCGGCGAGATACTCCAATACCGTGCTTTTACCGGTGGCGATGTTTCCGGTTAGACCGATTACAAGTACGTTGGTAGGCATACCTTGTTTCGCCGTCGAGACTAGTCCGCATGGCTAAAAATGGTTAAAACAGGGTGCTTTGTCCGCCGTGCGGCCCGGCGGCAAGCCTAAAGCAGAAATGAACGATACCGGTTACGCACCAGCCGAGCGGCGGCGCTCAACAGGCGCAATCACCACTGCACATAAGCGTTAATTATACCATAGGCAAGCGCGCAGCCGAAACGTTTAGGCCGCCAGGGAACAGGCTTGCTTCAGACGGCAAACACCCTTCGCAAACGCTAGTATTGGTGTATTACAGTGCGCCCCTACCAGCGGGAAAGTCGCCCTGCCTGGCCTCAATATTTCAGGTTGACAAAAAATACGCGCCTACCTATACTGCTTCCATCACATCATCACAAGCGGTTTGTTGTGCATCTTTTGTACAACAAACCAGATTGCCGCCAAACTCCTGGCAATCTATTTCGCCCAGCAACTGACGGCGTACGGAACCCTCTTACAGCAACATTCTCAGTTTGGACGAATGACCTACCCTGCACCGGGCACAGTGCCACAGCGCATCGTGTCACGGAGCACAGTGTCACAGAGTATAGCGCACAAATTCTCTGTATATTGCCCAGACGGTTGTGCCCAGACGGTTGTCGATGCAATGCACAGTCTTGCAATGTACAGTCTTGCGGCAGTGTACCAGTGGTCCATCCACCGATCAAGCCTTTTTACTCACTATCCGTCCATCAGTACAAAGGAGCAAAACACGAATGTCGCGCAAGCTGCTGTTCACATCCTTGCTGCTGATCCTCACCCTGGTCTTTGCAGCATGTGGCCCTAGCGCACAAACAGAAGCCCCCGCGCAGGAACCAGCGGCAGAGCAACCCGCCGAGGCTGCTGCCGATGACCCTGCACCCACCGAAGCCCCGGCTGAGGAAGAGGCCGCCGAAGCACCGGCTGAAGAGGCCGAGGACGAAGGCGCTGCCGAGGAAAGCGCCGGGGGGAGCGCTGCGGCGGCAGAGGGCACAGTCGTCAAGATTGCTACCCAATCGCCCCTGAGCGGTCCCCAGTCGGTCATCGGTGTTGCCATCAAAAACGGCGCACAGTTGGCCTTGGAGCGAGCAGTCGAGGAGATGGCTGCGCTGGGCATCACGCTCGAACTGGTTCCATTTGACGACCAAGCGACCCCAGACATCGGCGTCGCCAACGCCAAGCAGATCGCAGCCGATCCGGCCATTCTCTGCGTCGTCGGCCATTATAACAGCGGCGTGATGATTCCGAGCATGGAAGAATATCACAATGCAGAGCTGGCTGCGGTGTCTCCGGCCAACACCAACCCCATCATCACCGACCGCGCTTATCCCGAAATCAACCGCATCGTTGGTCGCGATGACGTGCAAGGCGTTGTCGCCCAGCAGTTCGCCTTCGAAACCCTGGGTGTGCAGAGCGTCTACATTCTGCACGACAAAACAGCCTACGGGCAGGGTGTGGCCGAGTTCTTCCGCCAGGCCGCCGAAGAAGCCGGCATGAACGTACTCGGCTTCGAGGGGACCGAAGAGCAGGCGAATTTCGACAGCATCATCACCCCCATCATTGCCGCCAACCCTGAATTGGTCTACTTCGGCGGCATTTTCAGCCAAGGAGGAATCTTCTTCCGCCAGGCGCGCGAAAAGGGCGTGAACGCGATTTTCCTAGGGCCGGACGGGATCGATAGCTCCGAACTGGTTGTGTTGGGCGGCGATGCCATCGTGGATATGTACTACACCACTGTCTCCGGCCCGGCCACGGTCTATGAAGGCACGGCAGAATTCATCGCCGCGTATGAAGAACGCTTTGGCGAAGACACGCAACCCTTCTCTGCCCAGGCGTACGACTCGATGAACATCTGCATCGACGGCATCAAGCGGGCGATGGAAGAGGCCGGCGGCGTGCCCACGCGCGCCCAGGTTGCCGAGGCAGTGCGCGCCACCACGGACTTCCCCGGCATCACGGGCAGCGTCACCTTCAATGAGCATGGCGACAAGACCGCTGCCACCTACTTTGTGCTGCAAGTCCTTTCAGCCGATCCGGAAGAGTGGGGGAACAATGAAGTGGTCCAGACGCTGGACATCGAGGCCCCCCTCCAAACCGCTCAATGATCCGGCTGTCCATTGAGCCTACCGTCCAATGAGTCTTAGGTAAGCCTACATCGTGATCAGTGCAGGTTCTTTGCCGTGGACAAGGAACCTGCACTGTTGCTATCGAGCCATCGTTGCTATCGAGCCGCTTTGCGATTGAACCACTTGGCTATTGAAACTTGGAATGGATTGACCCTCCCTCATCCAGTTCCCTCTCTTTGCACAGGACATGCCCTATGTACCCATCGAGGACCAACGCACTGGAGGCGATTCTCCGTCCGCTGGGCCAGTTGTTGCTGTTTGTGGTTGGCAGCAGCCTCATTGTCTCGCTGATTACCGTCGTTTTGGCCTTTCTCCTACGCGGCACGCGCGATGACATGGATCTGGTCCAGATCACCTTTGTGCTGCTGCCGCAAGTCCTAATCGACGGCATCACCCTGGGATTTGTCTATGCGACCATCGCGCTCGGCTATACGATGGTCTATGGCGTTCTGGAATTCATCAATTTTGCCCACGGCGAAATCTTCATGTTTGGAGCCTTTGCCGGGGTCGAACTGCTCATCCTGATGGGCGAGCGGGGTTTCTTGGCTGACGCAGGCCAGACCATGGCCTATGTCTATGTGATCCTGGGCGTGCTGGCGGGTATGCTCATCGCGGGGCTGCTGGCTGTCGGGGTCGAGCGAGTCGCCTATCGCCCGCTGCGCGGTGCGCCCCGGCTGATCCCCCTCATCTCCGCCATCGGCGTCAGCTTCTTTTTGCAGGACGCAATGCGCTTCATACAAAGCACGATTAACGGCGATTTCTATCGTTCGTTTCCCACCTTCGGGCCGTTCTCCAAACGGATCATCCTCTTTACGATGACGTTAAACGAACGCCCGCTTGAGATCGGCATTCAAGTCAAGGCGATCATCATGATCGTCGTGGGCGTGTTGATGATGGTCGGGCTGAATTACCTGGTCAACGCCACGAAGATCGGCACAGCCATTCGAGCCGTCGCCCAAGATCAACGCACCGCCAGCCTCATGGGCATCCATGTCAACGCCATCATCGCCATCACCTTTTTGGTCGGGGGCGCGCTGGGCGGCGCGGCGGGCGTACTCTTTGCCTTCAAATTCACGCGTGTCGATCCCTTCGTCGGCTTTTTACCCGGTCTCAAAGCGTTTACAGCCGCGGTGTTGGGCGGCATCGGCAACATTACCGGCGCGATGCTCGGCGGCATTGTGTTGGGGCTGCTTGAATCGTTTAGCGCGTCTTACCTCTCCTTCTTCACAAATGGAGCCTTTGGCGCGGAATACAAAGACATCTTTGCCTTTGCCATTCTCATCCTGATCCTTATCTTCAAACCGTCGGGCCTATTGGGCCAGACAGTTGGACAGAAGGCGTAGGTGCACCCATGACAACTATGCTGGGCAACCCTGTACAAGACTTAGGCCGACGTCTGCTGCGCGGCCCGATCTGGCCGATAATTGTCTTGGGCTACATCGCCTTTGTCAGCTATCAAGTGACCGAAGCGCCCCGTTCGCTGCTCTGGCGGATGCTCTTTTTGGCCGGTCTGCTGCTCATCTACTACATGCCGCAGCGCCTCGCGCTCAAGCTCGCCTATGCGGCTGTGGTCTTGCTCATTCTCGTTCCCGTGCTGGGGATGAGCAATCCGTTTCTGCTCGAACTGGGCTTTCAGATCTGCCTGTACGCCACGCTCGCGCTCGGCCTCAATATGGTAGTAGGTTTCGCCGGGCTGCTCGATCTGGGCTATATCGCGTTCTTTGCGGTGGGCGCGTACCTTTGGGGCTTCTTCGGTTCGCAGCAGTTGTGGTATATCCACGCGGTCGCCGGTGCAGCCGGGGTACGCAGCGATTTCCCGCTTGACCCTGCGCTCTTCTGGCTCTTTCTGGCCGCGGGCGTGGTCGTCGCCGCGCTCACGGGCATTGCCCTGGGTACGCCAGTGCTGCGGCTGCGCGGCGACTATCTGGCGATTGTGACGTTGGGCTTTGGCGAAGTGATCCGTGTCCTTGCCAACAACTTGGACAAACCGCTCAACCTCACCAACGGCCCTCAAGGGATCACACCTATCCAGCGCCCGGACCTGCCACTGGTGTTGCTCAGTCCGGATGTGCTCGGCTGGCTCTCCCAGCGGGCCGGGCGAGCCATCGGCCTGGGTGATATCTATAGTCTGTTCTTCTATCTCCTCACGCTCGCCATCCTGATTGTGACGGTTGTGGTGGCGCGACGGCTGGAGGATTCAAAGCTGGGCCGCGCCTGGACAGCCATCCGCGAGGACGAGGTCGCCGCGGTTGCGATGGGCGTGCCCCTGGTGCGCAGCAAGCTGGCTGCCTTTGCTATGGGCGCGTCGTTTTCGGGCGCAATGGGCGTTATCTTTGCCGCCAACCGCACCTTTGTCAGCCCGGAAACCTTCTCACTAACCGCGTCGATCAGTGTGCTGGTCATGGTCATCTTGGGCGGGTTGGGCAGCATCCCCGGCGCGATCATGGGCGCGGCAGTGGTGACCCTGCTCAACATCGACGTCTTGCAGACGCTTTCCCTGGAACTGAGCCGGTTACGCCAGGGCGCGGGGACGATCCCCTTGATCGGTGTGCCCTGGGCCGAACTGCCCAATCAGCTAGACCCCGCGCGCTATCAACGGCTCGTCTTCGGCCTGATCCTGATTATCATGATGGTCTTCCGGCCAGAAGGCATTATCCCGTCCCAGCGGCGCAAGATGGAAGTGCATGAGTATGAGACACAGGGGCAAGGGGATGATTGATGACAACATCGACGAGCGAGCCAATTCTTGAACTAAAACAGCTTACCAAGCGCTTTGGCGGTCTGGTGGCAGTCAATAACGTGGACTTCCAGCTCATGCCCGCGCGCATCGAAAGCATCATCGGCCCCAACGGCGCGGGCAAGACGACGCTCTTCAACCTCATCACGGGCATCTACCCCATCGACGAGGGAGACGTGCGCTTTGCAGGCCACAGCATTGCGGGCAAACGGCCCGACCAGATCACGGCGCTGGGCATGTGCCGCACCTTTCAGAACATCCGCCTCTTTCACAACATGACTGTCATGGAGAATGTCCTGGTCGGCGCGCATACCCAGCTCGATAAAAGCACAGGGCTGGGCGCGATCTTGCGTTCAGCGGGATTCCGCCAGGCAGAAGAAGAAGCGCGCCAGGAAGTGCGCCGCCTGCTTCGTTATGTCGAGCTTCCGCCGGGCATGGGCGACCAACTCGCCAAGAATCTGTCCTATGGACAGCAACGCAAAGTCGAGATCGCACGCGCACTGGCAGCCAAGCCCAAGCTGCTCCTGCTCGACGAGCCGACCGCAGGCATGAACCCCAACGAAACCGCGGAAGCCACACGTTTATTTCGACGTCTGCGCGACGATCTGGGCGTAACCGTGTTATTAATTGAGCATGATATGAAGGTGGTCATGGGCATCTCTGAACGGGTGACGGTGATCGACTACGGCCAGAAGATCGCCCAAGGCTCACCGGCGGAGGTACGCACCAACCAGCGGGTGATCGAAGCCTACTTGGGCCGCCAAGCGCTGGCGCATGACGCGCCTGTTGCAGCGATGCACGAGGCCAGCCTGCAAGCAGGAGGGACCGATGACACCGCTGCTTGAACTGCGCAACGTTCACACCTATTACGGCCAGATCCATGCGCTCAAAGGCGTCTCGCTCACCGTCAACGAAGGCGAAATTGTCACGCTGATCGGCAGCAACGGGGCAGGCAAGAGCACCACCTTGCGCACCATCTCCGGGCTGCTGCGCCCGCGGCAAGGCGAGATCCTGCTGCAAGGCAGGCCGATGATGCAGATGCCGCCGCACAAGATTGTGCAGGCAGGGATCGGCCATGTGCCCGAAGGCCGCGGCATCTTTCCGGTGCTGACGGTGTTGGAGAATTTGGAGATGGGCGGCTATCTGCTCAAAGATGAGCGCGAATTTCGTCGCCGCCTCGAACATGTCTTTGAACTCTTTCCGCGGCTGCGCGAACGCGTGGCGCAGCAGGGCGGCACGCTCTCTGGCGGCGAACAGCAGATGCTGGCAATTGGCCGCGCGCTCATGCAGCAGCCGCGCATCATGCTGCTCGACGAGCCGTCGATGGGCTTGGCGCCGCTGCTGGTCGAAGAGATCTTCAACATCGTCCAGCGGCTCAACCGTGAGCAGCGGACGACCATTCTGCTGGTCGAGCAGAACGCCCAGGCCGCGCTGCAAGTTGCCCACCGCGCCTATGTGTTGGAGACGGGGCAGATCGCCATCGAGGGCAGCGCCAGGGAACTGCTAGAGGATGACCGGGTGGTCGAGGCCTATCTAGGTTTGTAATAATAGGTTTTGTGATGAGGGGTCTCGAATAAGAGATCTCTAGCGATAGAGTCTCTCAGGAGGATGGGGAGATTTGCACAGTGATCTTCCCGGAAGCTGCAGCCATCTTGCGAGCAGATGGGCATGAAACGACATTCCATCTTGCGAGCAGATGGATAGGAAGCGCCGAGCTTCCGGGAAGATTCGACAGGCGTGCTTAGGCCGGGTTGGGCAGTTGGTTGCCCAAGCGGCTGCGATGCGCCACGCGGCGGGCTGTGCGATAGTAGTCCACCAGTTGATCCATGGTGGCGCGCCACGAGCGGCTTTGCGCGTGCATCAGCGCATTCTCGGCCATCTCATGCCGTTCTTGCGGGTTGTCGCGCAGACGGCGAATGAGCGAACCGATCTGCTGCGGCTGATTCGGGTCAAAGAACAGGCCATTGTAGCCGTCGACGACCGTATCGACCACGCCGCCGCTGCGCGCGGCAATGACCGGCACACGACAGGCCATCGCTTCCAGCGCCACCAAACCGAAGGTTTCAGTGGTGGAAGGGAAGATAAACGCGTCGGCAGCACGGTAGGCAGCCACCAGATCGTCCCCGCGCAGATAGCCGGGGAAGGTGGTGGGGGTGTCGCGGAAGTACTCACGCAGATCGTCGTGGCTGGGGCCGCCGCCGATCAACGCCAGACGCACCCCTTGTCCGTCGCGCTGTGCGCCGCGGGCCGGGAAGATCGAGTCGCGCAGGACTTTAAGCCCTTTTTCGGGCGATTGGCGGCCCACGTTGATCACCAGGAAATCGTCCGGGTGGCCGCCGGTCAAGCGGGCACGCATGGCTTCATCGCGCGGGCCAGGGGTAAAGACATCGGTGTCGATGCCGCGCTTCCACCAACGGACACGGCGAAACCCCTGGGCCAGCAAGTCCTGGCGAATCGCGGTCGAGGGGCACAAGTTCACATCCGCGGCATTGTGGATGGCACGCATATAGCGCCACAGGAGCGGTGCGCCAAAGCCGAAGCCATAATGGTGCGCATAGCGCGCAATATCCGTGTGAAAGGAGGCAAGCGTAGGCACGCCCAGACGGCGAGCGAACAGCATCCCAAAGGGGCCAAGAAAGATGGGGTTGACCACGTGGACAATATCAGGGCGAAAGTCGCGCAATTTGCGCCACACGAAAGGCCGCGGCACGTTCATACGCAGTTCGGGATAGAAGGGGAAGCGCGGCCCGCCAACCCCGACGATCTCCGCACCGGCGTATTCTTCTGGGCCGCCGGGCGGGCCAAACAAGATGGCCTGATGGCCCAGTTCTTGGAGCCGGCGCAGCATGAGCGTCAAAATGCTGACAATCCCGTCAATCTTGGGCAGAAAGGTCTCTGTAAAAACGGCGACGCGGAGAGACTTTCCGTCTGCGATGTGCATGCTTATACCCCATTCTTCCGGCGCATGGAACGCCGGGATTAGAACTAAATCACCAACAGCCGTTATCGGGCAACCTGGAACCTTGCCCCAAACGGTCGCTTATCGTACGCTATGGTTATTGTAGCATAGGCTGAACCTTAGCAGCCACTCAAAGGTGGAACGACTTGCAAAAATAGATCGTTCCTGTGCAATCGCACTGAACATTTGGTTTCCATGAGCGAATCAAGTATGCTCTTAGAAAAGCGCCAAATAGACCTATCACTATGCCGCCGCGTTGCCGTGCCCATCGGCGGGATTTGGTAAGCGTGGCCTCGTATTTGAATCAAGGAGACTGCAAGATGCAGGAAAAGGGTAACATCATCGTCCTCGGTGGAGACGGCTTCTGTGGCTGGCCCACAAGCCTCCGTCTATCCAATGACGGATACAATGTCACAATCGTCGATAACCTCTCGCGGCGCAAGATCGATGTGGAACTGGGCTGCCAATCGCTTACGCCCATTGAGACCATCGAAAATCGGCTGGCGGCCTGGAAAGAAGTCTCAGGCAAGACAATCGAGTTTCGCAACATCGACATTGCCAATGACTACTACGAACTGCGCGAGTTGATCAAGGATCTGAAGCCCCAGACCATCGTCCACTTCGCCGAGCAGCGGGCTGCGCCCTATTCGATGAAGTCGCCTCGCAACAAGCGCTATACCGTCAGCAATAACATCAACGGCACCCACAACGTGCTCTGCGCGCTGGTCGATTCCGGCGTCGATGCACACCTGGTCCACCTGGGCACGATGGGCGTCTATGGCTATGGCACGGCAGGCATGGAGATCCCGGAAGGGTATCTCGACGTGAAGGTGGACATCCGGGGAACGGACCATGAACTCCAAATCCCCTATCCGCCGAACCCGGGCAGCATCTATCACATGACCAAGACGCTGGACGCGCTGCTCTTCTTCTATTACAACAAGAACGACGGCGTGCGCATCACCGACCTACATCAAGGGGTGGTCTGGGGCACGAACACCGAAGAAACGTTGATGCACCCCGCGCTGATCAACCGCTTTGACTATGAAGGCGACTACGGCACAGTGCTCAACCGCTTCTTGGTCCAAGCCGCGGTGGGCCACCCGCTGACCGTCTATGGCACAGGCGGCCAGACGCGCGCCTTTATCCACATCCGCGACTCGGTCTGCTGCATCGAGTTGGCGATCACCAACCCGCCCAAGAGCGGCGACCGGGTCAAGATCTTCAACCAGACGACCGAGACCCACCGCGTGCGCGAACTGGCCGGGATCATCTCCGACCTCACCGGCGCAGAGATTCGCTACTATCTCAACCCGCGCAATGAGTCGTTCGAGAATGAACTGCTGGTACGCAATGACCAATTCCTCGCTTTGGGGCTGAATCCGATCACCCTGAACGAAGGACTCCTGTCAGAAGTCATCGACGTTGCCAGCAAGTATCGCGACCGCTGCAACATGGACAAGATCATTGCGGATTCGCGCTGGCGCGCCGACCTCCCGTTGGATCGAACCGGCTCGCCGACGCCTGCCGTCCAGGAGGTCGCGGCCCAGTAGAACTGAGCCGGACAGCGCCCGCTAAACAGGCGCATAGGGGCCAACACCGGCCCGCTGCTGATGCAGTCAGTGAACGGGGAGCGCCACGCAATTGCGTGGTACGCTCCCCGTTTTTGTTTGGGCGTTCAAGCGCTGCCGGTAGGTTCGGCGACGCAGGGCGCGAAATTGGGGCTTGACAATCACAGAACACTGCTATAAAATCCGAACAGCATTCGGAAAATGAAAGGCGATTAATGGACGGCGTCATGAATGAAGATGCAATGAATACAGATGTAATGAATACAGACGCAATGAATGAAACAGAGCAGGCAGAGGCATTAAGCCCGCGCGAACGCCGCTATCTGCGTACCCAACAGGCGATCTTGCAGGCTGCACGCGCCATCATCGCTGAAGAAGGCGCTGACAAGCTGTCGATGCGTGCCATTGCCGATCGAATTGACTACAGCCCCGCGGGTCTGTATGAATACTACGGCAGCAAGGAAGAGATCGTGCGCGAGGTATCGCTGCAGGGTCACCGCACGCTCAAGCGTTATCTGGCCGCGGTGGATCAGCAAGTGCCTGAGGATCAGTACCTGGTTGATCTAGGCATGGCCTATGTTCGCTTTGCGCTACAAAATCCGGACTACTTCCTGCTGATGTTCAGCCAAGCGACAGCAGTAGACGCAACAGCCGCGCCGGAGGAAGACTGCATAGAAGACACCGGCATCATGAGCAATGACTCGGCCTTTACGATCCTTGTGCAAGGCGTCCAACGTGCCCAGGCCGCGGGCGTGATTCGCTATCTGCCCGGTCTGACTTTGCTGGATACGGCCTATGCGTTTTGGGCAGTGGCCCACGGCGCGGCCATGCTGCGAGTCTCGCACTTGCGAGCGCTAGACGCGGACTTTGACACAGCCGACCGGCGCATGTTTGAGGCGTTTACACGCGGCCTGCGCCCCTAGCGGCAGCGCTGCCTTTTTTTGCGCATTGCCGAACAGCGTTCGGTAAACGTTTCCCGTTTAGATAGAAACACAACGTCTGTTCCTACGTATGGATTTTCGACTGCGTGACTTGGATTCGACACGCTTGCCAATTCGCCGCGTGCGAGAGGACCCATTCACATGTATGCCACACAACAAGTACCCACAAACCGCAACCGCTTTTTGGAGACGCTGCGCAGCCGGTTGGCCCAGGCTTGGGCGTTCAACTGGCCCCTGACCCTATCCGTGCTGCTCTATGCCGCATTGATCCCGATCTACATCGTGGCCGCGCTGGTCGATCCGCGCATCATCACCGGCATGCCCGCCTGGATCAAGCCGATCAAATTCATCGTCTCGACCGGCATCTATCTGGCGACAATCCTCTGGCTGCTCACCTTTGTGCGAGGACGGAAGTCGCTGGTGCGCTGGATAGGGCTGCTGACCAGCCTCGGCTTCTTGGTGGAAAATGCGATCATTAGCCTGCAAGTGGTGCGCGGCACCATGAGCCATTTCAACATGAGCACCCCATTGGACGCCACGCTTTTCAGCCTGATGGGTTCGGTGATCAGCGTCATGGCTGTGCTCAATCTGCTGCTGGCTATCTGGCTGCTCATCCAGCGGCTGCCCGATCCGGTTGTCGCCTGGGCTGTGCGGCTGGGGCTGTTGATCAGCTTCATCGGCATGATGCAGGGCTATTTGATGGTCACCCAAGTCTCACCGGCCCAGCGTGCCCAATTGGACGCGGGACAGCGGCCCACCACGTTGGGCGCGCACGCGGTCGGTGTGGACGATGGTGGCGAAGGGCTGCCCCTTCTCGGCTGGAGCACTGAAGGTGGCGATCTGCGCGTGGGCCATTTCATCGGCCTGCACGGCTTGCAGGCGCTGCCCCTGTTGGGCTGGCTCTTAACCCGGCCAGGCGTGCGCCGCCGCTATGACACACGCCAGCGCACGCGGTTGATTTGGCTCGGCGGCTTCTTCTATCTGGGCCTGACGCTGCTAGCTACCTGGCAGGCGCTGCGCGGACAGCCGCTGCTGGCCCCCGACGCGCTGACGCTGGGCGCATTGGGCGGGCTGATCGCCGCTGCCGGCCTGGGTGCGCTCCTGGCCCTGCGGCGGGTTCAGACACCGGCGCAGGCAACCGCCTAGCGGTCTCGTCGGTATGACCTGCGGCGCGTGGCTGTGCAGCGTGCCGCCAGTCCCATCCTATGCTATACTCAATCGGCTGCCTCGCAAGGGCAGCCGATTCTTCTATCTCTTGCGAACGCTGGCATGCAGCCCCATTGGAAGGAGCTTTGATGGTTCACACGCACACAATCCGGCGCAGTGCCTTATGGGGGGCGCTCGCCTGCCTCATGCTCTTGCTCTTCACAGCCTGTGCCGCGCCCACCGGCGGCAGCGGCGCGGCAGCGGGCACGGATACCGCCGATGCAGAATCCACGCAGACCGGTGCAGCA
>CAZZNG010000069.1:0-21807 GCA_964655505.1 uncultured Litorilinea sp. | reverse complement strand
ATTTTTTTCGTCGTTGGGGTCTTTGGGCAGCAGCAGGGTCTTGATACGCTGTTCGAGGGTGGCGTATTCTTCTTGCAACTGTTCTAGCTCGAGTTCGGCCAACTCTTGCAGTTCAGGATCGCTGTCGTCCTCCATCAATTCGCGGTTTTCGTCGATCTGTTGTTCGACGCGTTGAAAACGGCGAAAAGCTTCAACAAGTTCCGTTAGCTCGCTGCGTTCCTGTGCAAGTTCGTTGAGCCGGTTGAAGTCGGCAATGACGTCGGGGTCGGCCATGAGACGGTCTAGCTCGTCATAGCGCTGCACGACTCTGCTCAATTTTTCGGTTAATGTAGACATAAGTGTTTGGCGGGCGCGCAGGCCCGTTCCTCTTTATAAAGACTGTTCAATCAATCTGTTGCAAAATCCATCGAGTACTAGATGCCGAGTACCAGATACTGAGCACAAGATGTGGGTGCGCTACCGTACTCGCTATCGCGATTTGCCGCGGTTATTCGTTATAGACGGGCAGGTGACCGAGCGAGATGACACCGCTCCAGTCGCTGTCCTCGCCTTCGGTAAAGACTGCCATTTCGCCCGCAATGACCGCGTTGGCGCGGTCCATTAACAGGCGCATACCGCGCAGCGTGCTGCCTGTGCTGATGACATCATCAACCAAGACAACGTTTTTCCCTTCGACTAAATGACGGTCCTTACCATCAAGATACAACGTTTGCGGCTTGCCTGTTGTAATGCTGACCACTTCTGCTTCTAAACAGTCGGCCATATAGGGCTTGCGAATCTTGCGCGCCACCGCATAGGGCAGGCCGCTGCGCACAGAAAGCGCATGGGCCAAGGGCACGGCTTTGACCTCTGGCGTCACGATGACATCGGCATGGGCGGGCAGTTTGTCCACCAGCAGATCAGCCGCGGCCTCGACAATGGCCGTATCGCCTAACATGTTGAAGATGGCGATCTTGATGCCGGGGGCGACGGCAAAGATGGGCAGGTCACGCGTAAGTCCGCCGATTTCGACCGTGTAAACGCGGCCATCATAGCTCATGGGGCGCAGCTCCTCTAGTGCCAAGTAACTCTAATGCAATGCCAAGTAAATCGTGCCAAGATTAAGTGATCGCAGGGCGGGGTATCTCATAGGCCGCTACGCAAAGCAGCACCCAATTTCCCCGCAGTTCGGCTGGTCGCTGTGCATGGGGTCCATGCCCACCGGCCACACAGCCAAATGAGTATTTTAACACACTCGCATGGGAGAAAGAAACAAGTATTGCGCTGGCACAGTGGTGATTCAGATGATGTTTGAAGATGGTACGGCGCGGCGTTTGCTAGGCTTCTGCCTCCTGTGATTCGAGCACCGGCTCATAGCGACAGCGACAGCCGCGGATAGAGGTGCACTCCTTATGGGGGAGTTCGGGCACGCGCGCCACCAAAAACTGCTTGCCCAGGGTTTCGCGGCAGTGATCGCAGGTGTACTCGTCGTTCGGCCCGACGATCTCGATGCGCCGCACATGATCTCCCCCCTTGCAGCGCTGCCATGTCTCTTGGTTGTCGACCAATAGGGCCAGTTGGTACGCCTTCCAATAGGCGGCTTCGACAGCGTCGAGTTGGGGCGTTGCCAACTCTTGCTGCACGCTTTGGGGAATCTCGTCGATGGGCAGCCGCCAGTACGCGCCCCAGAGATGCTGCTCCGCGGCATACTCCTTGAGCCAGGTGGCGGTTTCGCTGCTCAACCCGTCGAGCAGCCAGTGGTCTAGGAAAAAGATGCGCCGCGTCAGCGCGCTGTGGCTCAGTTGCGCGTCCTCGCCGGTCCAATCCGCCTCGCCCAGCGGAAAACGAACTTCGTACTGGCGGCGAATGGACAGGGCTTCGCTGGTGTCCTTGGCGGCCAGCGCGGTCTTGACCTGGGCCATGGCCGCGGCCTTTTCACGCGCTAGGCGCGCTTGATACGTCTCGACAATGGGCATGGCCGCGGGCGTGACGGCATAGATATCCTGGTCGGTATGGTCGAGCCACCCCTGCTTTTGCATCAATTCGATGGTTTCCCGGTAGGGCTGGGCCAGCACCCGGCTCCAGCGCTGTTGATCGCCCACATCGTGCAGCTTGCGCGGTTGGACAAATTCCACCAGCAGATGAATTTGTGCGTATTCTCTCTTGTCGTTCGACTGTGCAAGCTGTTGGCCGTCGAGCGAGGCGGATTTACCAAATAGGCGTTTGAAAACGTTCATAGACGTAGCTTCCTTGATTGCTTCCTCAGTTACTTCCTCGATCAACTGCTTGATCAAGTTATCACAAATGATCAGCGGTCAAAGGCCGGGTTGACATGCGGCCTATTAGGGCAGATTACCGAGCGTCCGCGCCCGATAGCGCGCAGCATCTTGGGCAAAATAAAACGGCAAAATAAAACAGGGAGTAACGCCGGGCAAGCGTTACTCCCTGCACACAAGGAGGAGGAAGAATGGCCTTTATCATAGACCGATTGGCTTGCCCAATCCGTAATTTCCGGTACAGTTCTTGTTCGATCCTTGCACAAAAGCTCACGCAAAGATTGTGCTTGTGCCGGAAGCGGCCCTCGACAGGGCGCTGCCGCACTACAGAATGCCCGAATCGCTACCCAAGAAGCGCAAGGGCGCAATGGTCGAGATGAGACAGAGCAAAAAGACGCCCACCAACACCAACTGGCCCGCCAGTTGCAGCCCGGCCAACTCGCCTTGTAAGTAGGCAAGGAGCAGGATGAGCGCCATCAGACCGTTGGCAATGAGCATCCCCAGCATGGCCGCGGTGCTGATCATGCGCTCTTGGGCCGCCACCAGCAGCGTAACCCCCAAGCTGATCAGCAGCGCGCCGACCAGCCGGTAGGGCCATATTGGTCCCGCCGTGTAGATGCCCCAGGCGGCAAACGAACCGCGCGGCGAGACGAGCAGCAGGAGGCCAAGCAGCAGCCCAAGCAAAAGCCCGTTGATCCGCATGACCACGCGCAGCGGCGCGTATAGGTCATTCAACGAATAGGCCAAAGTCGCTCTCCTGTGCCATCATACGGTGGGATACGCCACATGTCGGGCGCAGTTGCATTGTAGCGTAATGCAAGCGGCGCACAAAGCAGCGGGCGCGGCCCAATGCCTCTTTACTTCTATTCCCCCGGTTGGGCGCGGTCCTTTTGATGCCTCTGGTTGTGCAGGGGCTTGGCGTGGTATGCTGAAAGCCGCTTGGTGTTGCGCATTGCGTGTAAGGGGCGCGCGTAAGGAGTGATCTGGTGAGACGATCCCGACAATTCTCTGACCCGACTGACCAGGCTGTGCGGCCTGTGGATGCGCCGCGCTGGCAGGGCGCGCTGACATCGGCCACCAACCATCTAGGCCGCCAGGTGCGCCACTTGGGGCTGCTGGTGCTGCTCTTGTGGGGGCTGGAAGTGCTGGATCTGCTGGTGTGGCATGGCGGCATGGATGCCTACGGGATTCGCCCGCGCACTGGGGCCGGGCTGCGCCATGTGATGATCGCGCCGTTCTTTCATGTGGGCTTTGGGCATCTGCTGGCGAATACGCTGCCGCTGGTCGTGCTGGGCTGGTTGGTCATGCTGCGCGGTGTGGCTGCTTTCTGGTGGGTGGCGGCTATCTCGGCGCTGATTAGCGGGTTGGGCATCTGGCTTTTTGGCGGCACGCACACGATCCACCTGGGCGCGAGCGGGGTGATCTTTGGGCTGTTGGGCTATCTCCTGGCGCGGGCCTATTTCGAGCGCAGCGTCAGCGCGCTCTTGGTGGCGTTGGCCGCGGCGCTGCTCTATGGCAGCATGTTGTGGGGGGTGCTGCCGGGCCAGGCGGGCGTCTCATGGCTGGGCCATCTATTCGGCCTGTTGGGTGGGGTGCTGGCGGCTTGGCTATTGGTCGACCGGGAGGGCGCGCCCGCCAGGTGACCGCGACGGCACAGCAGCAGCCTTTCCAGCCTTTTTCATCTCTCAATTCTCAACCTTCGCGAGGCAGTTAGCAGGAGTTGACCATGCAGATCACGGCGGTTAAGACCGTAGTCGTCAATGCGGAAATGCGTAATTGGGTCTTTGTCAAGATCGAAACCGACCAGGACGGTTTGTACGGGTGGGGCGAGGCATCCCTAGAGTGGAAGACGCGCGCCGTGGTGGGCGCGGTCGAAGACTTTGTGCCCATGCTGCTGGGCGAAGACCCGGAGAATATCGAGTTCCTCTATCAGAAGATGTACCGCCAATCGTTCTGGCGCTTGGGCGTGATCGGCATGTCGGCCATCTCCGGCATTGAGCAGGCGCTGTGGGACATCCGCGGCAAGGTGCTCAATCAACCGGTCTATAAACTGTTGGGCGGCAAGGTGCGCGACCGCGTGCGCATGTATACCCACTTGGGTGGGGGGGATATGCGCGCCGTCTATGAGAGCCAGCAGAGCGCCGACCCCCAGGTCTTTGTCGACCGCGCGCTGGAGGTGATCAGCCGCGGATACAACGCGGTCAAGGTCTTGATCACGCCGCCGACCGAGAGCCTCAACAGCATTGCGGCCTACCGCTATGCCGAGCGGATGATGGCCGCGCTGCGCGATGCTGTGGGCGAGGATGTGGACATTATGGTCGACTGCCACGGTCGCCACTTCTCCGGCAATGCGATCGAATTTTGCCGCGTGCTCGCGCCCTACAGACCCTATTTCATCGAGGAGCCAATCCCGCCGGAGAACATCGACGCGCTGGCCGAGATACGCAAGGCTAGCCCGGTCCCGATTGCCACGGGCGAACGGCTGGTGACGCGTTTCGGCTTCCGCGAGGTCTTTGAGAAGCAGGCGTGTCATGTGATCCAGCCCGATCTGTGCCACTGCGGCGGGCTGTGGGAGGCTAAGAAGATCGCGGCCATGGCCGAGACCTATTACATGGGCGTTGCGCCGCACAACCCTTTGGGGCCGGTTGCCAATGCCGCGGCCCTGCATTTTGCCCTGAGCACCCCCAACTTCTTGATCCAAGAGGATATGCTGGCGGATGTGCCCTGGCGCTGGGAGGTGGTGCAACACGCGCTGGAGACCCAGGACGGCCACTGGCTGCCGACCGACGCGCCCGGTTTGGGCATTGAGGTGGACGAAGCCGCGGCCAAGCGCTATCCTTTCAAGCAAGAGGTGATCCACGCATTGGGCACACGCGCCCACGACAACGCCATCCTCGACTGGTAGCGCCAGCCGCCCTGACAGCGTGATAGATTAAATTCCCCCAGCCATTGCGCCACGGCGTATTGCACCTATTGCACCTAGCAATAAAAGCACAACCGGCTGCCCATGTAGGCGGCCGGTTGTGATCGGGGCGTTATATTGAATTGGCTGCGCCATCTTACCCTAGTTCCGGCGAGGTCTTGGCCCGGATTGGCTTGCGCTCCTCTGCTTGCCACAGGCGGGCCACACTGCGCCACCAGGGTTTCCGCGGCGCTTGGGCCTTGCGCAGCATCCTTACCTTCTTTGCTTCTTGCAAAAGTTCGGCCTGGGTTTGGCGCGACAGTGCCCATAGTTGTTCGTGCTGCAAGAGCTGCATCTCCCCATCTCCTTGTGTCTGTCCATTGATGGTTTGGTTCCGCTGCTCGTTGCATCAGTCGCGCTGCCGGCCAACGCTACTTAGTGGGGTTCGGCGCAAGCCAACCCCGGTTGTGTAAGGCTCGCGTTGGGCTGTTCTGTGGGGGAACCTACCCGCTTGCCCAAACGTGAAAGCAGCACGGCCATACGACTGATCAACGGTTGATTGCCTGCCTCTTGGCGGGCTTGATTGGCAAGACGCACATTCTGCGCCTCCCGCAAAAGCTCCGCATGTCGTTGTTTGGCGATCAACAGATTAGGTTGAAGCATCTGGCACCTGCTTTCTGTAGTCTGCTTGTACACGACTGCTTGCACGCTATAGCACAAGTGGTGTATAGTCGTGTTGTGCTGTGCATTTACACAACTAACAACAAGGTATCACATAGGGTGTGGCATGTCAAGACACAAATACACAATCCTCCCTTAAAATTTTGTGCTATGATCGTGTTCTTGCCTTCGCCCGCCCGCTATGGCGACCTGTGCTGCGCCTTTGCGCCGCGTGCCGGTGCAGCCTGCGCGACAGGGAGCGAGAAGCGACCTAGTTTGTCACCCCGGCCCCAAGCCGGTGTGCTGTTCCCCCACTACCTCGAGGAAATATGTCGCCCGAGCCAGTCGTCCACGTCGATCCGCCCGCCTATCAGAGCCTGATCGCCCAGGCAGTGGCAGCCGCGCCTGTGCCGGGTCGCGCCGATGAATTGGCGCGGCTGGCTGAATTAACGGCTCTTTTTGCCGAGGAACTGCGCGCGGAACCGGCGCTGGCCGCAGCCATGCAGTTGCACAATTTTGTGTGTGAAAGGTGGATCAATCGCGAGCAGGTGGCCGAAGCCTGCGGCCCGCGCACGGCTTGGCTTGTGGAGGAAGCCCAGCGCATTCTGAGCGAACCGGCCCAGCCGGGCGGCCGCGGCAAGCCGCGCACCCGACGCCGAGTGCGCCATTATGTCGCGGCCTATCGAGACCCTGAATTGGGGCTGCTGGCTGTGGCGCAGCTTTGGGCGCGCTTCCAACTGGCAGAGAACGCGCCGCTTGCCCAACGCCACCTCTTTGCCGACGAGGCGCGCCATGTGCTGCTGCCCTTGCTGGATATGATGGGGATGCGCCAACTGGCGGAGACGGTGGAAAGCTGGCTGTGGCGGCTGCATGAGCCGGATTCAGAGAGCATCGACCAGACATGCGGCCGCCTGTTTGACCATGTCCGCAGCCAGTTGCAGGCTGTGATGCCCCAGGCGACGCTGCGCTGCTATCCCTGCGCGCCCAGGCAGATGCGTCTGGCTGTGGACGATCCACAGCGCGTGGGCCGCGGCGGGCGCAACTGGATTCCCCCCATCGACGTCCATGTGCTGGTGGACGACGAGGAGCAGTGCTATCGCGTGCTCTACTGGGTGCATCATCTTTTTCAGGCCATCGACGGCAGCTTTGCCGACGACCTGCGCGAAGGGCGCATCAACGGCGCGCGCACCTTGCAGACGACCGCGGGCGTGACCTTTGACGGGCAGCGGCCGCGCGTGACCTTCCACATTTGCACCCACACCATGAACGAGATCAACCGTTGGGGGCTGGCCGCCATCTTTGCGCGGTCCCGCCAGCAGGCCGATCTGCCCAACGCATGGTGGAACAACGCGGCCGCGGGCTATGAGCAGATCGCCGCGGCTGAAATGGGTTCGCTGCCGGAGATTCTGTATGTCTTCAGCCCCCAGGGGCAGCTTTTCCGCTTCCACCGGGGCTGTACCGTGGTGGACTTTGCCTATCATGTGCATACCGAGTTGGCCGATCACTGCGAGCGATTCTACATCAACGACGAGGTGGTCGAGCCGACGACGCCGCTGCACCATCTGGACTTGGTGGCGCTGGCCCATGACCCGCGCGCACCAGGCCCGACGCAGATCTGGCTGAACGCGGCCCACACAAGCCGCGCGCGCAACAGCATCGAGCGCTTTTTGAAGCGGCGCGGGCTGGGCGTGGACCAGGGCCAGAAGATCCTCGACCAACGTCGCCGCCTATTAGAAGCGCATTACGGCTTCAACTTGCCCGAATATCGCGTGGCCCAAGCGACTGTCAAAGTCATGCGCCAGATGAAGCTGGGGCGGATCGAAGAATTATTGGCGGAGGTAGCGGCAGGACGCATTGTGGCCGACCGCATCTTGCATCCCCTCTTTGCCGACGAGGTGATCCGTCAGATTCAACTCTCGCGCGAGTTGGGGGTGCGGCCCCACCAGATCCAGCTGGCCCAGTGCTGTCGCGCCCGGCCTGGCGACGACATTGTGGGGCTTCCCTCGCGGCGCGGCGGCGAGATTATGAAGCTGCGCGTGCACCGGGCCGGCTGTGTGCGTGTCCATTCTGGGGACGAGCAGATCCAGCTGAAGTGGCGGCTGCACCCGCGGCTCAAGCTGCTGGTCCAGTTGGAATTGACCGCGCATGACGCGGATGGGCTGTTGGGCGATGCGCTGGCCCAGATCTACGCGCGTCGGCCGCGCGTCACCGTGCGCAAGGTCGAGGCTGTTGCCGAGCATGGCGTCGCGCGGGCGCGTATCACCGTCGAAGCGGAGAGCGCCGAGGTGATGGCGCAGATCGTGGACGCGCTGCAGACGCTGCCGGAGCATACGGTGGTGGAGGTGCGCCAACTGCGCCTGCCCCCATCGGAGGTCGAGGCCGCCAGCCAACTGAGCGGCGCAGGCACGATCAACCCCTATTCGCGGCTGCCGGTCAACGAGCAGACCATGTTTTTTGGCCGCTCGCGCGAGCTGCTTCAGATCTACGAGTGGCTGCGCGGGGGCGCGGGGGTGGTTTGGCTCATGGGGCAGAAGCGCGTGGGCAAGACCTCGCTCTTGCTGCATCTGAAGAA
Organism: uncultured Litorilinea sp.; assembly: GCA_964655505.1. Lineage (GTDB taxonomy): Bacteria > Chloroflexota > Anaerolineae > Caldilineales > Caldilineaceae > QEUY01. The sequence continues at coordinate 13,418 of CAZZNG010000069.1, read as the reverse complement.
CTATTACTTGCCCGACCGCGGCTTTGTGCTGGCCTTTGTCGATTTCCAGCTGATGGGCAATCTGGCCGAATCCAACATCTTTTTCGAGATTGCCAATGCGGTCTACAGTGAGTTACAGGGCGAACCGCGCCTGGGCGACCTGAGCGCGCCGCTGCCCGCGGTCTTTGCCCACCAGCCGCCGGTCCAGTTGATCCAGTTTTTGAGCAGCATACAGAGCCGTCTGGGGGCCAATCGCCTGGTGCTGCTGCTGGATGAGTTTAGCCGCACGACCGACGCCTATCTGAAGGGAGAATTGGACCGCAGTTTCTTCGATGCGTGGCGCGGGGTGATCTTGGCGACCGCGCCCGCCATCAGCTATATCACCGTCTTTCAACAGCAAAGCTACAACGAGCTTTCGCTGCACGCACAGCATGAAGTGGGTGATCCAAGCTGGCATCTGATGGAACTGGGCGAGAAACTGGTGCTCAAGTCGCTCACGCCGGAGGAGGTGCGCCGCCTGATCGAGTGGCCCATGCGGAATTTCTTGGAATATACGCCGGAGACGCTGGACAAGGTGGCGACATTGACAGGCGGCAACCCCTTCTTGATTCAAGCCTTTTGCTTCAAGCTGACCGCGCACTTGGCGCGCCAGGATCGCCGCGTGGTCGACCCCGCGGATATTGAAGCGGTACAGGCCGAATTCATGCAGCCGACAGAGAGTGTCTTTGCCCACTTTTTGGACGTCATCAAAGGTAGAGGCCACCGAGTAACCCAGCAGTTGGCGCATCTGGCCGGCGCGGGCGGCCCGGTCGGGTGGTCGGCCATCCACGCCGCGCTGCCCAATTACCCGCTGGACATGCTGCGCCGCACGCTGGCGGCCCTGGTCGATAATGATATTCTGTTCCAGCCCGCGCCCGATCAGTGGCAGTTTTCGAGCCTCCTGTTCCAACAGTGGCTCGATTTGAATTCCCTCTAGCGGGTGCATCATGCGTAGGCGATTGCGCCCGAAGGATGCCCCCGTTTCCAAAGCCGCTAGAAGGAGAAGACGATGGACCGCAGCAAGGACCGCATGACGGATCTCGGCAAGGAGCGCCCCCAAGATCGCTTTTATGGGCGCACGCGTATTTTGCAGGAGATCGTGAGCGGGGTCTTGGCGACGCCCCAACCGGCGAGCTTCTCGCTAGTCGGGGCCAAACTGGCAGGGAAGACGCGTCTGCTGGACTATTTGGCGTCACCCCAGGGGCCGCTTTTGAGCGAGGAGGCAAGCGACGAACGGCCCTATGCGTTCCAGGAAAGCGGCCGCGTCGTCGTGCTCAAGATCGACTGCGACTGGCAAGATGCACAGGCGGACTTGCCCCAGTATGTGGCGGTGCGGCTGGAAAGCCAACTGCGCGAGGAGCGGATTCAGTTGGCGTGGGATCAGGTGGAGGCGCAGCCGGGCGCGAGCAGGCGCATTTGGCAGATGAGCCGCCAGCTTAACGAGATGGGCTACCGTCTAGTCCTTCTGATGGACAATTTCGACGCGGTCTTTGAAAATCAACTGCTGACGCCCGATTCGGTGGATGAACTGCGCCCGCTGACGCGTGAGATGGCGCTGGTGGTGGCGACGGAACAGCCGCTGCACGATCTGGACCGGGAGTTGGCTGCGTCGCCCCTCTTCAATGTGATGACGCAGTTGTTCATCGGTCTGTTGGAGCCTGCCGCGGCCCAGACCTGGCTGGATGACTACGCGGCGCGCTTTCCGGGCATTGCTGATGTGACCGACGAGTTGTTGGAACTGACCGGCTGCCATCCTTTCCTGCTCTTGCGTGTTGGCGATATTTTGAGCGAGGTGCAGTTGATGCTTGCGCCGGGACAGACGCTCTCCGCCGAGCATTTGCCTTTGATCCGGCTGCGCTTGGCCGAGCATGGGCGGCTCTTGTTTGTGACCTTTTGGCGCATGGTGGAGGAGCCGCCCCGGCGCATCGACCGTCGCGTGCTGTTGGCGCTGATCAAGCAACTGCTCAATGCGAATTTGGCGTTGAACCAGGTGGCGCGCGAACATATCCCAACGCTCAACTGGCTGATCAATCAGGGCATGGTGCTCTATGGCGAACAGGGGTACAACTTTTTCTCGCCGCTTTTTGTGGAGTTCTTTGCCAACCGCTTGGGCGCTGTGACCACCAGCGGCCCGGCACGCCCGACCTCCCAGGAGGCCACCGCGGCGGATGAGGCGATCTATGCCCAACTCACCAAGACCGAGGCCGCGCTGCTGCGCTATTTCCAGCAGCGCGCCAATCAGGTGATTTCGCCGGAGCAACTGCTGGCTGATGTGTGGAAGCGGCCCGATGCGTCGTCGCGACGCGTGCAAGAAGCGATCCGGCGTTTGCGGCTGCAACTGGAGAACGCCGTGCCGCCCATCGGCAGCATCGAAAACGAGCGCGGCCAGGGCTACCGCTTCATCCCCGCGGCGTATTGAGACAGGTATGCTGTGTCTTTGCGGGAAGTTTATCATTCATCCACAAGGGGTGGTGCAGTGCGCTCGACGCCTGCCCCCTTTGACTCAAAATAAACCTGATTCAAAACAAACTTGACCCAATACAACGTCAACTAGAAACGATGAAGGCTTATGGGCGGCATGACCCTCTTTGCGCTTGAACAGTTCCCCATGATCCAGCCTGGCGACGACCTGGCCGCGATCATCGCCCAATCTTTCAGTGCCCAAGGTGAACAACTCCAGCCGGGCGACATCCTGGTCGTGGCCCAGAAGGTCGTGAGCAAGGCGGAAGGGCGCTTGGTGCGCGTGGACACGGTGACGCCCAGCGCGGAGGCCAGAGCGCTTGGCGATGTGGTGGGCAAAGACCCGCGCCAGGTGCAGATCATCTTGGATGACAGCCGCGAGGTGATCCGCGCACGCCGCGGGCTGTTGGTGGTCGAACAGAAGAGCGGTTGGATCTGTGCCAACGCGGGGGTGGACCGCAGCAACATTGCCCAACCCGACGGCACGCAGCATGAATGGCTGGCGCTGCTGCCCGAAGACCCGGATGCCAGCGCGGCGCGGCTCTCCGCGCGCCTGGGCGAGTTGACCGGCGTGACGCCCCCTGTGCTGATCAACGACAGCCACGGTCGCGCCTGGCGCATTGGCACGGTCGGCGTCTGCATCGGCTGCGCGGGGCTGCCGCCCATCTGGAACCAGCGCGGGCTGCACGATCTCTTTGGCTATGAACTGCATGTGAGCGAAGAGTGTATCGCGGATGAGTTGGCCGCGGCCGCCAGTTTGCTCATGGGGCAGAGCAACGAAGGACGTCCGGTGGTGGTGGTGCGCGGCTATGTGCCGCCGTCGATGCCGCCCGCGCCCGCCACGTCGATCCAACGCCCGGTGGAGATGGACGCTTTCCGCTAGGCTTATCACGATGGCTCTTATCACAGTGGCCCTTGTATCGCGAAATTGCCCGGCTTCCCCTTGAGAATTGCCCCTGAGTGTGCTACACTCTGGGACTACGCGCCGAGGATGGGCGCGGTGTGTACCCGTTTGTTGATGAAGGGGTTTGATAAAGGGGTACGCAAATCTACAGAAGGCAACAGGAGGACTTTCTGGATAGTAACACGCTCGCTCGACAGATTGTCGATTTGATCGAGGAAAAGCAGGCGACGGACATTGTCCTGCTCGACATTCACGAGCAGACCAGCATCGCCGATTATTTTGTGATTGCAACGGTGGACAACGAGCGGCAGGCCAAGGCCATTGAGGATGAACTGCTGGAAACGCTGAGGCTGGAGCAGAACATCAGGCCGCTTGGTGTCGAAGGGGTGGAAAATCGCCAAGGCGGTTGGGCGCTGCTCGACTATGGCGACGTGGTCGTCCATCTCTTCACCGAAGAAGCACGCGAATTCTACAAGCTTGAGGAGCTTTGGAACAAGGCCAACGTCGTGGTCAAGGTGCTCTAAAGCTGCTCGGTACGTCATAACAATCTAGCGCACGCCAACCGCGGGGCAGGTCATTCAGACTGTCCTCGTTCGCGCGTGCGCTGTGAATCGATCTGAATCAGAGAATCGGTCTAAAGCAAAAGGCGCGACCAGCCAGGTCGCGCCTTTGGTCTGTTAACGTCTGGTGATGCGCCTACAGCAGTTCGACGGCCAAGGCTGTGCCGCCGCCGGTTCCATGGCAGAGCGCGGCCAGACCGCGCTGCCCCCCTTCTTGCTGCAGCGCATTGAGCAGGGTGATGATGATGCGCGCGCCCGACGCGCCGATGGGGTGGCCCAGGGCAATCGCGCCGCCATAGATATTGAGCCGGTCTTCGGGGATATCAAAGGCGCGACGCAGCAGGACCGTATTGAGCGCAAAGGCCTCGTTGTTCTCGACCAGATCAAAGTCATCGATGACCAGGCCGGTCTTGTCCAGCAGTTTGTGGATGGCCGGGATCGGCCCTTCGACAAAGCGCCAGGGCGTGACCGCGGCCCACGCGCCGCCCAGAATGCGCGCGATGGGCGTCAGCTTATGGCGCTGAACAGCCGTTTCGCTCGCCAGGAGCAGCACAGCCGCGCCGTCGGAAAGCTGGCTGGAGTTGCCCGCGGTGAGCACGCCGTCCGCGGCAAAGGCCGGGCGCAGCCGCGCCAGGGATTCGACAGTGGTGTCGGCGCGGATGCCCTCGTCGGCGTCAACGACGCGATCACCCCGGCGCTGTTTGATCGTGTAGGGCGCGATCTCGGCGCTGAATTTGCCGCTTTGGGTGGCTTGCGCCGCGCGCTGCTGCGATTGGCAGGCCACCGCGTCCAGTTCCTCGCGCTCGACTTCATGCAGTTGGGCCAGCCGCTCTGTCTCCTCGCCCATTAGCTCTTTGGTCATGGGGTCGCGCAGCCCCTCGTCGATCACTACATCCGACAGCCCATCTTGCCCGCCCATGAGCATCTTCATGCCCCAGCGCGCTTTGTGGCTGATCAGGAAGCCGGCCTGGGACATGGACTCGACGCCCCCGGCCAGCACCAGATCGGCCTCGCCGCTGCGGATGGCAAGGTCGCCGTTCATTACGGCCATCATGCCCGAAGAGCAGAGCATATCCACGGCATAGCCATCGGCCGTTTCGGGCAGACCAGCCGCCAGCGCGGCCTGGCGCGGCAGCAGTTGACCGTGCCCATGTTTGAGGATGTTGCCCAGGATGTAGAGGTCGATGGCCGCGGGATCGACTCCGGCGCGGGTCAGCACTGCGCGGATCGCGTGGGCGCCCAGTTCGACAGGCGAAACATCGACAAAGGCTCCGCCGAATTTACCAATCGGTGTGCGCGCGGCGGCGACGATATAGGTGGTGGACATGATGGCTCCAAGATTCTAGAACTGGCTATGGCGGAAATCTTCCCGGAAGCGACGCCCATCTTGCGAGCAGATGGGCATTGAGCAACATTCCATCTCGCGAGCAGATGGGCATTGAGCAACATGCCATCTTACGAGCAGATGGGCATGAAACTCCGAGCTTCCGGGAAGATCGCTCTGTTCATTCCTCAACCTTCAACCAGCACACCAAGACCATCCGGTGTGCTTACCTTACCCAGGCGTCTGGGCTGTGGGCGGGTTGCTAGGCTGGAAATCAGTCCATCGGATGCGGTAGACCGCACCGCCCTCCAAGTTTACCGTGCGCTCTCCCGCGGGGATGACATAATTGTTCCTGAGCGGTAGATTATAGCAGGCGAGCATACCTTTCTTGTAATCTTGCATGCCCTCAACAAACGGCAGGGTGAGGGGGCCTGCTAGGGTCTGCTGCTGACCATCGACCGTGAGAATTTGATCATAGGTGCCGGACAGGTGAAGGCACAGGCGCGCGGTGTTGGCTTCCGGGTCCAGCGTTACAATGCCGCCAAATAATCCCGCTGTATTGTTCGAACTGGCATCCGGTGCTGCCGCTGAAAGATCTGCAGCCATTGAAGAGCCTTCCCCACCAAGCATATCTACGGCTTGTTTGCCAACGGGTTCCAGCACACCGCCGCCTGTCCATATCGTTGAATATTCACTTCCAATGACGTGGGTGCCCGTCCCGTATATCGTGCCGGTTGAATCGCCGGAGATGTAAGCATCGACCGTGCGCGTCCGCGGCTCGCCGTCGATGGTGGTGCGATAGCGGTGCAGGTCGGCGCGGAAGTGCAAGTCCATCGTGGCCTCTGCGAATAGCGTGCCCTTATTGGGCGTAAAGTCTATTGCAAACGTGCCGCGCCATTCTGTGATGGGAACGGGGTTGCTTTCGACTTGACCCGGCGCTTTGACGACGAGATCGCCGGTCGCGCCCGCACCAGAGAAAGGCGTCTTGACCACGATCTCTGACTCGGTCCAGCTTTGAATCGTCGCTTGGATGCCATCCACTTCGACCGTGCCTTGTTTGTCGCCGAAATTGCCTGCGAGCGTGAGTTCGCCCTGGGGTTCGCCCGCGTCGTCAACCACGTCGACGGTTTGGATGCTGGGCGCAAGCCCGCCCGGGGCCTTGGTGTCAAAGGTCACATTGACCGTATTGCCGCCAACGCCAATACGGTTAAAGAAGATTCTTTTGGGGCTGTCAAATTGCAGCAGCCCGGCATCGCCCATGGCTTTGCGTACTTCATCCGAGGCAAAGGGGCGCAGCGGCGGATTGGCCGTGGCTTTGAAGGCATTGGCCCCCAACATGCGGTCATAGAAGAACACGATGCTGTCACGCGCAAAGCCGGTACTGGTAAAATTGTCGAAGCTCATGACCACGTCTGCACCCTTGTTGAGCATGGCCTGACGCAGGGGCCTCGGGTCATAGACGCCTGGATCATTCAAGCCAAAGCATTGGCCTTTACACTCCGCACCTGGCTTAAACGGCTGCGCGCCGCCGAAGCAGGAGTGGATGACCACCACACCGTTGTCAAAGCTCCAATGTTTGTCGATGAACTTTTCGGTAACGGCAAGCTTGGCCTGCCAGCCCGCGTCATCTTGGACAAAGCTAACGACGATCTCACCCGCGCGCAGCTCAGACACGTTGTTCTTCAGGAGCGTGGCCGCGTCGATTTCGCTGGAGGTTTGCAGCGCATAGACCGTTTTGCCCCATATGGGGCGTTTGGAGCCGTCTTCATCCTCAATGACGTCATTGACCTGAATAAAGGCGGCTCCGTGGGTGTCAAGGTAGAGCGCGCCCAGGTTCTTGTAGCTGGAGCGCATGGCGTCGATGCTTGCGCTGCTGCTCACAATCTCATAGCCTGCTTCCCGCAGCATGGCGCGCACTTCTGCCGCGACTTCATCGCCACCGTCAAAGTTGGTGACGACAGCCCGCGGCGAGCCCGCGACATGGTTGGCCGGGCTGTTTTCCAGCGCAGCCAGTTGCGCGGTTAGCTCGGCGCTGACGTGCTGGCTGTCGACCCCCGGCGGGCGGTTGTTGACGACCAGGATGGAGGAGCCGTCCTCCAGAATGAGTTGCAGCGTTAACGTGTCGGTCAGGACCACGGTTGTGAGGGCGTGGGGGGTGTCGAGCAGGGCTGTGCTGAGCTGCCGCAGTTCGTCCAGCAGGTCGCGTTCTTCTAACGGCGTATCGGGCGGCAACAACGCATTGACCTTGGCTTCGACCGCTTGAACGCTGGCTGGGCGCGCCGCCAGCGGGAGTTCATTGGGGAAGGGTGTACCGGGGTCTTGGAACACGATAGCGGGCAGATAGACGGTGGTTTCTTCATCTTGCGCTTGAACAGGTGTCGCAAGTAGACCCAGCGCCACCAACGCCAACAGACTACACAACAGCCCCAGACGGACGCGCCACTGCGCGCGGGGCGAACTGCCATTCCAACAAACTTGCATTCTCTTGTTCTTCTCCAACATTTAATCTGGTATAGTTTAGGATTTTCTCGCCAAAGTTATAAAGCTCTGTGAGAAAACCATTGCGTTGTTCCCGAGCGTGTCAATCGGCTCAGGACAACAGCCAAGATTAGACGCAGGAGACGGCTGGTATTGAGGATTAACATGACGGAAACATAATAAACTCAATCGCTTGCCGGTTGCACAGCGATGCGCGCAGACCGGCCCTATATAGCAGTGGCAGCAGGGAGAAATCATCCCCCTGCTGCCATCACTACCTTGTCAATCGGCTGTTAATTGAGCTAAATCAATCGGGCTGAATCAATCGGGACTTGCCTTAATCCAGCAGTTCGTAGGCCGGGAAGGTCAAGAACTCGATGAATTCGGGGTTGAGAACGAGATTGTCGAGCAATTCCACGCTCTCTTCATAGCGCGATTCGCCTGTGCCGCCCAATTTCGCCAATTCTTCATCGCGCAGCGTCTGGTAGAGCTCCGCGGTGAAGGGCCGGCCATCCGACAGCTTGGCCCCGTGCTGCCGCCACTGCCAAAGCTGCGAGCGGGAGATCTCGGCAGTGGCGGCGTCCTCCATCAGATTGTTGATGGCCGCCGCGCCGTTGCCGTTGAGCCACGCGTTGATGTACTGCAAGGCTACGCTGATATTGAGCCGCGCGCCTTCTTCGGTGATGGTTCCGCCGGGCACGCCCACATCAAGAATCTGCTCGGCAGTCACCTGCACATCCTCGCGCAGTTTATCCTTTTGGTTGGGCCGGTCGCCCAGCACGCTGTCAAACACCTCTGTGACCAGTGGAACCAGGTCCGGGTGGGCCACCCATGTGCCATCGCAGCCGTCCCGCGATTCGCGCTCCTTGTCCTCGCGCACCTTGGCAAGGGCGTTCTCGGTGACAACCGGATCGCGGCGGTTGGGAATGAACGCGGCCATGCCGCCGATGGCGTGTGCCCCGCGCTTGTGGCAGGTACGCACAAGCAGTTCGGTATAGGCACGCATGAAGGGGACGGTCATGGTCACTTGGCTGCGGTCGGGCAGGATCTGATCGGCGCGCCGCGCGAATTTCTTGATGGCGCTGAAGATATAGTCCCAGCGACCGGCGTTGAGTCCGGCTGCGTGATCGCGCAGTTCGTAGAGGATTTCCTCCATTTCGAGGGCAGCCAGGATCGTCTCGATCAAGACCGTGGCGCGCACCGAGCCTTGGGGGATGCCCAGTTTGTCTTGAGTATAGACAAAGGCATCATTCCACAGCCGCGCCTCCAGGTGGCTCTCCAGCTTAGGCAGGTAGAAGTAGGGGCCGCTGCCGCGATCCAGCAGTTCTTTGGCGTTGTGGAACATGTAGAGGCCAAAGTCAAAGAGACTGGCGGAAATCGGTTCTCCGTCGATGAGCAGATGCTTTTCGACCAAGTGCCAGCCGCGCGGGCGAACAACCAGGGTCGCGGTGGTCTCGTTGAGCTTGTAGATGCGGCCATCGGGGTTGTGAAATTCGATGGTGCGGCGGATGGCATCGCGGCAGTTGACCTGCCCCGCGGTCACATTGTCCCATGTGGGCGAGAGCGCATCTTCAAAGTCGGCCATAAAGACTTTGGCTCCCGAGTTGAGCGCGTTGATCATCATCTTGCGCTCGGTCGGGCCGGTAATCTCGACGCGACGGTCGTCCAGGTCGGCGGGAGCCGGGGCGACGCGCCAATCGCCTTGACGGATCTCTGCTGTTTCTTCAAGAAAACCAAGCTTCGCGCCCTGGTTGATGGCTTCTTGCCGTTGGCCGCGCTTGGCTAAAAGCTCGAGGCGGGTGGGATTGAAGCGACGGTGGAGTTCCGCCAGAAAGGTCAAGGCTGCCGGCGTGAGAATTTCTTCCACTGCCGAGTTAATGGAGCCGGTGATTTCAACCCCGGCTGGTGCTTGTACGCTCATGAAAGCTCCTTTACACAACAGACTTGCTATTGGATAGGACAAGCGAACGCCTGTAAGTGACGCTGCGCTTGTCCTAGGGGGTTAAGCATTGGATTAGAATCGCCCTAGCTGGCGAACGAGCCTGCCAAGGGAATGAAAACGTCCGGCGAAGACAGATGCGACTTCGCCGGACGCGGCATGTAGAGACTGTCGGGGGTGCGACCGGCGCACCGGGACTCACACGGTTAGTCTTCCAGCGTGCTGGTGTCGCCCACAGGCTGACCCAAGACCTTGGCGCGGAGCAGGCGGCGCATGATCTTGCCGCTGCGCGTCTTGGGCAGCGAATCGACAAACTCGATGGAGGCGGGCACGGCAATCGGGCCGACCTCATGGCGCACATGCGCCTTCAGTTCATCCTCCAGCTTGTCGCTGCCGTCTGCGCCCGCGGCCAGGATGCAGTAAGCGCGAATGACGTTGCCGCGCAGTTCATCGGGAACGCCGATCACCGCGGCTTCGGCCACAGCCTTGTGGCTGACCAGCGCGCTTTCGACCTCGGCTGTGCCCAGGCGATAGCCGCTGACCTTGATCACGTCGTCCATGCGACCGATGACCCAGAAGTAGCCATCCTCATCCTTGCGCGCGCTGTCGCCGGTGAGATACCAGCCCTGATCCTCATATTCGGCCCAGTAGGTCTGCACAAAGCGGTCCGGATCGTTCCAGATGGTGCGCGCCATGCCGGGCCAGGGCTTCTTGATGATGAGATAGCCGTCCTCATCCGGCGCGCATGATCGGCCGTTTTCATCGACCACGTCGGCGTCAATGCCGGGGAAGGGCAGGGTGGCGCTGCCGGGCTTGAGCGGGACAACCGGCGACGGCGTGATCATGAAGCCGCCCGTTTCGGTCTGCCACCAGGTATCGATAATGGGGCAGCGCTCCTTGCCGATGACGGTGTAGTACCAGCGCCAGGCCTCTGGGTTGATCGGCTCGCCCACCGTGCCGAGGATGCGCAGGCTGCTCAGGTCGTGGCGGGCAGGCCAGGCATCGCCAAAGCGCATAAGGCCGCGGATGGCAGTCGGCGCGGTATAAAGGATGGTGATGCCGTACTTCTCGATCTGCTGCCACCAGCGATCCGGATAGGGGTAGCCGGGCGCGCCTTCATACATGAAGCTGGTAATGCCCAGGATCAGCGGCGCATAGACAATGTAGCTGTGGCCGGTGATCCAGCCTGGATCGGCCGCGCACCAGTAGCGATCATCGTCCTTGGTATCAAAGGCATATTTGAGCGTGGTCGCGATAAAGACTTGATAGCCGCCGCAAGTGTGCAGCAAGCCTTTGGGTTTGCCCGTGGTGCCGCTGGTGTAGAGGATGAACATGGGGTCTTCGGCGTCCATCTGCTCGGTTTCACAGTAGGGGCTGGCGATGGGCAGCGCGGCCAATTCATGCCACCAGTAGTCACGCCCCGGAACCATGTCGATCTGCTGGCCCGTGCGCTTGAGCACGATCACATGCTGGACAATCGGGCTGCGGTGGACGGCTTCGTCCACGATGTCCTTGAGGTTGACCGTCTTGCCGCGCAGCCAAGCACCGTCACAGGTGATGACGACCTTGCTCTGCGCGTCGTCGATGCGGTCGGCCAACGCTTGTTCGCTAAAGCCGCCGTAGACGACGCTGTGGATCGCACCGATCTTGACGGTTGCCAGCATCGCGATGGGCAGTTCGGGCACGCGCCCCATGTAGATGGTGACCGTATCACCTTTTTTCACCCCCATGCTCTTGAGGATGTTGGCGAAGCGGTTGACTTCTTTCCACAGTTTGAAATAGCTGTAGGTGCGCTGTTCGCCGTCTTCACCTTCCCAGAGCAGCGCCAGCTTGTTCTTGCGCCAACTTTTGACATGGCGGTCCAAGGCGTTGTGGACGATGTTGATCTTGCCGCCGGTGAACCACTTGTAGAAGGGCGCATTGCTGTCGTCGAGAACCCGGTCATAGGGTTCGTACCAGTCGACCATCTCCTTGGCGCGTGCATCCCAGAAGCTGAGGGGATCGGCTTCGGCTTGCTCGCGTATTTCCATGTAATTGGGCAGGGAGACGGAATCAAGGACTTCTTGAGAAGGCTCGTAGACTTCGCTCTTAGACGCAGTCGTGTCAAAGGCCTGGACTTGTGACATGGGCGTTCCTCCTGTGCAGCGCGCTCCGGGAGCGATATGGAATTGAGTGGGACAGTAGCGGAAAATTTTGCGGCGCGGGCACGCCGGTCATTCGCCATGCCGGGGGAGACAGTGCGAGTTGACGCAGTGCGCGGGACACCGTATGCAACATTGTTAGGATGCGACGTTATGTGTGAGATGTTCGTCTATCAACCTGCTGTCGTTTGTTCGACTGCCAGACTATTGTAGTGCAGCCCAAACGTGGGGTCAAGAAGACTGCCTCGACTTTGGCGCACCCTGGCGCACACACCGTGGCTTGCTCAACGATCATTCGACGTTCACAGAGCACTCAACGGTGGGTATGTGCAGTTTGTACGCTGTTGTCTGGCGGACCAAGGCAAACCCATTGCTGATTTGGCCGTCGCGAATGGTGGCGATCTGGCTCTGAGGCAGGGCATCCCTGAAGATGTCGATGGAGAAAATAAACACAGCGCCGGGATAGGCTGTCGCTTGGGCAGCCCCCGGCGCTGTGTCGTACAGTGAGTGTTCGTCTGTTCTATTCAAAAATCCACGGGTCGGACGCGCGCGACCAGCTCACAAGGTCATCGCCGAACCAGAGCGCGATCTCACGCTCGGCTGTCTCCGGCGCGTCGCTGGCATGGACCAGGTTGCGCCCGATCTCCAGGCCGAAGTCGGCGCGGATGGTTCCGGGCGCGGCTTCGATGGGCTTGGTCGCGCCCACCATCTGGCGCACCGCGGCCACGGCTCCCGTCCCTTCCAAGACGCCCGCGACGACGGGCGCGCTGGTGATGTAGCTGATCAACCCCTCGAAGAAGGGCTTGCCTTCGTGCTCGCCGTAGTGCTGGTTGGCAAGCTCTTCGCTCACCTGCATGAACTTGAGGGCGACAAGCTTCAGCCCGCGGCGTTCAAAGCGGCCAATGATTTCGCCCACCAGCCCGCGCTGCACCGCGTCGGGCTTGATGATGATAAAGGTCTGCTCCATTTTGCGCTCTCCTAACAAGCGTATTGGTAAAAGGATCAGTCGATATTTTGCTGCGCTGCAAGCCGAACCTGCAACCCTGATCTGTACTGCGATCTGTACAGTGTCTGGCCTGTGGCGGCTGGGCGGCGTACAAACGCCTGCCGCGCCGCGGCGATCCGGGCCGATTGTCCATTATGGCGCGGGTCGCTGTTTCTGGGCAAACCCACCGCAGCCAGGATGACAGTGGCCGCGGTGGGGCAGGCTGTGAATGGGGGTACTGTCGGCGGGCTACTCCGCGATGATCCCGGGCAGATAGATGGAATGGTCCAGCGGCGGCGGCGGCACTGCACCACCTTCGCTCAAGAGCGCGGGCCGTTCACCGGTCAGATCCAGCGCACGCACGCCCACGCCGTCGACGCGAACCGTGAAGAGACGCCAGTCTTCGCCGCTGCTGGTGTCCACGTCGCGCTGAAAGACGATCCAGTTGCCGTCGCCCGACCAACTGGGCCAGCGCGCGGGTTGGCCCGCCGGTCCGCTGGTCAGTTGGACAAAGTTGCTGAATGAGCCATCGGCTTGGATCTGGGCCTTCCAGATTTCATCCTGCCCGGTGAAGGGGGCCGCAAAGACGAACCAGTTGCCTTCCGGCGC
>CAZZNG010000068.1:15300-21933 GCA_964655505.1 uncultured Litorilinea sp. | reverse complement strand
CCGTTGAGGACTTGGCTGCCCAACTCCAACACAATGGCTGTGATGGCAAGCGGGAGCATGAAGCGTATCAGCCGCCCGTAGGTCATAGGACCGGCTTTCTAGCTAGGTGTACCATGATAAGCTCATTCATTGTTGGAGTGCAGCGAGCAAGCGCCGCCCCGCGGCGTCGAGATCGCCCGACAGGTCAAAGGTGAGCGTGCGCAGCCGGATACCCTGCACTTGCGTGTCCAGTGGACGGGGCAGGGGTTGCGGATAGACCAGGATCGCCTGCTGCGCGGCCTGCACTTGGGCATAGGCCAGCACTTGGGCCACATCCGCGGGGTCTGGGCCTGCTTCGGGCACTTTGTACTTGGTGTCCAGCACCCAGCGCGTGCCGCTGCCGTCCAGCCCCACCGGCGCGACCTGGATGAGCAGGTCAATGGCAAAGTGCAGCGCCGCGCTCGTCCCCACTGGCGTGCGTACCTGCGCGGTGACGCGGTAGTCGCTGCCCAAGTGCGCCGTCAACCAGGCCGCCACGCAGCGTTCATAGAGTCGTTCCAGGTTGATCAGGAACGGGATCATCTCCTCCTCGCCCGCGTGGTGGGTGGGCGCGCTGTGGTCGAGGAAGAAGGCGCACAGCGCGTGCAGGCTGCGATAGTCGGCGTTGAGCCGGGTATAGGCGCGGCCGCGACAATCGGCCGCATCCACCGGCGTGGGTGTGACCTGCCCGGCCAGCGCCCGGTGCGCCTGCTGCACAAGCGTATGGGTGGCGTCGTCATAGGCAACCGAAGCAGCATCGGCGTCATGGCCGGTGAAGCGGCCGCGCAGGATGGTGGCAAGCGTCCAGGCCAAGATGCGGTTATCCTCGATGTCGGCTGTCAGTTCTTGATAGGCGCAGGGCAGCTTCACCCGCGCCGGGTTGCGCGCCAACGCAGACGTGCGGATGCGCCCGCGCACGGTTGTGACTTCAGCTTGGGTTGTGAGATAGGCGCGATGCAGGCCGCGGCGGGCGCGGGCCAAGACCATGCGCGCCAGCAGCCGGGCCAAATGATTGTACAGCCCCGGCAGCGTCGTCACATAGGCTTCACCGGGCAGAAAGTGCAGGCTGCGCAGGTCATAGGCAAGTTCGATCATGCCCAAGAGGTCGTGCAGCGGCACTTTGGGCTGGAGCAGAAGGCCGGTTTGGCGTGTCAGCGGCAGCCATCCGGCCCAGCCGCGCGGCGTCAAGCGCCATTGGTTGTCTGTGCGAAAAGAAGGCGGCTCGACATCCACCTGGGCACGGTAGCGCCGCCAGAGAATGGCCGCGGCCAACTCGTCCAGCGCGTCCGGCGGCAGCAGGCGCGGCGTGTACTCGGTCAGGGTGTAGATCGTGGGCCTGGCGCGCATGGTCACAGCCCCAGCCGCCCGCGCACATTGGCCCAGCGGAAGGGCGTGACCTGTTCCGGCTGGTCGAAAAAGAGTTCTTCCAGGTAAGGCTCAATCTCCAACTGCCAAATGTCCGCCATCTCTTCGGCCAAGTTGGGGCGCAGAAAATAGGTGATGCCTAACGCCAAATTGGGGTCGCCGATGGCCTCGTGCAGCGCGGTCAACAGCTCGATGAGCCGCTCGACCGGGAAGTCGCTGCCTGCTTGCGCGTGATAGTGGCGCAGCACATCAAAGTCTGGATAGAGGGGCAAGAAGGCGAAGCGGCGGCGCAGCGCATGGTCGACCAGCGCCAGCGAGCGGTCCGCGGTGTTCATGGTCCCCAGGATACGCACGTTGGTGGGAATAGCAAAGGGCGCATCGTCACCGGCCAGGGCAATGCTTGCCTCGCGATACTCAAGCAGGTAGAGCAGTTCACCCAGGACTTGGGGCACGTTGGCCCGGTTGATCTCGTCGATGATCAGCACGCAGCGGTCGCGGTGGGTCACCGCGCGGCGGCAGAAGCTCACAAAGCGGCCCGGCAGCAGTTCGTAGCTGAGCGCGCCGTGCTGGGTCTGGGGGCGGATGCCCTGCACAAAGTCTTCGTAGCTATAGGCCGGGTGAAACTGGATCACCTCGCAGAAGCCGTCGCCCTCCCCAATCAGATGGCGCGCCAACTGTTGCGCGACGTAGGTCTTGCCTGTGCCAGGCGGACCGTAGAGGATCGCCTGCCCCTTGCGCTCGATCGCGCGCACCCACTGCGCCAAGCGTTCGACTGCCAGGCCGGTCGCCGCGGCTAGCTTATCCAGATCAAAGGCCGGGTTGCGTTTGGGTTTGGCCGCGGCATAGGGGGGCCGCGACTCGGCGATCTGGCGGGATGCATCAGACGCATCGGGCGCAGCAGGTTCCCCGGATGGCGCTTGGGGCCGCGTGTATGGAGGGGCTTGCTCGGCCGCGGCAAAGGTCGCGGCATCCAATTCGACCAGGCCGCGGCTGCCGGTCAAGCCGGTCTGTCGCGGCGTCAAATCCTCCCATTCGACTGGGCGGCGATGGCCGTCCTCCACCTCTGGGATGTAGAAGTAGGGGCCGGTGATGCTGCCGCGGCCAAGCGTAACGCCCTTTTCATCCACCACCAGCACCTGATCGCCTTCGTGCATCTTGCGCGCAAAGTCCCATACCAGGTTCAGCCCGGCCTTGGTCCAGGTGGGGTATTGGGCGAGCAAGCTGTCGCGGCGGCGGTTGAACTCGCGGCGCGGAATGCCGGTGACATCGCCCAACGCCTCGCTGCCCACCGCTACATAGCGCCCGGCTTGCCACGCGGCCCACAGCCCCGGCTCATCGTCGATGCGCAGCCGCCAGTAGCGCTGCGGGCGAAAGGCAAAGCGGTGGATGGCGGTCAGCCAGTGGCAGAACAGGTCAAAGAGATCGCCGGGGCGCATGTCCACATCCGCGGCGAGTTGGGCCAGCTTCTCTTGGCGGGCGAGGAAGTCGTGCAGCTTGGCGTTGGCCGCGGGATAGTCGGTCAGGCTGGGGCTGAAGTTGGCGGATGCGAAGTAGTTCAGCGTGGCGCGGCTCTTGCTGTTGAGGACGTGGAAATTATCCGGAGCCAGCGCGTTGAGGATCGGCGTCAACATGCCGCTCTGGAAGCCTTTGGAATAGGGCAGCGCGGCAAAGGATTGGCACGCTACATCCAATTCCGCGGGCACGGCAACACAGCGGCGCACAAACGCATAGATCGCCCGCGCGACCGCGGGCCATTCGCCGGGGCTGATCCAGCCCGCGGCCTCATACCAGGCGCGCAGATCGCCGCGGATGGCCGGTGCGACAGTCACCCAAGCGCCGTGGGCGCGGTGCGCGGCGGAATCGGTATAGGGCAGCAGCTTCCACAGCACGGCGTCGGTGATGTCCGCGCCGCGGCGCGCCAGCGCCTCGATCTCGGCCATGTTCTGCTGCGCGGTGGCGCGCATCACGCCATAGGCCAGCCGGTGGTCCTGGCCCATGGGGGTGCGCAGGTAGGCCCGTGCGCAGACGCCGAGCAGTTCGTCAAATTGGGCTTGGCGGGTCGATGCGTGTGGACTGCTCACCGGGATCTGGGCTGGGAATCGGGCGCTTGCTGCTGGGGCGGCTGTGCAGTGGCCTGTTGATGGGTCTGCTCACGTTCGACGAAAGATTCAGGACGGGGCAGGGACATACGACTTTCCTTTATTCGCTCGTGGCGCTCGCCCGTCGTCCGGGCTGGTCGATCCAAATCACTCCTTCTATTGTACCCGCGATGCGCGGCAAGTGTGAAGAATTGCCGCGAAGGACACCTGTCCATATCCATCCTCACCAGTTCACGTCTATTCAGATAGACGTAGGGGATACGCCAAGTAGCAAAAATGTGGCTTGCAGTACCGAAATCCGGTTGACAGCTCGTCATATTGGACATAAGATGGGAGCGCATTCCACAAACCACTGCACACAGAATGACTCGCCATGCCGTTGCTGTTCGACACGTATGACCCCCGCCCTTCTCCATGCAGGGTTTATCTGACGGAAGAGCGTTACCAGCACATTTGCACTCGTCATCCGGAACTCACCGATCACGTCGATCTCATCCAACAAGCAGTCGAACGCCCGTGGTTCATCACGGCAGACGAACATGATGACCTAGTAGAAAACTACTACAGCAAGGGCGTCTATCCCGGCCTAGCCAATCTATGGCTGCGCGTGGTAGTTAAGCAGGGGAAAATCCTAACGGCATACTTAGTGGGGAATTTGAAGAAGGAAACAATCATATGGATACGCAGCAGCTCTTAGCCGAGTATTATACGACGCCGGAGCTGATCCCCCCCGATCCAAAAACCATTAACCCCGACAACGTCTGGGTGGATTATGACGTGGAATCCGACATCCTTGTGATCTACCTGACCAAAAAACCCGTGCCCGGCGTCTCCTATCATATCGGCAACAACCTGATCGCCATCACACCCTTTGACAGCAACACGATTATTGGGTTCCAGATCGAAGCGTGGGAGAAAGAATTTGTCCCATCCCAAGAGCAACTAGCCGAGCGGTGGCCCAACATTCGTCGGTCGCTCTCTGCCGAACGGACTTGGAGTCCCATGCTGGTGTTGATGGCGCTCCTGCTCCTCACCGGCTACTTCTTGAAACCGGGCGAGGATGAGCACTTGGCGCTCGCGCTAACGCCAGCCTAAACTGGTTCACAGCCTGGCGCTTTCAAACATGAGTCATCTCGGAGTTTGAAGTAAGGGATGGCAAAGAAGGCCTCTTTGGTTGAATGAGGGTGTGACAAGCACCCATTCGCACCCATTCACCAAGGAGGCCTTCTGTATAGAACAGTATGCGTCTGGGGATGTCGCAGCGCAAGCGTTGGACGAGCACCTGCTGAAACGCGTACTGATATGGCTCATTCAGTCGCGACTGTTCGCAGGCATTCCACCAGTCGATCGACATCACTCTCTTCGACAAAAGCGGCTAGGGAAATCCGCACGCTCGTACCACGCAGCGCAGGGCGTTGCAGCATCTTCCAGCGTTCACGCAGCGCGGTAGAAAGCGCTACGCCATCCACATTGTCGAGCGAGATGGTCGCGATGCCTGTTGCACTGCGTAGATCAAGCGGGCTGTGGATATGCACCCCAGGCACGCTCTTGAGCGCGTCGTGGAAGTAGGCAGTGAGGTGCTTGGCATGGGCTTCGACTGCCTCAACACCCAGCTGATCCACATAGGAGATACCCGCGACCATGGCGGTATCGTAGGAGTAAGTACGCCCGCCATACTCAAAGCGCCGCGCGCCGGGAATCCAGTTGAGATCTTCCACACCCATGGTCACGCTGCCACCTTGGGTCACATTGCTCCCGCACCAGGTGACTTCGATCCGATCCAGCATCTCGCGGCGGAGGTAGAGCGCAGCCGAGGGATAGGGGCCAAGCAGCCATTTGTAGCCGACCATCGCGTACATGTCACAGCCGAGCGCGCGGACATCTAGCGGGAATTGCCCAACCGAGTGCGCGCCATCAAAGAGGACATAGCTGCCTTTTTCATGGGCGAGCCGCGTGATCTCCTCGGCGGGCAGGCGGGTTCCGCTGTCGGTCGTGACGTGGCTGACTGCCACCAGTTTTGTACGGTCAGTCAGCAAGGCCTGAAAATTGGTCAGCATCTCATCGGCATTGTGCGAGACAGGGAGCCGGTGTACCTTCAGGTCGTGTCGCCGCACAATGTTCATCAGTGGAATGAGCAGCGCGGGGTGTTCCTCGTTGGTGACGATGACCTCATCCCCTGGCTTCCACGCCAACCCCTCTACGACGATGTTCACTGCCGTTGAGAATTGGGTCGTAAAGGCGATCTCGTCTGGCTCCGCGCCGATGAAATGCGCCAGTTTCGCCCTGGCCTTCTCGATACCGATAAAATCATCATCACGCGCCAGCAAGCGCGCTGGCCCTTGCTCGATGATGGCTTGGGGAACGCGCAGCAACTCCGCGCCGACGCTCGTCGCAAGCGGAGCCATGCCGCCGCAATTGAAGTGCGTCCACTGCGCCAGCATGGGGAAATCGTCGCGAATCCGGCCAATGGGTGCGATCTTTTGGGCATTCACCTGATTGCTGCTCATCAGCTTATCCTTCCGGCTACCAGCCAATCGCGTACCCATCACGCCGCGGGTCGCCCCCACCTGTGAAGATCCCGCTCTCTGGGTCGATCATGATGCCCTGTGCCCCGCCAAAGGCCATCGAAAAGTCTGGGTAGCGATCAACCTGGTGGCCGCGTTCCGCCAGGCCATCCAGCACCTCTTGGCTGATGCGGCCTTCGGCAATCGCACGGTTCCCCCCTGCCGGGCGCACGCGCGGCGCTTCAATGGCCGCCTGCACGGTCATGCCAAAATCCATCAGATTCGACATGAACTGTGGCGTTGTCTCCATGATGCCGTGGCTGCCGGGTGTCCCCATGCAGGCAAAGACCTTTCCCCCGCGCCAGATCATGCCGGGCGAGAGGCACATCTCGACTTTCTTGTGGGGGGCAATCACATTGGGGCTATCGGGGTCCAGATCGAACCAGTAGTTGAAATCGTTGAGTAAGATGCCGGTGTCGGGCACAACCACACCGGAGCCAAAACCGCCAAGGCTCTGCGTAACGGAAACGGCATTCCCTTCAGCGTCCACAACATTGAAGTGCGTCGTACTCTCGCGCATCCCCAATGCATCACCGGGCTTGACAACGTTGCTGTCCATCGTGGGCGCATAGCGTATACCACTGCCC
>CAZZNG010000068.1:0-15290 GCA_964655505.1 uncultured Litorilinea sp. | reverse complement strand
CGGATCGACCAACTTGCGCCGCTCGGCACAGTATCGGTCGGAGAGCAAGAAATCAATCGGGGCATCGGGCATGACGTTGTAGTGGATGCGGTCGGCAATGGCGAGTTTTTCCAACTCGAGCAAGGTGTGCAGATGCTCCACTGAATTGTGCCCCATGCTGGCAATGTCATAGCCTTCGAGCAATTTCAAGGTCTGCAACCACTGCATAGCGCTTGAGGGTGGTGGGGGGCCAAAGACTTCGAAATCTCGGTAGTGGATGCCGATAGGGTCAACCCATTCAACCGTGAGGTCGGCAAGGTCCTGTTTGGTCAAAAGGCCGCCGTTCGCCTGGCAGAAGTTGACGATCTTGTCTGCAATCTCTCCCTTGTAAAAGGCCTCTGGGCCGCCTTCGACCAGCGCGCGGAAAGTGCGGGCAAGGTCCGGCTGCTTGAACAACTCGCCTGGTCGCATGGGCGTGCCATTCGGGAAGAAGAATTGCATGGAGGAAGGATAGGGGCGCAGCCAAGATTCGTAGGTGTTGACAATGTCGGCGGCATGAACGGTGACCGGATGCCCCTCTTCGCAGATTTCGATCACATACTTGAAGACGCTGGCGCGATCCATCGTCCCAAAACGCTCTAATGCCGCACACCAACCCGCCGGGGAGCCGGGAACCATCACTGACTTGACGCCGCGCTGGATTTCTTCGGCGTCTTTAAAGACGCTAGGCTCGGCTGCATAGGGACTCCACCCCTGGTAGTCGAGGCAGATGTGAGTCTTGGTCTTTGCATGATAGATCTGCATCCAACCCACTCCGCCAATACCCGACAGGCCCATTTCTGTCGCCCCCAAGCAGGAAGCAACGGCTACAGCGGCATCAATCGCATTGCCCCCTTCCATCAAGGTGCGAATCCCTGCCAAGGATGCCAGCGGGTGCGCCGACGAGACCATGCCGCGGTGCCCGGTTACCGCGGGCCGATATTGAACGCCCGCATACGGAAAGCTCATACGTCACCCTCTCTATTCGCTATGCTGTTTGGAACTTTGCTGTTTGAAAAGTGTAGCTTGAAGTGTTGGTTGAAACGTACGGTTGCGTGTCAAATTAGCCCTTAATCCCACCGACGGTGATGCCCTGGACAAAGTAGCGCTGGAATGCGAAGAAGACAATGAACTGCGCCAGCGCCATATAGGTTCCCGCCGCCATCAGCGCACCATAATTCACCCGCAATTCTCGATTTGCCAACAATGCAAAGCCAACGGTCAACGGCATCATTTCGGAAGTGTTGATCACAATCAACGGCCAGAGGAAGGCGTTCCACTGTCCGATAAAGACAAAGATGCCCAGAACGGCCAAGCCAGGTTTGGATAGGGGCAGAATGATCTTGGTGAAGACTTGAATTTCGGAACAGCCGTCAATGGTCGCCGCTTCGATCAGTTCGGTGGGCAGGGTCTGGATGAATTGGCGCATGAGGAAGACGCCAAAGGGCGCAGAAAGACCAGGCGCGATCAGGCCAACATAGCTGTTTACCAGCCCAAACTTTGTCATCAGCGTAAAAAGCGGGATGACCATCGCAAAGCCCGGAATCATCATGGAACTCACATAGAGCCAAAAGAGGATCTCTCGCCCTGGAAAGCGCTTTTTCGAGAAGCCATACCCGGCCATCGTGGCAAAGAGGAGTTGAAAGGCCGTAACCGACAGGGCCATAATGAGGCTGTTGATCGTCCAACGGGTGACGGGCGAATTGGCAAATGCCTCCCGAAAGTTGTTCAGCGATACGCTGGTCGGAATCCACTCTGGCGGTAGACTCATGACAATGGTTGGCGGCTTCAACGCGGTTGTCACCATCCAATAGAGCGGAAAGAGGCTGACCACTGCCCAGCCGGAGAGAATGATATAGGAGAACACCATAAAGATGCGCTCGGCGACAGTGGCTTCGCGCCAGCCGCGCGTGAGGCGTGCAAACAGGTTGCGAGTCCGAACCGGTTGTGGCGCTAAAGAGACGCTGCTTGACACTTGGCTGCCTTTCTAGTACTCAACGTTGGTTCGAAGGGCGCGGAATTGAGCGATGGCGAGGACAACGGTAATGACAAGCAGGATAATTGCCACCGCAGAAGCCCGTCCAAAGTCGAAGCGAATGAACCCGTACTCATAGATCGAAAAGACCAAGTTCGTCGTTGCATAGTTCGGCCCGCCGCGCGTCATCACAAAGATTTCCGTGAAGACCTGGAGCGCGGCAATCGTGCCCAGGATCGAGACATAGGTCAGGGCTGGTTTCAACAGCGGCACAGTGATCGAAACCACCTGTCGGAAGATCGACGCGCCTTCGATGGCTGCCGCCTCATACAATTCTTTGGGGATGCTGCCCATTGATGCGGTGAGTATGATGATCGAGCCGCCCCAACTTGAGGCGTGATACATAATGACGATGCTGATCAGGCTGAACCGGGGATCCGCCAGCCACAACACAGGCTCTATGCCGATCTTGCCAAGCAAGTAGTTCAGCAAGCCAAAAGCCGGGTCATAGAGGTAAAGCCAGACCATGCTCAGCACCACGCCAGAGGTCACGACAGGCAGGTAAAAAGCCGATTTGTAGAAGGTCTGCATGATGCCCGGCAAACGAAAGATCAGCGTTGCCATGGTCAAGGACAGCAGCACGCCAATCGGGACAATGGCTAGAACATAGAGGAATGTATTCAAGAAAATTTTGGTAAATGCCGGCTCTTCCAAGAGGCGCTGGTAGTTTTCAAAGCCAACCCATTGCCGTTCAGTGAGTCTCAGACGCTGGAAACTCAGGATGATTGAATCGAACATGGGGTAAAGCGAGAACGCGAGGAATGCCAACATGCTGGGCATAATGAAGAAGTAGCCCCATAACATCCCTCTGGTTCGCCTACTGAGCAATCGTTGTGCCATAGTCCCTCCTCGTAACGGTTGCAGCGTGCGCTGGTGGACGAGTGTAGAGGCGGCATCCTCCGGCTTATTATCGGTGTTCGTAACACCCTTGCATGACCGTCGTAGAATCCAGAGACCCCACCGCGTCCACGGGGTTCCCGCTCCCCAAACCTGCGCTCGTCAGGGGGCGGGTGGGGCCTCTCTGCGGTTGACTCTCCAGCCGGAACGCCAAAGGTGACAAGCCAATAACAAGCCGGAATCGTATCCAGGCTACTCCGCCTTAGGCCGATGCCTCCGCTATCGCTTCTTGAATCAGCTTATTGCCTTCTTCCGCAAAGCGATCGAGCGCCTCTTGCGGTGTCAATTGACGGCTGAGCGCGGCTTCCAACATGCGCGGCGCGAGCGAGAAGGTGATGGGGGCAGCACTTGCCCGACGGCCAAAGGTGACCATCATGTCTGTGAAGGTGAGGCCGACCCGCATATTCTCGTCTTCGATGTCGCCCCAGAGTGACTGGAGGGCCGGGGGCATCCCAAATGCATCCAGCGACAACTGGAGCGCCTCTGGACGGACCAGGTATTGCGTCCAGCGTTGGGCCGCGGCAGTGCGGTTCTCATCCTGCTGTTGGAAGACATAGTGCCCGTGAATGTTTGTCATCACGGCAGGCTCCGCGCCAGGCACATTGGGCGGCGGCGCCCAATACCAGCGGAAGTCTTCGCGGTCAACAAACTCCGGCGGCGTCTTGCCCGACCCTTGCGACGGATAGGTGGCAGCCTTGCCCTCGGTGAAAAGCTGGCTTGCCTCCTGCGCCTTGCGAATGGCGCTGCCGGGAATGGCGACTTTGTGGACGGTTTCAAGGTCAACCAGCCACTGCAACCCTTCAACACCTTCGGGGCTGTTCAGGATCACCTCGGTCTCGTCTTCGTTAAAGAGGCGTGCGCCAAAGCCAAAGAGGAACTGCGTGATGTGATAGTGAATGTCTGTGCATAGCACAGTGCCATAGGTGTCGCCTGTGGTGTTGGCGATCGCCGCCTCGAGGAATTCATCCATCAGCCAGCGTCGCGTCTCGCCGCTCGGCAGGAGGTCGGCAACCCCATTCTCTTCCCACATCGTCGCGTTGATGGAGATGCCGCCCCCAAAGGAGAGCCGCCAAGGCCATAGGTACTGTTTGTCATCAAAGCTTGCTTCGGCAACGATGGCAGGGTGGAGGTCGTTCAGAATTTCCTCTGATATGTAGTCGTTGATCGGCGAAAGCGCGCCGAGTGGAATATACTTGGCGGCTTCAGAAACGGGGCCTTGCACAATATCGGGGGGCGTGCCGGCGACCAGGGAAGAGTCGAGCTTGGCGAACCAGCTTTCGTCATGGGGCAAGTACTCAAGTTGTACTTCGACGTTCGGCTCCTCCTCCTGAAACTTCTCCAAACTCCACTCGAAGTACTCAATCACATTCTCCGTTGTGTCCGCGGGGACGCTCTCCAGCGTGTCCCGGTCGAGCAGGAGTGAGGAATAGACCCAATGGACTACTTTGGCAGACTCTGCAGAGGGGGCTGCTTCGCCAGATGATGTCTGTGGCGCAGTAGCCGGAGCCGCACATGCGGCTAAGAAAGCTCCGCCCATGATGCCGCCGGCCAATGCCATGAATTGCCGCCGGCTCACCGGTCGTCGCGCGCTATTTGTCGAAAGCTGCTCTTCTGTCATGGAGTGCTTCTCCTTTTTCGTGGCTACATGTGTGTCTGTGAGTACCCGCGATGGATGTTAACAACGTCGGGCGTGATAACAGAGGAATATGGGCTACGCTAGATTGCGATAACAGCGACAGTGCTAGGTGTTCATCTCGAAGAAATGCGCTTCATATCAGAACAGTGGAAGCACGAAAGTAGCAGCACAACGTGAATCCGTAGACATACAGCATGCAGGGAGCATTCTACGTTTGGCGGCGCTCTATTTGGGCGCATCACGCGCAATTGGCCGAGACCAAATCAAATATGGAACAACCAGGCCGTTTGAGCCGGGACAGTTTGCTCGGCATTAGGTTCTTAGTGTGGAGTGGTTGGGAGCTGAAAGAATATGCTGGGTCTCTCTAAGTCTGTTGTGTTCCTGGTGAGGCGGATATGTCAGGGATGCAGCGAAGAGTGTTTATTTGTAATTGTGAGATACGTTGTAATTGTAAATGGGTGTATCAATCAATGCAGCCAATGCTGCAGACAAGCGTCTTAGAGGTTATTGGAATCTGCTCATCGCTTTTGTATGTGGGAGCGATATGCGCCACGCGCAGCATACCTTCCCCTAGAGGGGGCTATTCCGCGCGTTACACAACCATACAGCAAATGATCAGACCACCTGACAGGGATCATAGCATGTGCATGAAAGCGGTGTCAATCGTGTTTTTTAACTGCATTTCTTGATGTATATTCAGGGAAAGATGCAGGTGCACAAACGGGAGAAGGGAAGGTCGCAGACACAGTGTTCAATTTCAGGAATCCGCTGCGCCTTGGGCATAGTCAGTGACCCTGTGGAGAGCGGGCAAGGGCCACAGAAAGAGGGGCACTACAGGAGTGGCTCGATCTTTAAAGTAGGACGGGTGGGATTCGAACCCACACGGGTGTTACCCCGGCGGATTTTAAGTCCGCTGCGTCTGCCATTCCGCCACCGTCCCAAAAGGGGCACAATCTGGAGTTGACCACGTACCCTGGAGTATAAATACAGTTTATCGCTTGCAGAACGTCCAGTCAAAAGCGAGGGGCTGGCGACGATTTTTGATGACGTGCTAGGCTCGACGTATAGTAACAGGAGACCGAACCAACTCCGTCCGGTCTCTTGTCGCTATGACCGCGTAGGCTGCTTGGCGCTGTATACGCAACCGCGCGATGGCCTACCCTGCGCCTTGGCCTGCTGCAGCCGCGACGGGCTGTGGGTGCGTTAGGGGATCAGGATGGGCAGGTATAGCGTGTCCTGTATGTCAACACGACCCTGCTCATTGGTTACACCGTCGGCATCACCCGTGGCGCGCTCGTACGCGCCGAGGTCAACGCTGTCGACGCCATCGTCGTTGCCGTCCACCACGCGCGGATTGTTCGCCAGGTCAACGGGCAGCGGTTCATCTTTATCGCCGTCGTTGTCCAGGTCGTAGCTGTCCACCGGCAGAAAGCTGTTATCGCCCGCGTCGATGGCGGGTGATCCAGTGCCTAGACGTAGGTCCCCATTGGCTGCATTGACAAACAGCGGGTCGGGATCGCCCCGGTCGCCAATGAAGCTGTTGCTGGCTGTGTAGTTGCCGCTGATGTCTTCCGGCGTGTTACCCCATACAATGCTGTTCCGCAAGATTGGGTTTGCACCAAACTGCGGGTCGACGTACAGGCCGCCGCCCAAAGCATCGTAGCGTGTGCCTACCTGATTGTTGTGGATGGTGACATTGGTGAGGATAGGCGCACCGTTAGCGATGTAGACGGCTCCCCCCTTGTCCGATGCCTGATTGCCCGTAAAGGTGACGTTGTAGAGTCGGGCCGGGTCAGCCCCAGCACTAATATAGAGTCCTCCGCCTCTCCACGCAGTGTTGTTTTCAAATTGAACGTTGATCAACGTGGCATTGGTCGCAGTCATGCCGCCGCCATAGGCGATTCCAGCATAGTTGCCGACAAAGCGGACGCCAATCAAGATCGGGTGTCCGCCGCCCCCAAACCCACCTCCACCGGTATCGCCGTTGTTATTCTGGAAGAGTACATCAATCAGAATCGGGCTGCCGTCGTCATTCCCCATGCCGCCCGAACCGAGTGGCGCGCCATTCTCCTTGAAGACGACATTCCTGAGGATGGGGCTGCCCGATCCATTGTCCAACCCCCCGGCGAACTCCCAGGCGATGTTCTTTTCAAAGACGATGTTCGTCAACATGGGGCTGCCTGTGTCGTTGTACATGCCAGCGCCATTCTGATCGGCTTCATTGTGGTGAATATGCAGATTCGCCAGGGTTGGGCTGCCGTTCTCGACAAGGATGCCGCCACCCACCCCTGGGATATCACCATCAGGTCCGGGACGGGTATGCGCATAGCCACGCGTAATGGCAAAGCCGTCTAGCACAGCCGTCTTATCGGTACCGCTGGCTGTGACTACATGGTAAATGTTGTCCTGTTCACTGTTGCTATCGCCGATTTCGCCGCTGAGAATGGTCGGGTTGGCCTCCCAATCGCGCTGATCTAAACTTGTCTCGCTGCCCGCAAAGCCGCCGTAGAGTGCGACGCCACTCTTGAGGTGAAAGCTGGCCTCGCTTATGCTTCCGGGGACGTAGGTTCCCGCGGCCACCCAGATCTCATCGCCTGCATTGGCCGCGGCCAGCGCAGCCTGTAGATCGGTGTAGGCATCCGCCCATGAACTGCCGTCATTCAAGCCGGTGGCGCTGTCGTCCACATAGTGACGCGTGCGGTCTGGGCGCGTCTGTTCAACATAGACGGTGGCGCTGGCGGTAGCCGTCACCACGCCATAGCTCTCATGGGTACTGGCTGTCCAAGTGACGATCGAGGTGGTGTGGGTTAGAGGGTTGTATTCAAATATGTAGACTTCGTCTCCTGTCCTGTAGGTTTCCCCTGGTGACACTATATTCTTAATGGTGTAACTCCACCCAGATTCCCCATCATAGTTGACCTCTACCCTATGGTCGGTCAGGGTGATGCTGCCCGTGTTGTGGACAATGGCGCAGTAAACCACCGTCTCGGGTAGCGTGATGGTGATGACGCTTTGAGTAGGGCAGCGATGCGGTTCGGGTGAGACCGTGAGCGTGACCTCGATGCTGGCCCCCGGCAGCGGCAGCGATGCAGCGTCAACCGGGGCGCTGGTCGTGCCGTCGTCTGCCGGTTGGCGAACGGGAGCCGCCCGCAGCGGTGGCGCAAATAAGACGAACAAAAACAATGCAAAGCTTAAGCTGAGCAGCCAAACCGGCAGCCGCCTTCGTGAAGGGTACTTATACATCATGCCTCCCTGAACGTCGTCGTTGGCGTTCACTTTCTGTTCCACAGCGAAGTGGATGGAAATAGGGCGCGCAGGTCTACCACTAGGGCATGATAAGCAGTGTGGGGTTGCGAGGTGGGGGTGAGGGTGATGAGGGCAGGGCGCTGTCGTTGAAGCGCCATTATGGCCATGAACGTGGATGCGGGCAAATTAGCCATCATTGGCCGGCTTGCGCCCGCTCCTCCTACTCGAGGTTCATGGCTGCCGTGCAAGCGTGCGCGGCAGCGGGGCGATTCCTGCACGTTCGATCTGTGCGCCAACGCTGCTCTCTGGAAATAGCCAAGTGCTCTGTAGAAAGGATATAGATTTGGATATAGTGCAGGGTATAGAAAGGGTATAGAACCGATCTATTTAGCCGATTTTGGCCGATTGGCAGGGTGATCTGTGTGTACGCTGCGCGCCCTGCTTCAGCCGTATGAATAGCCACCAGGCAAAGCGAGCGCAGCCCTGCACAAGAGTAGAGACGCCTGTGGGCTGCGCTGCTTTGTCTTATCACCGGCTTATCGCCCTCTTACCAGGGTCGTTGAAGGATCGCGACAACGGGATAGCGAAATGGCATGGCGACAAGCGGTTTTACTGCGGCATGGATCGGGCAAGGCCCGGCCCCGCTGCATAGATCGAATAGCGGATGTCGCTGTCTGTGTTCTGGCTCACCAGCACAAAGAACTCACCCGCTTCTTCAAAAGTGCCGCGCCAGAAGAGATAGCCCGGTTCGGTGGGGTTGGGTGTGCCTTGCCCAATCGCGGCAAACTCATCCGGGTTGCCGCCCGCCATGATCGCTTCGGCGCTCGCGCGGTCATAAATGGCAAAGCTTGCGCCGTCTGTGGGCTGTATGTCCATCCAAATGTGCACAGGCAGGTCGCCGCCGTTGTGCTGGAACGTGTACCAAGCTGCCTCGCCCGCGGGAAGCACGCGCCAATTGCCACTGAGCGATTCATCGGCTTCAGGCTCGTCCAATGACTCGTCGTCACCCGGAATCGGCGTCTCATCCGGGGCTGGTGTGGCGTCCGGCGGCGCATTGGGGTCGGGCGTAGGCGACGGGGCAGCGGGCGCTTCAACCAAGTCGGCAATGCCGGTGTAGTCGGTCAGCGTGCGCGTCACCCAGCCCTGCGTGCCGTCGGGCAGTTGGACCAGAATCCATGTGTTCAGCGCGTTGCGGCCCAACACCGTCAGCGGCGTGCCTTGCTCAATGGTCGTGATGACGGCAAAGCCGGTCGAGGGGCCTTCGCGCACATTCAACAGGGTGGGCAGGGTGGTTGCCGTGTTCTGGGGCGGCGGAGGCGGTAAGGCGACGCCAGGGCCGCCGACATTGAGCAGATATTGGCTCGGCGCGTCGCCGGTGGCGGTCACCAGCACCGTATAGGTCCCCGCCTCCTCAAACGTGCCCTGCCACGTCAGGATGCCACCGGCATCCGCCAGTACCTCGCCTGTGCCGAGGGGAGCCGCTTCAGTGACCGCGGCTGTATCAGTGACTGTGGCCGTATCAGTGAGCGGGGCGGTCGCGGTCAACGGCTGCGCCGCCCGAATTTCAAAAGCGGTTGTGTCGGGCGCGACCACGTTCATCCACACGCTAACCACTTCGCCCCCACCGGCGTAGTTGAACGGGTAGGCGATCTGCTCGCCTGGCTGCAACGTAGCCCAACCGCTGCTCAACAGCGTGGCGTCACCATCGCCAATGGCAGTCAACGTGCCGGTCTGCTGTGCGAGGCTCCGCCCCACGCCCAGGCTGCTGATCAAGGCGAGGACGAGCATAGTCAAGCCGGTTATACGCAAGGCAATTCTCATGCGTTTGTGCCGTATGATGCTGTTCATTGTGCTTTCTCCTCTTACTCTCCCCTCCATCTCAAAGTTCCTCTGTCACTGTCTGACCGTCTACCTGTTCATGTTGGCCGACCGGCTGCTCTCTGCAATGTAAAGAACTTTGCTTTTCGGCCACTTCAAGCATCAAACCCTATCGCTTTTGTATCTTACTTGCTCTACTTGGGTTTGCTGTTTGGCTGTGGGTTGCCCAACTGCCCCATACTAGCTTGCTTCAAGCCCAACCAACCCAGAACCAACCTTTGATAGATCACAAGTACGCGCCTTTGGGCCATGCTAAGGGTGACGGCCCGCAAGCACGGGAGGAAGCCCCCCGTTCACTGCCGTCTGTTGACCAATCGACAGATCCGCGGCTTGACGCTATCAAGCGGGTTTGCGGATCGACCAGAGCAAGGAGAATCGTATGTTGATTGAGGAGATGAACCCGGCAAAGGTCGAGGCGTTTGCTGAACGAATGACCGGCCTGCTCAACGCGGGAGCCGTGGCGCTGCTGTGCAGCATCGGTCACCGGACGAAGCTGTTCGACGTGATGGCGCAGCTCCCGCCGTCGACCAGCGCCCAAGTCGCGGACGCGGCTGGGCTGCAAGAGCGCTATGTGCGCGAATGGTTGCATGGCATGGTCACCGCCCAAATCGTCGAGTATGACGCGGATGGGAAGACATTCCGGCTGATTCCAGAACATGCGGCGCTGTTGACACGCGCAGCCGGAGCCAACAACATGGCTGTCTATACCCAATATTTCGCCGTCTTGGGCAGTGTCGAAGATGAGCTTATTCGCTGTTTCTACCAGGGGGGCGGCGTGCCTTATGCCGCGTTCCACCGCTTCCACGAGGTCATGGCCGAGGACAGTTGCATCAATGTTGTCGAGCCGCTCTTGGACACGATTTTGCCCATTGTGCCCGGTTTGGCTGCCAAGTTGGAACAGGGCATTGAGGTGCTGGATGTGGGCTGCGGGCGCGGCCACGCGATGCAGCGTATGGCGCAGGCATTCCCCAACAGCCGCTTTACCGGCCTGGACTTTTCCGAGGAAGCCATTGCCGTGGCCCAGGCCGACGTGGAGCGCAAGGGGCTGACCAATGTGCGCTTCATTCTCCAGGATGCCGCCCAGTTGGACGCGGTTAACGCGTATGACCTGATCACCACCTTCGATGCCATTCACGACCAGGCGCATCCGGCGCGGGTGCTGCGCAACATCGCCCAGGCGCTTACACCCGGCGGCGTCTACCTGATGCAAGATATCGCGGCGTCCAGCAAGCTTGAGGACAATCTAGACCACCCGCTGGCCCCCCTGCTCTACACCATCTCGACCATGCACTGCATGACCGTTTCGCTGGCCTATGGCGGAGAGGGGTTGGGAACCATGTGGGGCAAGGAGCAGGCGCTGGCGCTGTTGGGCGAGGCAGGCTTTGCCGACACAGTTGTGCGTCAACTGCCGCACGACATCATGAATTACTACTACGTTTCCCACAAACCCCTCCAGTAAGCCATCGCAAAGCCATCGCAAACAAGCCATCGCAAACAAAAATGTGCGGCGGGACAACCTGTCCTGCCGCACATGAACCTTGATGTTTTGTTATGCTTTGAGCGGTGTCGAGGGGACGATCCGGCGTGCTACGCCTGCCGGCCGCGGCGAATGATGTCGCCGTAGACCGCGGTAATCACGATCACGCCTGTCACCACCATTTGCCATTCCTGCGGGACCGAGAGGATGCGCAGGCCATTGGTCAGGACGCTGATGATGAACGCGCCGATCACCGTGCCCAAGATCGTGCCTTCGCCGCCGCTGAGGGACGTGCCGCCGATGACGACCGCGGCGATGGCATCCAACTCGTAGCCCGCGCCCAGCGCGGGTTGGGCTGAGTTGAGCCGCGCCGCCATGATCACCCCGGCCAAACCGCTGAACGCGCCGCCCAGGACATAGATGGCTGTTTTCCAGCGCACTACATTCACACCAGAGAGGCGGGTCGCTTCTTCATTGCTGCCCAGGGCCACGCAATAGCGCCCCAGGACCGTCTTGGCAAGGATCAAACTCGCCACAATCGCGGCCAAAAAGAGCACCAAGACCGCGTTGGGGATGTCGAAGCCGGGAATGATCGACCCAAGCGCGCTGCCCATGGCGATCTCGCGGAAGCCGGGCGTGTCGTTGAAGTAGATCGGCCTGGCCTCGGAGATCACCAGGGCCAGCCCCTTGGCGATCATCATCACGCCCAGTGTGGCGATGAAGGGCGCGATCTTCAGGCGCGCAATGGTGATGCCATTGACCCAACCCGCCAGCGCACCCGTCGCCAACCCGGCGAGGATGCCCACGGGAATGGGCATGCCTAGTTTGGTGATCACCACGCCGGTCATGACCGCGGCCAGGGTCATGACCGTGCCCACCGACAGGTCAATGCCGCCGGTGATGATGACAAAGGTTACGCCCAAAGCAAGCAAGCCGTTGACTGCGGTGGCTAAGAGGATGCCAACGACGTTGTTAAAGGTAAAGAAGTTGGGCGAGGCCAGGCTAAAGACCACAAATAGAATGATCAGCCCGGCAAAGGCCAGAATCTTCTGGGTTGCGTCCGAATGGAAGATCGAACGCGGGCGCGCGGGTGCAAGGGTGGTTTGAATGTTCATACAGGTTGTGCTTCCAGTGGGGTTACAGAGGACGGATCATGGCTGGTCATGACGCTGCGCTGGGTCGCCAAGGTCATAATCGCTTCTTGGGTCGCCTCCGCCGCGCTCAATTCGCCTGTGATCCGGCCTTCACACATCACGATAATGCGGTGGCTCATGCGCAAGATTTCGGGCAGTTCGGACGAGATCATGATGATCGCCTTGCCCTGCCGTGCCAAGTCGTTGAGCAACTTGTAAATTTCGCTTTTCGCGCCGACATCGATGCCGCGTGTCGGCTCGTCAAAGATCAAGATATCGGTATTGGCAGTCAACCATTTGCCGATCACGACCTTTTGTTGGTTGCCCCCGGACAGGTTTTTAACCCGCTGCTGCAATCCCGGTGTCTTGATGGCGAGCGCATCCACATATTGGTCTGCGTTCGACTGGGTGCGGCTGCGGTCAACCCATCCGATCCATTTGAGGAATTTTTGAAAGGCCGCCAGCACAATGTTGGATTCCACATCCATGCCCAGCGCCAGACCATAGCGTTTGCGATCTTCAGACAGATAGCCAATGCCATATTTGACCGCGGTCTGGGGCGAGTCGACGCGCACACGCTGACCGTGGATGTAGATCTCGCCTGAATCGATGGGGTCCGCGCCAAACACGGCACGCGCAACTTCGGTGCGCCCCGCGCCCATCAAACCGGCGAAGCCGAGGATCTCTCCACGCTTGAGCTTGAAGTTGATGTCCTGTAAGATGTCGCCGCGGTTGAGGTGTTTGACCTCTAGCACGACTTCCTGGCCGTTATCTTCGGGCACTTCGGGCGAGGATTCGTAGATGGTGCGCCCTACCATCATGCGGATGATCGAGTCGACCGACGCTTCCTCTGTCTGCACCGTGTCGATATAGTGGCCGTCGCGCATGACCGTCACGCGGTCGGAGATCTGTTTGAGTTCTTCGAGCCGGTGGGAGATATGCACAATGCCGACGCCGCGGCTGCGTAGCTGTCGGATGATGGCAAACAATTCGGCAATCTCGGCCTCGGTCAGCGCAGCCGTTGGTTCATCCATGATCAGCACTTGGGAATTGTACGAGAGCGCCTTGGCAATCTCGACCATCTGCTGCTTGGCGACCGTCAAGTCGGCCACTTTGGTGCGCGGGTCCAGCTTGAGGTGCATCATGGCAAAGAGTTCTTCCGCCGCGCGGTTGAGCGCGCCATCGTCCAGGAGCAGATTAAAGCCGTGGCGCGGCTCGCGGCCAATGAACACATTTTGCGCCACAGTCAGATGGGGCATCAGGTTCAATTCCTGGTGGATCATGCTGATGCCCAAAGCTTGCGCGGCGCGCGGGCCATGAATCTCGACTTCGCGGCCCTGGATAAAGATCTGCCCTGCGTCTTTGTCATAGATACCCGCCAGGATCTTCATCAAGGTCGATTTGCCCGCGCCGTTTTCGCCCACCAGGGCATGCACTTCACCGCCGCGCAGTTCAAAACGACATTGATTCAACGCATGGACACCGGGAAAACGCTTTTCGATGCCCTCCATGCGTACCAGCGGGGTTGCAACTTGTTCCGCCATGCCAGCGTACTCCTCCGCCCGGCCCAACCTCTAGGCCGAGATAAAACAGCGCGCCGAGGACATAGGCAGTCTGTCCTGCGGCGCGCCGGTTGTTCATACACAAGCGCGATCGCGTTCCGTCGCGCCGAATTGCCTACTCGTAAAGCAGCGCCGCGATCTCTGGATCGTCGATGTTGGTGGCGTCATAGTAGAAGAAACCAGTATCGGTCACTGGATCCAACGACTCGCCGTTCAGCGCCTGGACCGCGGATTCGACACACTTGTAGCCAATGCCGACCGGGTTCTGGGTGATTGCGCCCGACATCACGCCGGAGCGGATTGCATCGGTCTGCTGCTTGCCGGAGTCATAGCCGATCACGACAATCTCGCCTTCCATGCCCAGTTCGGTCACGGCGTTGAGCACGCCAATCGCGGACCCTTCGTTGGCTCCGAAGAAGCCCTTCAGATCGGGGTGGGCCTGGATGATCGCCTTCGCCAAGTCGGTGGAGCGCAGATGGTCGCCGCCGCCATATTGCACGTCGACGATCTCAATGTTGGGGTAGGCTTCTTCGATGCGGTTGACAAAGCCGTCGCGACGGTCGATGCCGGTGCGGCTGGTCTGGTCGTGGACGATGACCGCGATCTCTCCCTCTTCGCCGATCAATTCAGCCATCTTGTCGGCCGCGGCCGCAGCAGCCGCGATGTTGTCGGTGGCCGCGGTGGTGACCGGAATGTCGCTGTCCACGCCGGAGTCAAAGCCGATGACCGGGATGCCCGCGGCCTGGGCCTGTTCCAACAAGGGAATCACAGCCTGGCTGTCCAGCGCGGCCAAACAGATCGCGTCCGGGTTCTTGTCCAGCGCGGTTTGCAGCATTTCGATCTGCTTGTCCACCTGGGATTCCGACTCTGGCCCTTCAAAGGTGATTTCGACATTGAAATCCGCCGCGGCCTGCTCTGCGCCGGTCTTCACTGCCTGCCAGAATTGATGTTGGAAGCCTTTGGAGATGATGGGGACAAAGGGCCGTTCGCCGTCTGTCGCGGCCGCTTCTTCGCCTTCTTCAGCCGGGGCCTCTTCCGCGGCTTCCTCTGCATCTTCCTCTGCCGGGGCTTCAGCCGCATCTTCGGCGGGCGCGGAGGCCGGTTCGTCAGCAGGGGCCGCGGGTGCCGCGGCAGGGGCACAGGCCGCCGCAAAGACCAAAATCAGCAATGAACTCAAGAGTATGCCTAGCCAACGTTTGGAAGCCATGCAACTTCTCCTCTTCTTCGGATAGACTTGTTGTTTGGATAGCGTTGTTTGGATGAGACGCAAGGTCGAATGGCTGCATCCAGTGGGTTTTTGGCCGCCATTAGACCGTCGCACAGCCGGATCTGCTTGGCTCGGCGCAGGGCCGGAGTCGAACACTCCCCCGACGGTTGCTGCGCTACTCTGTATTGTACGGCGCTGCGC
>CAZZNG010000067.1:11499-22164 GCA_964655505.1 uncultured Litorilinea sp. | reverse complement strand
CTTACCCGCCGCGCATGGCATCACCAGCCGCTCTGCGGGTATTCAAGAACATTTCCGCCGCCATTGGCTTGGTGATAAAATACCATCGCTTGTGCAGGGGAGCAGCCCCGCGCATAAGCACAACAGCGTTCCCTAACCTGTAGTTCATCAACAGATATCGCAGCGTATGTTCAAGCGTTTCTCTACCAACTACATGGTTCTCTTGTTCTTGCTCGATCTGGTGATCGTGCAAGCCTCTCTTTCGCTGGCGATGCGGCTGCGTTTCGCCCTGCCGCTTGGGCCGGAACTGCTGCCCATGTGGGTTCCTGAGTTTGTCTACACGCCAACGCCCCTTTTGCATGTCTCGGTGGGCGTCATCTGGGCGCTGAGTCTCTTGCTCGGCTCTGTCTATGTGCCGCGGCGCGTGGTCTTTTGGGTCGAAGAATTCCAGCGGGTGCTGTTGAGCCATACAGTGGCCGCGCTCTGTTTTGCCGGTCTGCTTTACATGATCAAGCGCGACCTGTCTCGCCTGACCTTTGTCTATTTCTACCTGCTCGTCCTCGTCGGTCTACTGGGCTATCGCGTTTTGCTGCGCGGCTGGTATCGCCTGCGCCGTACCCAAGGGGCAGGGGTAACTCGTATTCTTATTGTCGGCGCGGGCAAGGTAGGCATGGACGTTGTGCTGCAGTTGGACAGGCAGCACTGGTCCAGCCTCCAGGTGATCGGCTTCCTCGACGACGACCAGGACAAACAGGACACACTTTGCGCGGGCTATCCGGTCATAGGCTGTCTGGACGATGCCTGCAGGGTAATCAAAGCAGAGGCCATTGACGAGGTGATCCTGACGCTGCCGCTCCACGCGCATGAGCGGATGCGTAATCTGGTCGTGCGCCTGCAGGATCTGACGGTGCATATCCACGTCGTGCCCGACTATTTTGATCTCGCCTTGCACGGGGCCGGGATCGAGACGATTGGCGGCATTCCCATGATCGGGCTGCGCGACCCGGCCATCGAGGGCTTCCAACGCTTTGTCAAGCGGCTGATGGATCTGACCCTAGCAGGCATTGGCCTGTTGTTCCTTTGGCCGGTGATGCTGGTGATCGCGATCTTGATCAAGCTGGAGGATGGGGGGCCGATCCTGTACCGCGGGCCGCGCATCGGCGAAAATGGCCGCCCCTTTCACATGCTCAAGTTCCGCTCCATGATGGTCAATGCCGACAAGTTGCAGGCGGCCATCAACCAGACAGACGAGCAGGGACGCCTCATTTTCAAACATGCAACCGATCCGCGCATCACGCGCATCGGTCGTTTTCTACGCCGCACCAGTTTGGACGAACTGCCCCAACTGATCAATGTGCTGCGCGGCGATATGAGCCTGGTGGGGCCGAGGCCAGAACTGCCCTGGCTGGTGGAAAAGTATGATT
This sequence comes from uncultured Litorilinea sp., assembly GCA_964655505.1. Taxonomy (GTDB): domain Bacteria; phylum Chloroflexota; class Anaerolineae; order Caldilineales; family Caldilineaceae; genus QEUY01. Next base: position 20,761 of record CAZZNG010000067.1, on the reverse strand, counting down.
CATGGCAGCGCAAACGTTTTGCCGTGCCGCAAGGCATGACCGGATGGTGGCAGGTGAACGGGCGCAGCGACAACCCCATGCACCTGAACACAGAACAGGATCTTTACTATATCCAACATTATTCACTTTGGCTGGATATCCAGATCCTGTGGCGTACCATTGCGGTCGTATTGCGTGGGCGGGGCGCTTATTAGCCGCTGCTGCTTATCAAAATTGCAAACATCGGCATAGAAGCTGCTTTTGAGCAGAGAGTTGAGTAAATGACTGTACAGAGTACTGATTCACCGGGGCATTCCCCGGCAACTTGGGTTGAAGATGAGATCGACCTACGCCAATATCTTCTTGTCCTTGTAGCATGGTGGCGTGAGATTTTGCTGGTGACACTCCTGGCAGGGATTGCGGCACTGTTGGTCGTGTTCGCTTTGCGCTATACACAGGAGACGCGCTACGAAGCATCCGCCAACGTGATCATGACTACGATCACCAGCCAAGTGCGGCTTGACGAACGTGTGCAGACGACGATTGACCCGCGCATGGGCGGCACGAGCAATGAATGGCGCAACTCCTTGCTGGCCCTACTCAAGGACGGGGCTGTCGTCCAAGCCGTAATCGACGAGATTGGCGATCAATTGCCGCCGTCGCTGCGCAACCCGGCGGATTTGGCAGAAGTTATCAAAGGTGAATTGCCTGAAAGCGGAATGGGCAATGTCATTCAACTCAGCGCGACGACCCGTGATCCAGCTTTGTCGGCCCTGATCGCCAATACGTGGACGCAGAAATATAGCGCCCATATCAACCAGCTGTACGGGGATGTGCCCGATACGACTGTGGAAACGGTACGCGCCGAGTTGAACAATGCACAGGCGGACTTCGAAGCGGCCCAACAGGCATTGGAGACCTTCATCGCCAGCAACCGGCTCGACGAGCTGCATCGCGAGATCAATAGAAAAGTGGCGCTGCACGACAACCTGGTCCTGGCGAGCACCCAGGCGATCACCACGGTCATTGCTTCACAAAATGAGGCCATGACGGCAGCCTATATCTATTTAGCCAAGCGTCCGGTCAATGTCACCATCCAGGAGCTAACCGCGCAAGAGGCATCTGCCGTCGAGGAGATGCACAATCTACGCAGACGGCAGGCTGTGACGCAGATCCAGCTTGAGCGTGCACGCAACCTCGAACGCCAACTGGTCGAGGCGGGCGACGCGGCGGCGCAGACAACGGCGCGGCCTTTGCAGTTGCTCAAAGACCAGATCTTTGCTTCAGGACCGTTCGAGAGTGTGGGACTTGTACCGCCCACCATCATGATGGTCGAGTCGCCTACAAGTTCCATCGATGCGGAGACCCAACTGGCCGATGTGCGCTCTCTGATCCAAGTGCTGGAAGCCTATAGCGAGGAACTCTCGCAGCAGATGGAGGCAACGACTGCCTGGCAGATGATACAAGATTCCTCAGCCAATGTCACCCAGGCGCTTGCGGCCTCGGCCACCCTCTCGCCCACTGTCGAGGCGCTTGCCGAGGAGGCGGCAGCCGGCAATTATGAAACTGCTTTGGCGGACGCGTTCTCCGCCTTGCTCGCCCCCAACGAGGTCAGCGCGCAACTGGCTGCGGCGCAAAACAGCATAGACTCAACCCAACAACTCATTGTCGACTTGGAGTCAGAGATTCAAAGCCTGCGTGCAGCATTGGCGGCGGAACAGAGCCGCCAACGCCAGCTTGTGCAGGAGCGCGATCTAGCGTGGGATACGTATGACACCCTGAGCAACAAACTGATGGAACTCAGCCTGCTGCGCACAGCGACCAACTCGCTGCTGCGTCCTGCCGGCCCGGCCCTGGTTCCGACTGAACCTGTGCCTCCTGTCTCATTTCTCCTTCCTGTTGCCGCGGCCACAATGGCCGGTTTCTTAGCAATGGTCTTGTTTGCCTTCTTGGCGAACTCACTAGGCACTCAGCCGTTCTTAGCTCGACGTTCATCATAGGAAAGTACCCCCCAACCATGTCTATAAAATTTGGAACGGACGGCTGGCGTGCCGTCATCAGCGAAGAATTTACCTTTGACAATGTGCGGCGCGTGGCCCAGGCCATCGCCGAAAAGACACTGCTCGATCTCTCTGCGTCGGGGAAGAGCACGCCGCCGAGTATGGTGGTGGGCTTTGACACGCGCTTCTTGAGCGACCGCTATGCCATTGCCGTGGCCGAGGTCTTGGCCGCCAATGGGATTCAAGTATGGCTGACCCATGCCGACGCGCCCACGCCGATTGTCAGCTATGCCATTGTCGACAAGCACGCGGACGGCGGCGTGATGATCACAGCCAGCCACAACCCGCCCCGCTACAACGGCATCAAGCTTAAGGCGGCCTATGGCGGTTCGGCCAGCGAGAAGGTCGCCAAAGCGGTTGAGGCGCGCATCCACGCCAACCTCACCGCGCAGACGCAGCCGCGGCAGATGGCGCTGGAGACGGCCCAGGCGCGCGGGCTGGTGCATCGTTTCGATCCCTTCCCGGCCTACGAAGCCCACATCCGCAATCTAGTCGACTTCGAGTGCATCCGTGCCGCGCGTCTCAATGTAGCAGTCGATGCCATGTATGGCGCGGGACGGCTCTACTTTGGACAACTGCTGCGCGACGCAGGCTGCACAGTGACTGAACTGCGCAGCGAAATGAACCCCGGCTTCAACGGCATCCATCCCGAACCGATTGCCAAGCACTTGCAGCCGCTGATGGATCTGATGACAGAGGGCGACTATCAGATCGGGCTGGCAACCGACGGCGATGCCGACCGCATTGGCCTTGTCGATCCCACCGGGCGCTTCATCGACCCCCACGGCATCATGGCGCTGCTGCTTGAATACCTGGTCAACGCACGCGGGCTGCGCGGGAGCGTGGTCAAGACGGTCAGCACGACGCAGATGCTCAACCGGCTGGCCGCGCGCTACGACTTGCCCCTCCATGAGACGCCGGTGGGCTTCAACCACATTTCCGATTGGATGCTGCAAGAGGAGGTTTTGCTGGGCGGCGAGGAGAGCGGCGGCATCAGCATGATGGGCCACATCCCCGAAGGCGACGGCATTCTGATGGGCTTGCTGCTGGTCGAACTGGTGGCGGCGCAGGGCAAGTCGCCCGGCCAACTGCTGGGCGACCTCATGAAAGCGCCCGATGTGGGAACCTTCTGCTATGCGCGGCTCGATCAGCCGGTGCGCCCCTTCAAAAAGGCGGAGTTGGTCCACCATCTGCTCCACCACGCGCCGCGCAACCTGGCCGGTGTGCCGGTGGCGGACATCAACGACAGCGACGGGGTCAAGTTCATCTTGGACGACAACAGTTGGCTGCTGATTCGCCCCAGCGGGACAGAGCCGGTCTTGCGCATCTATGCCGAAAGCCGCAGCGATGACCAGGTGCAGCGGCTCTTGCAGGAAGGCGCGCAGTTGGCCGAAGCGCAGTTGAGCAAGCTAAACATGGCGACCGCGGCCTAACTGCCGCTGCATGGGCAGTTGAGCCAAGCGGAACAGATAAAGAACGGGGGCGCAGGCGTGCGTCCCCGTTTTTGTTTGCACTGTTTTTGTTTGCGCGGGTTTGCTTGTGTCGCGTCCACAGCCCTTGCAGACAGCGTTGTGGCTGCCGCGGGCCGGGGATGCCTAAAAAGCGATGAAGCGCAGCACGGTAGCGATGAAAGAGATCGCCACCAGGAAGGCCAAGAGGCCAACCAGCGCGCCGGGAAAGATCACGGCGAGCGCGGCCCGGCCCACGTCGAGGCCAGTGGCGGCGCGCACCGCGGCAATGTAGACCAGCAGCATCCACACGATACCCACGAACTGGGCAATTGCCCCCAGACAAGGGATTGGCCCCAGCCCCAACAGGATCAGGGGGATGGCCGCATAGCCCGTCAGCGCGTAGAAGTGTTGCAGCGTGGTCGGCACAGCCCACAGCTTACAGGTCAACAGCACAGCCGCGCCATAGACAATCCACCAAGTCAGCCAGCGCAGCGGCCAGTTGATCCACAGCCCCAACGCACTGAGGAATGCAGCCAGCCAGCCGGGCAGCAGCGCGGGCGGCAGCCCCGCGATGGTTTGGGCCGTTTCCCACAAGGGGAGGATGGGAGGTAGCCCTTCAGCGCCGGTACGCGCCCCTCGCTCCGCGGCCTCATGCGCCAGTTGGGCCAGCGGCACGACCGTCCCCAGGCGCGCGGCCATCACCCAGTTGACGATGAAGGGCAGCAGGCCGCCCAAGAGCGCGGCCACCACAACCAGCCCCAATGCCTGGCGCATGGAGGTTGCCAAGGTCGTTGGCCCCTCGGCGGCTGCCTCGTCGGCCACTCCGTCAAGCACTGTGGCGGCTTCATAGTCGAGCAGGACCGCGCTCGCTATCTGCTCGCGCTGGGGCAGCCAGTCGCGCCACCAAGCGCGCCGTTCCTCTAAGCGGCCGGTGTTGTCCAAGAACGCGCCTGAATTCATAGCGTCCCTCCCCAAGCAACAACGCCGACGAGCGCCACCCCGGCCAGCGCCAGCCCCAAAAGCAGGAGCGGCACCACCAGGACAGCCAAGGCCGCACGCTGCCACGGCAGTTCATGGCTGATGGCAACGGCGCGATAGGCGATCAAGAGGCCCCAGACGCTCAACAGCAGACCGCTGACCGAGACAAAGGGGATGATGGTCAGCACGCCGAGAATTTGGGGCGCAACCGCCAGCGCCGTCGCACCCAATGTCTGTACCAGCGTTCCTTCACCGCCCAAGATGCGCGCGGCCACATGGCCGACGATGCCCACCAGCAGCCATTGCAGGATGCAGGCCAGGGGCGGCCACAGGGCAAAGAAGAGGCGCGCCAGCCCGCCTTGATACCCGGCATAGCTCGCCAGCCAATTCCACCCGCTGCGCATGGCGTCTTCGAGCGCGGACAGGTCGCTTGCGGGCGCGACCCGTGACAGCAGTTGACCGGCTGCCTGCATAAACGCCTCGCGCATGGCAGCGGATTCGGGCAAGATGGCTGTTGTCAAGAGGCCGCCGGCCAGGTGCGCCGCGCCGACCAGCAAGCCGACCGAGGTCACCAGGAACAACCCCTCGACCCAGGGATTGTTATCCTCGATCATGGTCAGGAAGGGATCGGCCTCCAGCACCAGGGCCTTGCCGACCAGTTCCGGGTATGTGCGTGGTTGTAACATGGGCTGTGCATCCTTCGCATGGGAACCGAACCTGCCAGGCAGTTACCTGGATCGGATGGATGGTATAACACCGAGGCGTGGACACTGCTTCAGCACAGCAGGCTCCCTTCGGCGATTGGCTTCCTCGTTGAAGGCAGATCGCGCTGTGCCGGTCTATTTGTATGATAGCATAGCGATATAGCCCTTCCAATGGCCGCGGCAGCCTACCTTCACCATACATCACCATACCGCCGACATCATACCGCCAACGAAGCGCCTATTCACTTGACGCTGCCCTGAATTGCCCTTAACATCAGTGCGGCGTTGAGATGCAACCGATGCCCCACATTGATGCCCATGTCGTGCTTGTGGTGCAGGCCACAAGCCGCGTGCGGCTGCCCTTTGATTTGCCGGAAATTTGACGGCCTCTAGCCACAATAATCAATCAAAGTATTCAACCACAATTTTCAAACTTTGTGCGGCCACACGTGCCCTTGCTGAGGACAAGACAGACACGGCCCAAGGATTCGCACCCAAGAATTAGCAAGGACAGGAACCCATGCGATTGATTCCTCGTAAGCTGTTTTTGACCCGCGGCGTTGGCGTGCATCGCGAGAAGTTGACGAGCTTCGAGATGGCGCTGCGCGAGGCCAGCATCGCCCACTTCAACCTAGTGCGCGTCTCCTCCATCTTCCCCCCGCGCTGCAAGATCGTCGACAAGGACGACGGTCTTGCCCTGCTGCAGGCAGGCGAGATCGTCTTTGCCGTGCTGGCGGAGATGTCCACCAACGAGCCAGGCCGCCGGATTGCCGCGTCGATTGGCGTGGCGCGGCCCGCTGACCACGATAAGTATGGTTACCTGTCGGAGCACCACGCCTACGGCCAGACGGAACGAGAAGCCGGGGACTATGCCGAAGACTTGGCCGCGACCATGCTGGCGACTACGCTGGGCATCCAGTTCGACGCGGAAAAGGACTACAACGCACGGCGCGAGCAATATCTGATGGGCGGCGAGATCGTCGATACGACCAGCCTCACTATGGCTGTCACTGCGGAACCGGGCGGCGTCTGGACCACGGTGATCGCGGCCGCGATCCTGGTCTAGCCCACGCACCATTGAGGCAACATGTCACACTCCGCCACACAAACCGGCCTGCACAGCGGCGAGCCGGTCGCCGACAACTTCTTGGGGCTTCCGCCGGAGGCATCAACCGCGCAGCAGGCAGGCGTGTTGATCCTGCCCATCCCCTATGAAGCGACGGTTAGCTATGGCGCGGGCACAGCCAGCGGCCCTGAGGCCATCATCCGCGCGTCGCAGCAAGTCGAGCTGTATGACCGCGAGTTCGACGCGGAACCCGCGCTGGAATTCGGCATCCACACGCTGCCGCCGTTGGACCTGCCCCAAGAGCCGGTCTCGGCGATCGGCGCGATTGCCCAGGCGACCGAAGCCGCGGCCCGAAGCGGCAAGCTGGTGGTCGGGCTGGGCGGCGAACATACGGTCAGCGTGGGCTTTGGCCGCGGGCTGCTGGCTGCCGCGTCCGGCCCGCTGACTGTGGTGCAGATCGACGCGCACGCGGATCTACGCGATGAATACGAAGGATCGCCTTACAGCCATGCCTGCGTTGCGCGGCGCTTGCTGGACGACGAGCGGATCGAGCAAGTCCTACAACTTGGCATCCGCTCGGTCTGCCGCGAAGAAGTGGACTTTGTGCGCAGCGAGCCGGAGCGCGTGCGCATCTGGTACGCCGAAGAAGTGCACGCGGGCGGCTGGCAGCGCGAACTAGCGGCACGGCTGGCGGGCAAACAGGTCTACATCACGCTCGATGTGGATGGGCTTGACCCCGCGATCGTCCCGGCCACAGGCACGCCGGAGCCGGACGGGCTGACCTGGAGCGAGACGCTCGACATCCTGCGCGCCACCTGCCAAGCCGGGCGGATCGTGGGCATGGATTGTGTGGAGTTGGCCCCCTATGCGGGGCAGCACGCCGCCGACTTTGCCGTCGCCAAGCTGGTCTATAAGGCCATTAGCTACGCCATGCGCTTTGGCCGCGACTGAATCAACCATCACCGTTTGGGAGGGAGGAACTGCCGCATGTCTGCCGCTCAGGGAGGCAACGATTACAACGCCGTGAAGGCATTTATCCAGCATCATTACCGCCACTTCAACGCGGCGGCCCTTGCCGATGCTGCCGAAGGCTTCCGCACCTTTGTGGACGGGGGCGGCAAGATGCTGCTGGCAATGGCCGGGGCCATGAGCACCGCGGAACTGGGCTTGACCCTGGCCGAGATGATCCGCCAGGACAAGATCCACGCCATTAGCTGCACAGGCGCAAACCTGGAGGAGGACATCTATAACCTGGTGGCGCACGACCACTATGTACGCGTGCCCAACTGGCGCGACCTCACGCCGGAAGACGAACAGGAACTGCTCTCGCGCCACCTCAACCGGGTAACCGACACCTGCATCCCCGAAGAGGAAGCGATCCGGCGCATCGAAGACGCCATTCTCGATGAGTGGACCGCGGCCGACCGCGCGGGCGAACGTTACTTTCCCCATGAATTCCTCTACCGCATCTTGCGCAGCGGTCGCCTGGAGCAGCATTACCAGATCGACCCGGCCAACAGTTGGATGCTGGCCGCGGCGGAAAAGAATCTCCCTATCTTTGTACCCGGCTGGGAAGATTCGACCAGCGGCAACATCTACACGTCCCACTGCTTGCGCGGCACGGTGAAAAACGTGCATACAGTGCGCACCGGCATCGAATACATGATGGCGCTGACCGAGTGGTATCAGGCCACCTCGGCGAACGCGCCTACCGGCTTCTTCCAGATCGGCGGCGGCATTGCGGGCGACTTCCCCATCTGCGTCGTGCCCATGCTGCGCCAGGATATGGAGTTGGGGGAGACGCCGCTGTGGGGCTACTACTGCCAGATCAGCGATTCGACCACCAGCTATGGCTCCTATTCGGGCGCGGTGCCCAACGAGAAGATCACTTGGGAGAAGCTTGGCATCGACACGCCCAAATTCTTGATCGAGTCGGACGCGACCATTGTCGCGCCGCTGATCTTTGCCTACGTGCTGGCGGATTAACGCGGCCCCTTCGCTACCCAGCAGAAATGATCCGGGCCTATGCGCTCCCCAGCCCCAGGGGATCGGGATGGCCCGGATCAAGCCCCAGGGTAGTCGCCATGGTCTCGACGCTGCGGTCGGTGAAGAACTCGACCCAGAGCGGGAAGTGGTCAGAGATGCGGTAAGACATCTGCGAAGTGGACAGTTCCGGGTAGAGCGCACCGGCGAAATCGATCACGCCGCCGCGGCTGCCGCCCAGCAGGTCGAATTTGCCCATGAACCAGGCAATCTGGTCGTAATACTTGGCCTGTGCGCCAAAGGTCGTGCGCAGGATACGCAGCGGTTCCGGCACGACCAAGCCGGTTTCACAGAAGGCATCGAACAGGGGATCGCCGATGCGCTTTTCGATGTTGAAATCGCCCAAGACGATCAGATTGGCCTCTTCGGCTGCCTCGCCGGTCACGCGGTCGCGGATCTCCTCCGCGGTGTAGCGGGCTAAGGCACGGATCTCCTCGATACGATCTGCCGGTTTGTCGCCATACTTGATGTGCGCGGTCAAGAGCGCAAAGGCCTGGCTGTCCGTCCTGAAGCCGACGATGTAAGGCGTGCGGTCGAACTGGGTCGTGGGATCGCCTGCCGGGGTTGGCGGCAGCACGATCTCGCCTGCCAAGCCGGAAGGGATGACCCTGCGCCGGTCGTAGAGGTAGGCGAGCCGTTCGGTACGCCCGCCGGAGCCGATGGCCGTATCGCTCAACATCACGCCCCAATTCGGCCCCAAGAACCGATCCAACAGCACACGCAGACCGCTGGTGTCGCGCCCGACTTCTTGAATGGCAACCACGTCGAAGCGGCGGAGGATCTCCGCGATCAAGGCCAAGCTGCGCAGGTTGCGCTTGGGGCTGTCTGGGTTTTCCTCCCAAGAGGGATAGATGCCGCTGAAGATGCGGATGTTCCAAGTGCCGACGATCAGGTTGTAGTCGGTCTGGCGCGGGGGCACATTCTTGTAGTCAAGCAGCCGCCGCAGCCGCACCACATCCTCCACAACCGCCCTGGGATAAT
>CAZZNG010000067.1:0-11489 GCA_964655505.1 uncultured Litorilinea sp. | reverse complement strand
AGTCGTGCTCGATCCGGATCCGGGCGTGCTCGAGGGCTGGCAGAGCCGGGCGGCTCTGCCTGCTCCCCTACCCCGCGGCCTGACGCCAGGGCCGCGCCCACCACTCCAAATGGGGCATACCCGACGCCGCGGCCAGCGCCAGCAGCGCCTCCACATCCACCGGCGTGCGGTGCAGCGCGACGCTCAAGCAGCCGCCGCTGGCTTCGACAATGGCATATTCGGCCCACGGTGGATGGCGCACATGGGCCGCGCCGGGCGCGTATTCGAAGGGTTGGCCCACACTGCCCGGATTGATCAACATCTTGTCGCCAAAACGCCGCAGCAGTTGCACATGGGTATGGCCCCCAGCCGCCAACTTGGGCGGGAACCCTTCAAAGATCGCGGCCAATTCGTCATCAGTCGTATGGGCAAAGATGCCCTCATGAAAAGAACGGGGCGAACCGTGATAGCACAGCAGTTGGGTCTTTCCCAAGTCGAGTGTGAGATGGGGCACGAAGGAGCGCAGAAAGGCGCAGTCGTCTGCATCAAGCTGTTGTGCGCTCCACAGTTCAACCGCGTTGAAAAAGGGCGTCTCCGCGTTGCGCCAGGCGTGGGGCTGCGGATCGAGCGCCCAGGCATCCGTATTGCCTTGCACCAAATGCACAGCCAGCCCGCGCAGGCGCGCAATCACCCCGCGTGGGTCTGGGCCAAAGACCGCTACATCGCCCAAGCAGACCAGTTGGTCGATTGACGCTCGTTGCAGCGCGGCCAGCACCGCATCCAGCGCAACGCTGTTGCCGTGAATATCCGAGATTAGCCCTACGCGCACAGCGGCCCCTCCATCAAGCGGGCGCGGGGTGCAGCGCGGCCCAGACGCGCGGCGGCGTAAAGGGCAGGCGATCCAGCCAGACGCCTGTCGCGTCGTAGATGGCCGCGGCAATGGCGGGCGCGGTGGGGATAAAGGGCATCTCGGCCATGCCGCGCACGCCCAGCGGCCCCTGCGGGTCAGGAATTTCGAGGATGACCGGCTCGATCACCTGCGCCACGTCGAGCACGCCGGGAATGAGGTAGTTGCTCAAATGGGGCGTCAGCGTGCGCCCGTCGCGCTGGATAAAGTCCTCCATCAACGCCCAACCGATCGACTGGGCCGCGGCCCCTTCGATCTGCCCTTCGACCTGCTGCGGGTTGATGGCCTTGCCCACGTCGTTGACGCTGATCAGCCGCGTCACCTGCACATGGCCGGTGTCGAGATCGACTGCGACCTCGGCCACCTGCGCGCAGTAGCCATAGGCGATGTTGGGGATGCGGCTTTCCCCTGTGCCGGGCGCATAGGGCGTGGTGGGCCGCGCATGATAGACATACTCCGCCCGCGCCGGGCGCTCTTCGTTCTGCCATTCGGCCAGCGCGCGCTGGGCCGCGCCCTGGATGGCATTGCCCGCCATGAAACTCATGCGGCTGGCCGACGCGCTGCCGCTGGAGCCGGTAATCTCTGTGTTGTCCACCTGGAGTTCAACCAACGCAGGGTCGATGGCAAGCACCTCGGCTGCGATCTGTTGAAAAACAGTGTGCGCGCCCTGGCCCACATCGGCCCCCACACAGCCCACGACCGCGCGCGTGATCTCGCTGCCGCCGTGCAGTTCCACCCACGCCGCGCACGATTCGGGCGCGCCCAGGCTGAAGCCCACATTCTTGAAGCAGCAGGCAATGCCGCGGCCCGTGGCGATGCGCCGCCGTCCCGCGTCGAGCGAGTTGAGCAAGCGCACCTGTTCAGGGTGCGCGGTCGCGCCGTCGCCGCCCAGAGGAGGCACAGTTGGGGTGGGCATGGTCATGCGCCAGCCGTCTGCCCCCTGCTGCCAACCGCCGCGGCGCGCGGCTTCCTCCACGACGTCGGCCGCGCTGCACCCCGCGGGCGCGGCGCCGCGCGTGGCGATGGTGCCGCCCTCGCGCCAGATGTTGCGCAGGCGCAGTTCGACCGGGTCCATGCCCAACGCCGCGGCCAGTTTGTTGACCTGCGACTCGGCGGCAAAGTGGCCCTGTGGCCCACCAAAGCCGCGAAACGCGCCGCTAGGCGTGTTGTTGGTGTAGACGGTGCGCGCCTCCACCAGCACGTTGGGAATGTCATACGGCCCCAGCGCGGCCAACAGCGTATTGCCCAAGACCTCGGTGCTGGTATAGGCATACGCGCCCGCGTCGCTGGTCACGTCCACCTGCGCGGCGACGATCTTGCCGTCGCGCGTCGCGCCCCATTTGGCGTGCAGGGTGTAAGGGTGGCGCTTGTGATGGCCGATAATACTCTCTTCGCGGCTCCAGATGGTCTTGACCGGGCGGCCTGTCTTATAGGCGCAGAGGGCCAGCGCGATCTGGATCGAGATGTCCTCGCGCCCGCCGAACGCGCCGCCGATGGCCGGATAGCGCACGACGATCTGCTCGACGGGCAGGCCCAGAGCGTGGGCGATCTGCTGGCGCTCTGTGTGCATCCACTGCCCCGCGCAGATCACTTCGATCTTGCCGTCTGGGCGCACATAGCCAAGCCCGGCTTCAGGCTGGAGGTAGGCGTGTTCCTGCGCCTGGGTGTGGTAGGTGGCCTCGACGACGACGTCGGCCTGGGCAAAGCCTGCGTCTAGGTCGCCGCGCGCCAAACGATAGGCGTGGAGCACGTTGGAACGCCAATCGCGCTCGCCATGGGGAAAGGGGAAGGGGTGCGGGTGCAGAATGGGCGCGTCGGGTTCAAGCGCCTGAAAGGGATCGCTGATCACCGGCAGCGGCTCATAGTCAACCTTGACCAGTTTGGCCGCGGCCTCGGCCTGGGCCGCGGTTTCGGCCACGACAAAGGCTACATGGTCCGCTTCCCAGCGCACCAGTTGCGCGTCGGGCGTGCTGCCCACGCCGCACAGCACCGGCTGATCCGGCATGATCAGCCCATACTCGTTGACCGGCACATCCGCCGCGGTCAGCACCGCAATGACGCCAGGGGCGGCTTGGGCCGCGGCCACATCAACCGCGCGAATGCGCCCGTGGGCAAACCCGGCAAAGACGATCTTGAGCCAGGCTTGGTTGGGCAGGTCGATGTCCCCTGGAAAGCGCGCGGTTCCCGCAACTTTGGCCGCAGCATCCACCCGCGGCAGGCTACTTCCAACAGCACGCATACATGCCATCCTTACAAGGAGCCGTTTGTGTCACTTGACAAAACGGCTCATACTAGCCAAAAATAATGCTAACCCCACAGCTGTTGCATCACAGAAACGTTCAACACGCGGGCTATCTTGCGGACTATCTTGTCGTACCAGCAAACGGGCGATTGAACTGCGCTGCACGCGCAAGCAACCGGAGCAATGGAGGCACCCCATGACGATTCTCAGGGAATTCCGCGATTTCATCAACCGTGGCAATGTGATTGATCTGGCTGTGGGTATCGTGATCGGCGCTGCATTCACCGCGATTGTCAACTCACTTGTCGACGATTTGCTCATGCCGGTCATCGGTGTACTGAGCGGCGGCATTGACTTCACAGGGCTGGCCGTCACCGTGGGGGAGGCGACGATTGCCTACGGCAATTTTATCCAGGCAGTCATCAACTTCTTGATCATCGCGGCGGCTGTCTTCTTCATGGTGCGCGTGATCAACCGCCTGTATCAGCAGAAGGAGGAACCGCCAGCGCCTCCTTCCGACGAGGCGGTTCTGCTGGCCGAAATCCGCGACCTGCTCAAGCAGCAGCCCCCGCGCACTGTGACCTAGCCCATTGCGACCTAGCGCGCTATCACCTAGCGCGCCAACATGGGGCCAAGGGGTCGCCCGCCCAGCAGATGCATGTGCAGGTGGTAAACCTCTTGGCCTCCATCGCGGTTGCAGTTGACCATCAACCGGTAGCCGGACTCGGCGATCCCCTCGTCCTGTGCCAACTTGGCGGCCACGGTAAAGAGCCGACCCAGCGCGGCTTCGTCGTCGGGCGTGACGTCGTTGACCGTGGGAATGGCGCGGTTGGTGACGATCAGGATGTGAACCGGCGCTTGGGGTGAGATGTCGCGGAACGCGGTGACCAGGTCATCCTGGTAGACAATATCGGCCTCGACGTCGCCGCGGATGATCTTGGCAAAGATAGTTTCCTCAGCCATGCTTCCTCGCTTCTAGCTGGTGCTTCTCGCTGGTTGGGTCGGCGGGTTGGCGCGGGCGCACAGGTGGGCCAGGTTACTTGCGGTGCAATGATCCTGTACTGATCCTGCGCCCTGCGCTGTCGTCTTGCGTTGCAGTATACCCCATCACCAACAAGCCACGCCACCCCTTCATGCTGCCAAGCCCGTGCCCTGCCGGTGATCCGGCATGGAATTGTCCAGGCAAGATGCGCCGGGTATACTTACTATCAAGACAGTGCCGATTGACAGCGTAAATTGATAGTGCAGGTTAGCCCCACAGCCTCCCACATGTGCGGCAAGCGGGGTGGCGAGGCACCATCGACAAAGGGGAATCAGACAAGTATGTATGCAATCCATGTGTTGAGTGATCAGCCTGGCCGCCCGCTCGTATGGCAGGAGACGGACGAGCCGCTGGTCGGGCCGGAGGATGTGCTGGTCGAAGTTTATGCAACCGCGCTCAACCGCGCCGATCTCGCCCAACGAGACGGCCTCTACCCCCCGCCCCCCGGCGCAAGCGAGATCCTGGGCCTGGAGATGGCCGGGGTGATCAGCTTTGTAGGCGAGGAGGTGCGCGCCTGGCAGGTGGGGGATCGCGTCTGCGCGCTGCTGCCGGGCGGCGGCTATGCCGAACGCGTGGCTGTGCCCCAAGAGTTGCTGATGCCGATCCCGCCGGACTGGAGTTTCGAAGAAGCGGCCGCGCTGCCCGAAGTTTATTTGACTGCCTATGTCAATCTCTTCATGGAGGCACGGCTGCGCCCCGGCGAAAGCGCGCTGGTGCATGGCGGCGCGAGCGGCGTGGGCACAGCCGCGATCCAACTGCTGCACGGCTTGGGCCACCCGGTCATCGTCACAGCCGGGAGCGATGAAAAAGTCGAGGCCTGCCGTAAATTGGGCGCGGATCTGGCGATCAACTACCGCACGACCGACTTTGTCGAGGCTGTGAAGGAGTTCACCCAGGGCGAGGGGGTGGATGTGATCCTCGATATGGTCGGCGCGGATTATTACGAGCGCAATATTGAGTTGCTCAAGACCCGCGGACGGCTGGTCTTCATTGCAACCCTGGGCGGCAGCAAGGCCCAAATGGACATTGGGCGGCTCATGCGCAAACGCATCCACCTGATCGGGTCGGTGCTGCGCGCGCGCAGCCTTGAAGAAAAGAGCGACATCCGCAGCCAGTTCATTAGCCGCTGTTGGGTGCTGGTCGAGCGGGGGCAACTGCGCCCAGTGATCGACGCGGTGATGCCCATCAGCGAGGCCAACGCAGCCCACGCACGCATGCGCAACAACCTCAATATCGGCAAGATTGTGCTGCGCGTGCGCGACGAGTAATATCTGCTTTCTTCCTAGCTGGAAAGGAACGACCATGCGCGACCCGCGTGTCGATAAATTGGCCCAAATTTTGGTGCGCTATTCCACCGAGGTACAGCCGGGCGATTGGGTGTTGATCCGCGGCTCGGTTGCCGCCCTGCCCCTGGTCCAAGCGACTGTGCGCGAGGTAGTGCGCGCCGGGGGCAACCCCACGCTCCAGCTTGAGCACGACGAGATCAGCGAGATCCTGCTGCGCGAGAGCAGCGATGAACAGTTGGCTTGGCTTGCGCCCTATGAACAGATGATGGCCGAGCAGGTGGATGTACGCATCGGCATCTACGGCGCATCCAACACGCGCGCGCTCAGCGGCGTTGATCCCAAGCGCCAGCAGGTGATGCAAAATGCGCGCCGCCACCTCAGCAAGATCTACCGCGATCGCAGCGCAGCCGGTACGCACCGCTGGACGCTGACCCAGTTTCCCACGCCCGCCTATGCCCAAGAAGCGGACATGAGCCTGGCCGACTATGAGGATTTCATCTATGCCGCCACCTATGCCGACCAGGAAGACCCGGTGGCGTGCTGGCAGCAAGTTCACGATACGCAGCAGCGGCTAGTGGACTGGCTCAAGGGCAAGGATCAAGTGGTGGTGCGCGGGCCAAACGTGGATCTGACCCTCTCGATTGCCGGGCGCACCTTCATCAACAGCGACGGCAAGCGCAACATGCCCAGCGGCGAGATCTTCACCGGCCCAGTGGAGGATTCGGTCAACGGCTGGATTCGCTTCACCTACCCGGCTATCCGCGGCGGCCGCGAGGTGGAAGGTGTTGAATTTGAGTTCAAAGACGGCAAGGTGGTCAACGCACGCGCCAGCAAAAACGAGGAATACCTGATCAGTCAGCTTGACAGCGACCCAGGCGCGCGCTATCTCGGCGAATTTGCGATTGGAACCAATTACCAGATCCAGCGCTTTACCAAGAGCATTCTATACGACGAGAAGATCGGCGGCACGCTGCATGTGGCGGTTGGCGCGGGCTATCCTGAAACGGGGAGCCGCAACGAGTCCGCGGTGCATTGGGACTTCATCTGTGACATGCGCCAGGACAGCGAGATCCTGGTCGACGGGGAATTGTTCTATCGGAACGGCCAATTTACCATCTAACCCGCTTTGCACGAGAAACGAGAGAAGCATGCTAGTACGCGAGATTATGAGCAGCCCGGCGATTACCGTAACGCCAGAGACGGGCATCCGCGAGGTGGCGCACACCATGCGCGAGAACGCGATCAGCGGCGTGCCGGTCGTTTCGCCCACGGGGGAACTGCTGGGTCTGATTACCGAACTCTCCCTGATTGCACGCAACGCGCCCATCCATGAGCCGCACTATATCGTGGTCCTGTCGGCCATGATCCCGGTCAACCTGGAAGAGCATCGCCAGTATCGCGAACAGTTGCGCCTGGCGCTGGCGATCAACGCCGGGGATTTGATGACCCCAGCCGAAGAGGTCGAAACCATCGGGCCGGACGAGTTGATCGACGAGGCGCTGGAACGCATGTTGGACCCGGAGACGACCATGCTGCCGGTGATCGAAAATAATCAGGTGGTCGGCGTGGTCACGCGCACCGACTTGGTACGCTTGATCGAGACGCTGGAAGCCGCGCCGGACGAAGATGAGAGCGAAGCGACTTAGACAGCGCAACATGATAGCGCAACATCCATCAGCATCAAACAGGGCGAGCGCAGCATCCAGCGTTCGCCCTGTTTGATTGGCGTGGGAAATTGGCACGCGGCAGCGCGCCAAAGGGATGGCGCCAAAAGGATAGACAAAAGGATACCTTCGCGCGCGAATTGTAATCCTGCTGCACCCGCCCGCACGCGGGAGGGGCTAGAGTGAAAGGAGCAATCGGACAAAAAGCCTTGGCCGCCAAGCAAGTTGGCGAAGAGCACCAGGCTTGCGGCAGCGACGAGCGCCCAGCAGAGAAGGAGCAGGCTGCATGCCAGACATTCCGCGCGATCCAAACCCCGACAGCACCCTGGCCCTGCTGTCGGAAGGCTATCAATTCATCTCCAACCGCTGTGAGCGGTTTGGCTCGGACATCTTCCAAACCCGGCTGCTGCTGAAAAAAGCCATCTGTGTCCTGGGCGAAGAGGCCGCGGCCATGTTCTATCAAGATAGCCGCTTTACGCGCGTGGGCGCGATGCCGCCAACAACGCTGAAACTGCTGCAGGACAAGGGCAGCGTGCAGCAGTTGGACGGCGCTGCACACCACCACCGCAAGCAGATGTTCATGTCGCTGATGACGCCCCCTGCCATTGACGCCATCACCGCCGAGGTCGCCAACCAGTGGCACGCCTTCCTTGCCAAGTGGGAGCAGCAGGATCAGGTCGTCTTGCACAATGAGGTGGAGGAAATTCTCTGCCGTGCGGTCTGCAACTGGGCCGGTGTGCCGCTGACCCACGCCGAATCTGCCGAGCGCACGCGTGAAATCCGCGCCATGATCGAAGGGGCAGGCAGCGTCGGGCCGCGCACGCTGGAAGGGCTGGTGCTGCGCCAGCGCACGGAAAAATGGGCGCAAAAACACATCGAGGACGTGCGTAACGGTCGCCTCCAAGTTCCCGAAGAGCGCGCGCTGCACGTCATCGCCACCTATGAGCAGCCCAACGGACAGCGCCTAAACTTGGAAGATGCGGCAGTGGAAGTGCTCAACATCCTGCGCCCGACGGTGGCGATTGCTCGCTATATCACCTTTTGCGCGCTCGCCCTGCATGAATACCCCGAAACGCGCCAATGGCTGCAAGCGGGCGCGGATGGGCAGGTGGACGATATGGCGGTTGAGTGCTTTGTGCAAGAGGTGCGCCGCTATTACCCCTTCTTCCCCTTCATCGGCGGCCGCGTGCTGGAGGCGTTCGAATGGCGCGGCCATCACTTTGCGCCGGGCGAATGGGTGATTCTCGATCTCTATGGAACCAACCACGACAGCCGCACCTGGGCCGACCCGCATCTCTTTCAGCCGGAACGTTTTCGCACTTGGCAGGAGAATGCCTTTAACTTCGTGCCCCAGGGCGGCGGCGACTACTACACAACCCATCGCTGTCCCGGCGAATGGATCACCATTGCCGTTACCAAGACCGCGGCGCGCCTGCTGGCGAATGCCATGACCTATGGCGTGCCCCCGCAAGATTTGAGCGTCAACCTGGCGACCATGCCCGCGCTGCCCAAGAGCCGCTTTGTGATCCAAAACGTGCGCCGCGCCTAGTCGAACCGCCCAATTAAAACGCGGCGCAGCCCTGTGACTGGCTGCGCCGCGTGCAGGCGTCTGTAGCTCCCTTGTCAGACCGGCAAGCGCTAGGCAAAGAGAATATCGCCGTCCGGCTCCACCGGCAGTTCATCACGCGGCGCGGGCAGCGCTTCGTCGCGCACCGCGGCCGCGGCATGGCCCTCCTCGAACCACTTGACCCACTCATCCGGCGCGTCGATGCTCTGGCCGCCGTGGGGGGTGATGCGTTCGCGCACGCGCATGAGCACCGGCGTATTGACGCTGGCTCCGCTGACCACCACCTGGCCCTTGCTCAAGCTGGGCAATTCGCGCAGCAGATCGCGCCCCACGCTCTCGACCGACTCGGCGATGCGGTTCTGGTCGATGGGGTTGGTGATGCGCATGATGCACTGGGTCATGCACTGGCTGAGTACGTCGCTGTCGAGTTTGCCCGGTCGCTGGCTGATCAGCCCCACGCTCACGCCAAATTTGCGCCCTTCGCTCAAAATCTGCTTGAGCACATCGGTGCTCACCGCGTCGGCGCTGGCCGGGGCAAAGTTATGCGCCTCTTCGATCAGGCAAAAGACCGGGAAGGGCATGAAGGTCTTATCGCCGGGGCCAACCTTGTGCTTGCTCGTATCGACGCGCGCTTGGTAGACCCGGCGCAGCAGCGTCGCCGCGATGACCTGCTGCTCGCGCTGGTCAACCTCGTTGAGTTGGATCACAGTGCATTGGCCGGGCCGGAACAGTTGATCCAGGTCGAGGTTCTCAAAATCGTTGAAGATCTTGCTGTGCTTGAGCCGGTTGTTGAGCCGCCAGATCAAGCCGCCGGTGGTCGGGTCGTCCTCGCTATAGCCGTCTTCGTCGTCGGCGCGCTGCACGTTGTCCGCGGCCTTGCGCACCGATTGCAGGAACTGCTCCAGCGTGAACTTATCGCCGTAGCTGCGCTCGGCAAGGCTATAGGCGCGGCCAAGTTGATAGTGCATCTTCTCGCTCATGTTCGGCAGCAGATAGCGCAAGTCGGACAGCGTCAGCGAACCGATGCGCACCCGGATCGTGTCCGGGCGGAAGATGCGCACCAACGGCTTATAATCGCCCTCGCGGAAAGGCTCCAGGTTCTGCATCTCTTGCAGTGTGTCATATTCGCCGTGGGGGTCGAAGATGACGACCGCGGCGCGGTTGTGGGGCATCATCAACTCTTCGAGCAGCACACCCGCTAGATAGCTCTTGCCGCTGCCCGTGCTGGCGATGATCGCCAAGTGGGTGCTGGTGAAGCCGCGCACATCCAGCGCCAGGGGAACGGCCCCGGCTGGGCGGCTGAGCAGGCTGCCCAAATGGGCGCTGCCGCGTTCGCCGCGCTTGCGCCGGCTCAACACCTCGGCCAGGAAGTCATCTTCGGCGATGTAGATGGGCGCGCCGCCGGTGGGCGGCACACGCGGGTTGACAAATTCGCCCAGCCCCGCGCTGTGATAGCCCAGCACCGAGACGGTGATCTCGAACAGTTCGCGCGCGTCCGAATCATAGCCCAACAGCGCGGCCACCTGGTCGGGCGGCACGGTGGGGTCGGCCATGAAGCTGTCGGGCAGCAGCCGCACCGAGCGCCGCGCGGTCACGCGGCCCAAGATGCGCCGCGGGTTGCCTTCGACATCGGCCATGTAATAGACAAATTCGCCGTCTTTGACCCGGCGATCCGGATCAGGCGCGATAAAGGTAAATTCGTGGGGGGTTTCGCCGGGGCCTTTGACAGTGCCGACGCAGATAGGTTCAGTCATGTTTGCATCACAGGGGAATCTTAACTGGCCGGTTGCACAATGCTCTTCCACGCCAAGTTGTTGCGCATGAGCATCAATTGACCGTGCTGCTGTGGAAAGTGGTCGAACAGCCGGTCGACGATGTTGATCAGCAGCGGCGTCACCAAAGGATCGTTCTGGTTGATCAGAAGCGGCACATAGCGCAGACAGAGCCGATCTTGGCCGTCGCGGTGGAAGTGGACGACTTCCTCTTCCTCTAGCCGGTGTACCGGGCTGTTGACGGTGGCGGCCAGCGCGGGCACGCCTTGATGACAAACGCCCTGGGCATCCATCCACCCCAGCGCGATGATGCCGACTAAGGTCGCGGTCTCGGCCAAATAGTCGGGCGTGAAGATCTCCAATTCAGGTCGCGGGCTGAGGCGCGGCCCCATGTTGCCAAAATCAGGGTTCATCAAGAGCGTGTTGTAGATCACGCCGATGAGCTTGCCGCCGGGCGCGCCATTTTCATCGAGCCGGATGGAGACGAACGTACCGAAGCTATAGTCAGGCGGTTCGGGCAAACGCTGGATCTCGCCGTGGCCGTAGACTTGGCAGACGTAGTCGACATGGGTGTTGGATTTGACGATTTTGCCGATTGCCTTGCCGATGGTCTTGCCAATCGTCTTGCCCATACTCATTCCATTCATCTTGAATTGTCCATCTTACTCGCGCACATGTTGCTCACGCGCAACTTACTTGCGCAGTGGTGGGGGATCGTGGTTCTCATGGCTCTAATCAAACCAAATGTTCTACAATCGCGCAAGTCGCGGCCACACATACCCACGGCGGCCTATAAATAAACTTCCCAGACGCTCGCAGCGTCCGGGAAGTTTAAATCATGTGTCGTGTGACTAGCCTGTTAAATTCATGACGTTCAATCAGCGCGGGGGATACGCCACAGTCGATTAGTTTTGGATCACAACTAGTTATGGATCAACCCCGTGACCGCGCCGGGGGGCGGGAAGTTGACCCTGGTATCCACAACCCAAAGCCGCAGCGTGTAGGTTCCATTGGCGAACCCACTGCTGTC
>CAZZNG010000066.1:0-22416 GCA_964655505.1 uncultured Litorilinea sp. | reverse complement strand
CGCGGTCATCATGTGGTTGGCCCAAATCCCAGCCCATACCGCGCTGTTGTGGACCGCGCAGACGCTCAATGGGCTATGCGGCCTTGGCGTCTATCTGGTGTTGAGCCGCAGCGGCGCGCGTACGGGCGCGCTGCTCGCCGCGGCAGTGGTGGGGCTGTGGTCGCATCAACCGGCCTTCTATGTCAATTGGGGGCGCTTTACTCAACTCTCGTCACAGACGATCCTGCTGATCGCCTACAGCGTGGTCATGACGGCGCTGGTCGCCTGGCGTCCACACGCACGCCGCGGCCCGCTGGCCTGGCTTTCGCTCTGCGCGGCCATGCTCACGGCAGGGGTCTTTCTGCTCCATTTTCGCGTGGCCGCGCTCTACCTTGCGCTGCTTGCCCCTGGCGTCTTGATTCTCTACTGGCGGCGGCGCGGCCAGCCGCGCACCCTGGCGCGCACGATCCTCGGTACAGCGCTCATCGGCGCGCTGGCCCTGGCCTTGGTCTTGCCGGTCTTGCTGCCCGCGCTGCACGTCTACCTGGCGAGCTATCGCAACTTGGCAACTCAGACCGTTGTCGATCAAGAGGCTGTTGCAGAGGTCATGGCCGGTTACTTTAGCTACGACTGGCACACGGTGCCCATTCTCGCCGCGCGTGGATGGCTCCTCCTCGTCGGAGGCATCGCCTTGATCATCGGCTTGATCCGGCGGCATACCGTCACCTATCTTGCGCTGGCTTGGCTGCTTCTCTTGCTCTTGATCAGCCATACCTATCTGCTCGGCGTCTCCGCGCTCAACATCACCAATCCTGGCGCGGTTTTTATCATGTTATATCTGCCGCTGGGTCTTTTGATCGGCGCGGGCGGCGAAGGGCTGATGCGTTGGGGCGCAAACCGCACGGCTGAGCCGGTGCGCTGGCGTGTACGCGGCGAAGTGGGGCTGGCTGCGCTGGCCGTTGGCGTGGGGCTGTATGGCGCAGCCCAGCGCGTGCAGGAGATCGAGCCTTTTCGCTTTTTCGTGACCGATGCCGATGTACGCGCGATGGCTTGGATCAACGACAACTTGCCGCCCGATGCGCGTTTCGCGGTCAATACCCATTACTGGCTGGCGACGACACCCCACGGCACAGACGCGGGCTATTGGCTGCCCTATTTCACCAACCGCGACATGAGCGCCGCTGTAATGCTCTTGAGCCTCGGCGACTATGCCTATCAGAGCCAGGTGTTGGAGACAGCGGCCTGGGTCAAACAACTGGAAAGCGATCCAGTCGATGCTGGCGCAACCAATAGGGGCGCAATGGACACGGGCGCAATCGACCACCTGTTAGACCGCGGCTTTGGCTATGTCTACATCGGCGCACGCGGCAACTTCGAAGGCCCCGGCTTGCAGCCCGATCTGCTCGTCCAGTCGGGCCGGGCCACAATCCTTTATCAAGCCGACCAGGTGACCGTCTTGAAGTTGGAACCGGCATTGGAACCGGCGGACTAGACACCATGCCTCTCTCCTCCTCGCTGGCTGGTTGGCTCGATTTTGGACTGGCGCTGTTGGCCTTTGCGCTGTTGGGTTTGGCGCTGTGGGGGCTTGGACGGGGAACCGCGCGGCTGCTGCGCGTTGCGTTGGCAAGCGGGCCTGATACATTCGGCTACTTGTGGATGGGCCTGGCGTCGACCATCCTAATCTTAGCGTTGGTCAACTACTTTTTGCCCATTAGCCCGGCCCTCCCTGTGGGCAGCGTCCTATATAGCCTCGGCGCGCTCTACGCGCTGATCACCCTCTGGCGCAGGGGGATGGACAGGTTCCGGCTGGGCTATCGTGCGCTGCTCTATGTGGGGATCATGGCTGTGGTGGGGGGCTGCTTGGCCGCGCAAGCACTGCTGCCGCCCATGAGCGGCGACAGTGGACTCTACTATCTTGGCACAATCCGCTGGGCCAAAGAATATCCTGTTGTTCCCGGCTTGGGCAATCTACACGGGCGCTTCGCCTTCAATCAGAGTCTTTTCGTGTGGGTTGCGTCGTTGGATTTCGGCCCCTGGCGCGGGCATGGCTTTGCTCTCGCCAACCCCTTTTGGGCCGCGGCGCTCACGGCTGAAGCGCTCTGGCGCGTGCTGTGGCCGCAACGCCTGGCTGAATCACCGGCGGATATGCCCACAGATGCAACCCCAGTCCTGGCCCAGGCTGTGCCGCTGTTTTTACTGCCGCCGCTGCTCTTTATCATGCTGGTCAGACCGCTGGCATCGGCACAGCCGGATATTACGAGCCAACTGCTGCAATTGGCGCTCTTTATCTGGTGTGCCAGGCTGTTCACAGCCGGGCAGGAGGCTGACAGGCTTCTCGGCCCCGCGGCAGTGGTAGGGGGGCTGTGCGCGCTGGCGCTGACCGTCAAGTTGAGCAACTTGGCCTTTGTCGGGGCAGCCGGTGGGCTGGCGCTGCTCTATGTCTGCTTTCGTCTGGGCCGCGGCTGGGGGCGGCTTGGCCGCGTGCTGATCTGGGGCGCGCTGATCGTCGTGATCTGGTTTGGCCGCGGGCTGATCCTCTCCGGCTGCCCTCTTTACCCCGCGACGCTGCTCTGCCAAGATTTCCCCTGGGCTGTTAGCGCCGAGCAAGCGCAGGTCGAAGCTTACTGGATCTATAGCTGGGCGCGGCAGCCTGGGCTGCACTATGATCAGGTGTTGGGCGATTGGGCCTGGCTCAAGCCGTGGCTCGAGCGCAGGATGGCCGAGCGTGTGGAAGTGCTCTATCCTGTGGCCTTGGCGCTGATCGGGCTTGGGCTGGGCGCGTGGCTGTGGCGCAGGCAGGCGCAGGCGACTCGACGAACAATCGCTTGGTTGTGGGTCTATTGGCTGCTGCCGGTTCTGATCGGCCTAGCCGCCTGGTTCTGGACCGCGCCCGAACTGCGCTTTGCCCAGGGGATGATCTGGCTGCTACCCGTGGCGGTTTGGACGCCCCTGCTGGCGGCGGACTGGCTGCGGCGCTGGCACGCATGGTGCGTCTGGGGGTTGTTTGCCCTGCTCAATGGCCCCCTGCTGGTCACGTTGGTGCTGCACGGCACACCCCTGTCCTTTGCCCCGTGGCAGGGCTTCGCGCCCATTCCCACCCCTGCGCTGGAGCAACAAACCACCGAGTCGGGGTTGGTCGTCAATGTGCCGGCAGAAGGATACCACTGTTGGGATGCGCCGCTGCCCTGCACACCTTACTTCAATCCAGGGCTGCACCTGCTCGGCCAGGGGCTTGGCTCCGGCTTTGCCTTGCCCCCTGACGAATCTGCCGCGCCGCGCTGGAACGAGTAGACAAGACCTCTCCAAACCATCTTGCCCGCCAAACCGTTTTATAGTTTTATAAGGGGGAGAATATTTATAAGGATTTTCAGAATAATTGACAGGGGATCGCCCCTATGGTATAGTCCAGCAAGGTCATTTTGCTTGGTTTTCCATAGTGCCACACCAGACCCTTTCTCCAGAGGGAAGCCGGTTTAGGGCGTCGTGATGCAGCAGAGCAACGCCCAGATCGGGCGGGTGGCACGCAGGACCAAGTTCATGCTGGAAGGCACAGGGTAGGTATCGTGCACGCAGTCCGCAAGCATATCTTGGAAATCTTAAAAGAACGTGACGGCGCGACCGTGGCGGAGCTTGCAGAGTGCCTGGAAATGGCCCCAGTCTCCGTGCGCCACCATTTGGACATTCTACAAGGCGATAACCTGATCTGTGTGGACCGGCTGGAGCGCAAGGGTCACGTCGGTCGCCCGCAGCAAATCTATGGGCTGACGCCGGAGGCCAACGAGCATTTTCCGGATAATTTTGCGTCGCTGGCCGCGGGCCTGGTGCACCAACTCAAGCGAGTGCTGCCGCCCGACCAGGTTCGATCCGCCTTTCGAGCGCTGGCCCATCAATTTGCCGAAGAACTCAGCCCCCAATTGGTGAACTTGGACACGGAAGAACGCCTCAACCGAGTCATCGCCTTTTTGAACGAGCGCGGCTATCTTGCGCGCTGGGAGCACGATGACGAAGCGGTTGATGGCGGCTATTTGCTGCATAAGTGCAACTGCCCCTATGCCGGGGTGTCGCATGAGCATAGTGAACTGTGCATTATGGATCAGGTGCTAATTGACACCCTGATGGGCGAACCGTGCACACGCATTCACAGCATGGCCGAAGATGATCGCTGCTGCACCTATCGCATTGGTAGGGATCGCATCGATAGGGATCACATCGGTGGGGATGGTGTGGCGCTTGGTTCCGCCCAGACACAGCGCAGTCCGATTGCTCTCGTCGACGCCGATGCCGAGTCAGGGGGTTGACCATATGAAACAGCCGATCACGCTCGAGACGAATCCGCTTGGCCGCGTGACCATGACCCCACTGCCGGGTGACGGTCCGCAGCCCTTCGCCATCGAGCCGATGCACGACAGCTACGGCCGCCGCATCAACTACTTACGCATCAGCTTGACCGATGCGTGTAACCTGCGCTGCGTCTACTGTATGCCGGAGCACATGACCTTCCGCCCGCGCCAAGAACTCATGTCGGACGAGGAAGTCATTTACTTAGTGCGGATGGCCGCCAGCCTGGGCGTCGACAAGATTCGCCTCACAGGGGGCGAGCCGACCATCCGCCCCCATTTGGTGGAACTGGTGCGCGAGATCGCCGCGACGCCGGGCATCCGCGACATCGCCATGACCACCAATGCCCTGCTGCTCGACAAACTGGCGCAGCCGCTGGCCGAGGCCGGGCTGAAGCGGGTCAATATCAGCATCGACACCCTCGACGCCGACAAATTCCACCGCATCACACGCTGGGGACACATCGAAGATGTCTGGCGCGGTATCCGCGCCGCCGAGGCCGCGGGGCTGCGGCCCGTCAAGCTGAACGCGGTGGTCGTGCGCCACTTCAACGACGAGGATATGATCGACCTGGCGCGGCTCACGCTCGAAAACGAGTGGGAAGTGCGCTTCATCGAAATGATGCCCTTCGGCGAGATTGCCGACTTCCAGCAGTCCAACGTGGTTTCGTTCCGCGAGATGCGTCAGCGTGTCGAATCGGTCTTTGGCCCGCTGGAAGAGGCAAGCTATGATTACGTCGATCCAAGCCGCCCGTTCCGCATCCCGGGCGCAAAGGGCACGCTGGGCTTCATCAGCAGCGTAACCGAACCTTTCTGTCAAGGCTGTGGCCGTATACGGCTCACGGCAGACGGCAAACTGCGGCTCTGCCTCCTGCGCGATGACGAGGTGGATCTGTTGACGCCGCTGCGCGCCGGGGCAAGCTATGAAGAACTGCGCGCGCTCATGCGCGACGGCGCTTTCCACAAACCCTGGGGCCACGGCTTGGCCCAGGGCATCATCGCCGAAAATCGGGTGATGAACCAGATCGGCGGGTAAGACGGGGTGCATCCCCACCTTGATCAATCGCTGTCCTGATCAATAGTGGTAATGATCAATACGTGATGATCAATACATGATGATCAATTGAAGGGATGCTTGCTTGTGTTATCATCGCTAGCCGGTATCACGAGACGGATACCGAGCGCAGCGTTGAGTATAACATCGACCACAATTGGGTTGGGTTTGTAAACTACGTTTCACTTTTAACGTTTGATTCGACTTGCTTCAACCATCAAGCAGTCAGCAGAAGGAGAACTTGACGATGGTAACACTCACACCAACAGCAGCGGAGAAGTTGAGCGGGATCATGGCCCAGAAGGGGATGTCCGAAAGCCACGCGCTGCGCGTCTTTGTCAAAGGCGGCGGTTGCGGCGGCATGCAGTACGGCATGACCTTTGACGACCAGACGCGTGAGGGCGACCGGGAAGACGTGCAGCACGGGCTGCGCATCCTGGTTGATGAAACCAGCCTCTTCTACATCGAAGGCGCCAACATCGACTACGTCGACAACCTCATGGGCGGCGGCTTCCATATCGACAACCCGCAGGCTGTTAGCGCCTGTGGCTGCGGCAGCAGCTTCCGCACGGCCAAGACCCACGACGGGCAGGAAGTTCCGGAGAAGTCCTGCGGCTACTAAGCCGATCATAGCCAAACACTAGACCGAGACCGGACATCCCGCCCCATTCCGCCAGGCTGGAAGGGCTGCCGGGTTCTGCCGTCCAGTCTAGTGCATTGGCTGTCTTGTCATTTTGCCGAGGCGAGGGGTGCTTTGCCCCTCGCCTTCATTATAATGTTCACGATAAAGATGTTTACTGTGAGGCTGTCCCCGCGCTTCCTGGCTGGCGCAGGCAAGAGAACCCGCCCATGAAAGCGCGCTACTTTACCCTGGCCGAAGCACGCGCTGCTTTGCCGAGGGTCAAGGAATTGATGGACACGATTCAGAATGAGCGCCGCGAAATCTTGCGGCTGCGCCCTGAAGCGTGGCCTGCCATTCGCAAAGCGTCGACCAATGGCGGGTCGCGTGCCGCGGGCGAGATCGCGCTGCACATCCGCAATCTGGAAGATGCTGTCAAGTCGATTTTGCGCATGGGTATCTTCATCAAGGATTTGGATGAAGGCGTGATCGATTTCTTGGGCAAGCGCAATGACCGTGAAGTCTTTTTGTGTTGGCGCTACGGGGAAGAAGATCTCGCCTATTGGCATGAACTGAACGCCGGATTGGCCGGTCGCCAACCCCTGGACCGCTGGATAGACTGAATCGCTGAACCGGCTGAATAGGCGGATCGGCTGGCAGGAGAACGGCTGGCGTAGAGACTCGACACACGCTGTGCCACCGGCGGCACGTTATGCAGCCTCGCATCAAGATGGAAGAAGCCCACTGAATGAGTGAATACAGCAGCGCAACGCTAGAGGAACGAATCCAGCGCGTCTTGGACGGCTATCGTCCTACCTTGTACATGGACGGTGGTGATGTCCAGCTTTTGCATGTAGATGAGAAAGGCATTGCCCACGTCCGCATGTTGGGCGCGTGTATCGACTGCCCCATTAGCCTGTTGACCATGAAGTTGGGCATTCAGCGGCTGCTCAAGGAGAACTTCAGCGAGATTCGCGGCATCAACGCCATCACCGATCTCGACATTTCCGCGCTCTACCAGCCGCGACCCATCGACAGCACCCAAGCCCCGGACAGCGGCATCCAGGAAGCAGCAGGCGGCAGCCCGAATCCACCCGCCTCGCCCCGCCAACCGTCCGCGCGAGAATCAAGCAACAGAGAATCAACCGGGAGAGAGAAGTAACCATGCCGAATCCTTTTGGCGCGCCGGAGATCAGCGTGCAAGATGTTTTGCGTAAGGTTGATGCGGGGGAGCGTTTTGTCTGGCTCGACGTGCGCGAAGACAACGAACTCAACGTGGCGTGGATTGAGCATGAACTCATCGAGCATGTGCCCATGAGCCGCTTGGCGCAGCAGCAAACCGAGGCGCTGCCCGCGGACGCGCAAGCGCAAGACGCCGAGATCGTGGTCTTTTGTCACCACGGCATGCGCAGCGCCCAAGTCGTGGCCTGGCTGCGCGGCCAAGGCTGGACCAATGCCCTCAGCATGGAGGGCGGCATCGACGAGTGGGCCAAGCAGATCGACCCTTCCGTGGGCACATATTGAGCAACATTGAACGTTTGACCACGTTTAACCACGTTCGACCATGCGCCCAAAATGGGCCGGCGTAATTTTTATCAAGAGTTTCATAACAATTTGGGCATTGCCGGAGGTCGTGGTAAGATCCACTCCACTTTGAGTCATCTTTGAGTTAGCTGATAGCTGCTATCAGACTCACGCGACCTAGACTCACGCGACCTATGGTCAAGGAGGCATAAACCGTGCGTGTAGCATTGATCAATCCTCGCTTCCGTCTTCCCATCGACACCCGCACTACCGCCCATCTGGGGCTGGCATATCTGGCGGCTGTGAGTGAGCGACGAGGCGATGAAGTCGTTATCTTTGATGCCGACATCGAAGATGAGCCTGTGGCCGAGTTCATCCAGCGGTTCCGCCCTCACATCGTCGGGATTACCGCCAACACGCCCCAGGTAAAGCAGGCATGGCGGACCGCGCAGATGATCAAAGCGGTGCATGACTGCCCCATTGTGCTCGGCGGCCCCCATGTGAGCGTGCTGCCCGAAGAAAGCTGCGAGAAGCCCTATGTCGACATTGTCGTGCGTGGGGAAGGCGAAGAGACGTGGATCGACATTTGCGAACGCTTGGAAGCCTATCTCGCCAGTGTGCCTGAATATCACACCGATGCCTTCATGCATCCGGAGAATGAGATTTTCAAGGACTGCTTGGGCATTACCTATAAGACCAGCGACGGCCAGATCCACAACAACCTGGACCGCCCGCCGATCGCCGACCTGGACAGCCTGCCGTGGCCGGCCTACCATCTCTTTAAGATGGAGCGCTACACCAACTTGCAGCCCGCCACTGACCATGTGGACGGTGCGCGCAGCTTCAGCATCATGACCAGTCGCGGCTGCCCCTATCGCTGCACCTTCTGCAGCCAGAGCATTATGCCCATCAAATGGCGCAGCCGCAGCCCGGAGAACGTGCTGGCAGAGTGGCGTCACCTGGTCGAAGACCTGGGTGCGCAGGAGATCGGTATCCTCGACGACAGCGCCAACATCCGCGTCAAGCGGTTGGAAGAGATCGCAAACTTGTTGATCGAGAACAACCTGAACCATGTGCCTTGGATCTTCGTCAACGGCATTCGCGCCAACCTGGCAACCAAAGAACTGCTGGGGCTGCTCAAGCGCGCCGGTCTCAAGCGTACCGCCTTTGGCGTGGAAAGCGGCGACCCGGAGATCCTGCGCAGCATCGACAAGAAGGTCGATCACGATACGATCCGCCAGGCGTTCAAGAACGCCAAGGAGGTCGATCTCGAAACCATCGCCTTCCTGATCATCGGCTTGCCGGGCGAAACGCGCGAAACCATGCAGCGCACCATCGACTTTGCGATTGAACTGGACCCGGTGATCGCCAACTTCTCGATGATGACCCCCTATCCAGGGACCAAGGTCTATGAGATGGTCAAACGCCAAGGGCGCTTCTTGATCAACGACTGGGAAGACTATGTCTTCTTTGACCAAAAGGCGCGCTACGAGATGGGCGATATGACTGCCGAGTTGGTAGAGGAGATGTACCGCAAGGCCTACCGTCAATTCTACCTGCGCCCTTCCCCCATCATTCGCCGCCTCAAGACCAAGGACTTTTGGCTGAATCTGCCGCGCAACCTGCGTATTGCCCTGCGTACCTTCCTGCCGCACAAGGAAAAGACCGCGCTGCGCAAGGCTGTCGAGGCGGAAGGCGCGATCTAGGCATGGGCGCGCCGCCCATTGCGTGCGATCTGTCGGTCTTCAGCCCGGCTGAACGCGCGCAGCACGAAGAAGCAAGCCGCAAGCTGTTCGCGTCGGTCGCCACAGTGGTTGAACTGCCGGATGGGTATGCGCTCACCTTTGACGGGACTGCTTATTGGGCGCTTGCCGCTGAGTTTGTCGAGCTTGAGCGTCGCTGCTGCCCATTCTTCGGCTTTGAATTGGCGCTGCGCCACAACAGCGTGCGCCTGAGCCTAACCGGGCCGCAAGGAGCCAAAGAACTGCTGCAAGTGGAAGTGCTGCCGCAAGTGGCCGCCTCTGGCAGCTAGCCGGATGGTTCCCCACGCGCACCGACCAACGCGCACCGACGAACGCGGATAACGCGATAGACGAGTTAACAGGATAGAACTGTATGCGTGTAATTCTTGCCAGCCCTGAAGCAAAGGTCTGGAGCGAGCGAAAACATATCCCGCTGGGCCTGGGCTATTTGGCGGCAGTGCTGCGCGAGGGCGGGCATGAGGTCATTATCTACGACGCAGCCATCGAAGATGTCGGCGTTGAGTACTACATCGACCAGGCCGCGGCCAAGGGCAAACCCTATCACCTGCTCGGCATCACCGCCACGACGCCGCTCATGCCCGATGCGTGGGAGATGGCCCAACTGGGCAAACAGCGCGGCTTGATCACGGTCATGGGCGGGCCGCACCTGACCATCATGCCGGTCGAATCGCTGCAACCGCCCCACCATGAATATGTGGACTATGTCTTTAAGGGCGAGGCGGAATACTCCTTCTTGGAACTGGTCAACACGCTCGAAGCGGGGCGACAGCCGGAAGTCATCCCTGGGATTCATTTCCGCCGCGGTGACGAGATCATCTCCAGCCCGGAAAGCCCGATGATCCCGGATCTGGACGCATTGCCCTTCCCCGCCCACGATCTCTTCAAGATCGACCGCTACACCAACTTGCAGCCGCTGACCGATGGGCTGGATCGGCATGCGCGCAGCTTTACCATCCTGACCAGTCGCGGCTGCCCCTACAAATGCACCTTCTGCTCCAAGCCGGTCACGGGCGACACTTGGCGCGCCCGCTCGGTTGAAAGCGTGGTGCAGGAGTGGAAGTGGCTGGTCAACGGCCTGGGCGCGACCGAAATCGGCGTGACCGACGACATTTGGAATCTGAAGCTGCCGCGCGCCAAAGAACTCTGCCGCCGCTTGGTGGAGGAGGGGCTGAACACGGTCCCCTGGGTCACAGTCCACGGCATGAAGGTGAACCACACCGACTTGGAACTCTTCCAGTTGATGAAGGCCGCGGGCTGCAAGCGGGTGGGCTTTGGCGTCGAAAACGGCGACGAGCACATGCTGCGCAACGTGATCCGCAAGGGCCAAACGCTGGATCAGGTGCGCGACGCGTTTACCAATGCCAAGGCCGCGGGGTTGCAGACCATGGGCTTCTTCATCTTCGGCATGCCCGGCGACAACGAAGAAACCATGGAAAAGACCATCCAACTGGCGTTGGAACTGGACCCCAAGCTGGCGAACTTTATGCTGGCCGCGCCCTTCCCAGGGACTGCCATGTACGATCAGATCCTGGAGGGGGGCCAGGTCTTTGCCGACAACTGGGGCGATTTCGCCATCCACGAGCAGAAGACACGCTTCAAGATGAACGAGGGCTATGACCCGGATCTGGTGGTGCGCAAGTGGCGTGAAGCCTACCGCCGCTTCTACTTGTACCGGCCCGAACGGGTGATGGAAAAGATGATGTTCAAAGAGAACTGGATAAATCTGCCCCACACCTTCGCCCAGATCAAGCGTTTCTTCATCGGAGCCAAGGATCAAAACGGCCATACAGAGGCCGTTCCAGCACAGGGCACGGATGTCGCGGCATAGGGATGGCGGCGTGAGTCGTGTCCGCGTAAGCAACACGCACGGTTAAGACGTTTGCCGGCCCGCCCCATCGCATATGATGCTGGGCGGGCCGTTCTTTGTATATCGAGGTATATCGAGGCGATCTGATGATCGGACTTTTACCAAAACTGCCGCTCTACTGGGCCTTTCGCACCTTTGGCTGGCCCAAGGTCAAGCCCTTTTCAGTGGTAGTCAGCGTAAGTTTTCGCTGCAACAGCAAATGCCGCACCTGTGACGTTTGGCGCAAGCCCAGCGACGACGACCTCTCGGTGGACGAGTGGGAGCAAGTCTTTGCCCACCTGGGCAAGTCGCCGTTTTACATGACCTTTACCGGCGGCGAACCTTTCTTGCGCAAGGATTTGGACGAGCTTGTGATCCGCGCCTATCGCCACTGCAAGCCGGAAGTCATCACCATCCCCACCAACGGCATGTTGACCGACCGGGTCATCGCCATGACCAAGCGCATGTGCGAAGAATGCCCCACCAGCAGCATCGGCATTAATCTGAGCCTGGACGGCATTGGCGATGAGCATGACGACATCCGCGGGGTGGAAGGCAACTGGACGCTTGCCATGGAGACGTGGCGGCAGCTGAAGGAACTGCAAACCCAGTACAAAAATCTGGTGCTGACCGTGCATACCGTGGTGAGCCGCTTCAACGTGCACCGCTTCCGCGAGATCGCCGAAGGGCTGCGCTTTTTGGAGCCGGACAGCTACATCACCGAAGTGGCCGAGGAGCGCGTCGAACTGGATACGGTTGGCTGGGGCATCACGCCGCGGCCCGAAGACTATGACGAGATCGCCGACTTCTTGAGCCAACAGGCGCGCCAAGCCCCGGCCAAGGGCATCGCCCGCTTTACCCAGGCGTTCCGCGCCCAGTACTACCAGCTTGCCAAGCGCGTCTTGCATGAGCGTGACCAGGTGATCCCCTGCTATGCCGGTTGGGCCAGCGCCCACATCGGACCCAATGGCGACTTGTGGAGCTGCTGCATCCGCGCCGAATCCACGGGCAACCTGCGCGAGCACGATTACGACATCACGCCCATCTGGCGCGGCGCGGCCATGCAAGCCCTGCGCGGAAGCATCAAGCGCAAGGAGTGCGCCTGCCCCATGGCAAACGCCAACTATGCCAACATGCTGCTGCACCCGCCCACCGTGGCAAAGGTCATGCTCGATGTAGCGACGGACCGGCGCACCCCTGCCCAACCCACACCCAAGCCGCCCGTGCAGGAAGCCATTCGCGGCTAAACGCAAACAGGCCGGTTGGCCCCTGTTTCTGGACGTAGGGTGCATAAACCAGGTCGATTCACTCAAGTTGCTATGTTGTGAATGAAAGATAAAGGCACGCTGGGGCAGCGTATCGGTCATCTGCTCCTACATGGCCCAGCCTACGATACGCCGGGAATGGAGGTCAAGCACTGCCGCCGCATCATGAGCCACATGATGCGGTGTTTCTCGGACATTTTCCGGTGATCCTCCACGTCGTGAGAAATGGGTGGTTCTTCACCTTCGCTGTGTTCCAGTTTTTAGGGCCAATAAGATTTGTGCTGAATACGCAAGGAAAGTATAATCGGGAAACTCACATCAGAATGTCAAACATGTATAGCATGAACTGCGCCAATTCCTTCCCACCAGAATGGTGAAACCTGAAAGAAGCGGTGCCCACTAATGAAGCTAGCACGTCGCGTGTCTGTTGGTGCATCTCTTTGCTCATGGTTGTTCCAGCAGAGATCGCGTGGTAATTAGCTCCAGCTCTATTTTTCATTGGACTGACTTCGTCCCTCTTAATCTTCCTAAACAGCCGTAACAACTAGACGTTGACTCCGAGTGGCGACATAGGTCGCTCCGAACGACGTCGACGCAAACCAACATATTGCCGGAGCGATCCTGATTTCGCCCCCTGTGTTGCCCTATTCCTTACAGCGCGACACGACATTGCCGAAGGCATCGTCATGACCGGCATCCAAGCACAGACCGAATCCTTCTTCATCGCCTTACGTAACCAGCCACACACCTCTAGATAGCAGGACGAGCCGAGTGACAAATTTGACCGTTCTGATTGGCGAGGACGTCGGCAAGACGAACCTCGCAAAGATGCGTACCGCCTTTCCCGACATCGACTTTCGCCTCTGCTTGACGGAGGATGACTACCTGGCGACAATACCGCACGCCGACATCATCTTCTCCAAACGCTTCTATCCCGCAGCGTTCCAAACTGCAACTCGACTGCAATGGATTCAGGCGGGCACAGCCGGGGTCAACCATCTGTTGGAGGCAGTGACCGAACGCAACATCATCTTGACCAATGCCACCGGCGCGCATGGTGTTCCGATGGCCGAATTGAACCTCGCCATGATGTTGGCTTTTGCCGGGGGGCTGCACACGCTGATGCGTGCCCAACTCAGCCGCGACCGAACCATCAAACCACAGGTAATTCAGGACAAATTTGAACTAGAGGGCCAGACCCTTTGCGTTTTGGGTTTGGGTGACATCGGTGGTACGTTGGCCCACAAAGCCAAAGCGCTGGGCATGCGTGTGTTCGGCGTGCGTCGCAGCACCACGCCTTTTGACGGCATTGATGGACAATTTACGCCCGACCAGTTGGCCGAAGTCCTGCCCCAATCCGACCATGTAGCCCTCTGCTTGCCGTTGACCCAAGCGACAGAAGCCATTATCGGCGAGCAGGAATTGCGCGCCATGCGCCCATCCGCCTACATCTACAACGTGGGCCGCGGCAGTTCCATCGAACCGCACGCGTTGATCCAGGCACTCCAGGAAGGATGGATTGCGGGCGCGGGGTTGGATGTGACCGATCCGGAGCCGTTGCCTGAAGATTCCCCCCTGTGGGAGATGCCCAACGTCATTTTGAGCCAGCACACAAGCGGCAGCAGCCCCTTCAATGCCGACCGCATCACAGCCATCTTTTTAGATAATCTCACGCGCTTCTGTCAGGGCCAACCACTCATCAATGTTATCGACGTAGAACGCGGATACTAAGAGAGTCTAGGGGATAGCGGTAATCTATGCGTTGGCAGCGCATGGTTGCAGATACCTCCCCAACAAGTCTAGCTGATTCCTTACGAACCGCACCGAACTTGTAGTTTCGGTGGCAGGGAATCCTAACGTTGCCCTACGCCCCTGCGCTTGGTGACCTCCCACGATGTGATTCGCATTGACCAGTTGGGGGCTAGGTCGAATCGAAAAGCGTACATCCGCCACGCCGAGCGGTGCGATGCATCTTCGGCGTGGCGAAGCCACAGAACCTAGCCGTTCCAGCGAGAAGCGTCGTGATCTGGGCAAACGATCCGTGAACCCAATCACGACACAGTGGCAAGCGCTGTAATCTGGAGCACGCCATGCAGCGTTTGCCGCGCAACGTTTCTCCCCATAGCTCGTTCGTTTGTCACTCCAAATCGTTGTACTAACCAAAACCGAAGGAGAACTCTACATGTGGAAGTGGACAAAACTCTTGTCCGTATGGATCGTGTTAGCGCTTGCCCTCGCCGCGTGTGGCGGTGGCCGCGCGCCCGCCGCGCCACCGCCAGCCGAGACCGGTGGCGACGAAGCGGCGGGTTCGGCAGCCGAAGAGTCCGCTGCCGAACCCGCTCCTGGGGGCCTCACAGCCAATCCCTACATCGTGGATGATTCCGTACCTCGTTTCCCCGAAGTGCTCTTCGACGCGGTGCCGGAACAATTCAACGAAGCCCCGATGCTTGCCGAAATGGTGGCAGCAGGCGACTTGCCCCCAGTCGAAGAGCGCCTGCCGCTTGAGCCGATGGTCATTGAGCCTGCGGATGAAATCGGCCAATATGGCGGGACATGGAACCGTGCCTTCACCGGCCCCGCGGATCATCAGAACATCGAGCGGATCATGAAAAACCATCTGCTCTTCTGGGATACGGGCGTCACCACGGTGCAACCCCACATCGCCCGCCACGTGGAAGCCAATGAAGACAACACCCACTTCACCTTCTACCTGCGCGAGGGGATGAAGTGGTCGGACGGTGAGCCGTTTACCGCCGACGACATCATGTTCTGGGTCGAAGACATCATGCTCAATGACGACCTCATGCCGGCCAAACCGGGCTGGGTGCGCGCTGGCGGTGAAATTGGCGTGTGGGAAAAGATTGACGACTACACCTTCGAAGTCACCTTCCAAGAATCCTACGGTCTATTCTTGGAACTGCTGGCGGGCTTGACCGTCAATGGGCACTATACCCAGCTGGAACCGTGCGGCGGCGGCTTTGCGCCCAAGCATTACATGACCCAATTCCACGCCGACTACATCGGCCTTGAAGAAGCCGAAGCCCTGGCCGAAAGCGCCGGATTCGACAACTGGGCGCGCTACTTCTGCTTCATGAACGACCCGAACCTCAACACCGACGCGCCTGTTACGACCCCCTGGAAGCCGATCACCGACTTCTCGCAGCAGCAGGTGATCTTGGAACGCAACCCCTACTATTGGGCAGTCGATAGCGCGGGCAACCAACTCCCGTACATCGACCGAATTGTCATGACCCTTGCCGAAGACCTGGAAGTGCTCAACCTCAAGGCCATTGCGGGCGACTATGACATGCAGCAACGGCACATTGACTTAAACAAGTTGCCTGTGCTTTTGGAGAATGCCGAACAAGGTGATTACCGGCTGCAATTCTACCGGTCGCGCGGTGGTTCCACCGTCGCTCTCGCCTTCAACCAGGACTATGATGGAGACCCGGCGGTCGCTGAATACATCCAAAATGCCGATTTCCGCCGTGCGCTCTCCATGGCGATTGATCGTACCCAGATCAACGAAGCCTTCTTCCTCGGCCTGGCGCGCCCGGCCTCGGTCTGTGCCTCGCCGGATCCGCCCTATGATCCAGGCCCAGACTATGACCAACTCTATAGCACGCTCGATGTCGAAGAAGCCAATCGCCTGCTTGACTCCATCGGTTTGGATCAGCGCGACAGCGAAGGTTACCGGCTCATGCCCAACGGCGAGCGCATCACCGTCGAAATAATGGCTGTTTCGGGCGCATTCCGCGACTACCCCGCCATCGGCGAGATGTTCGCTCAGCACTGGAAAGAGAATGTCGGAATCCACGCCGAGGTCCAAGCCGTCGAGCGCAGCCTCCGCAACACGCGCCTGACCAATAACGACACCATGACCAGCTTCTGGGACGCAGGTAACTCGGAAAGGCTCTTTAGCTTCCCCAACCAAAGCCTTGCCTTCCAATGGGAAAGCGGCATGGGGCCGCTGTCCGGCCAATGGTTCCAAGACAACACTGTGGGCCAAGAACCGACAGGGCCGGTGCGCGAGCAGCAACTTCTCTGGGAAGAAGCTCGCAAGCTGCCCCCCGAAGAACGGGTCGAGATTGGCACACAGATCCGCGCCATAGGGTGCGAGCAAGTTTTCTACATCAGTACCGTGACCGATGCACCGGGTTCACTCGCTGTCATCAAGAATCACTTCCGTAACGTGGCTGTCGGCTTCCCCACTTCGAACAGCGGACAGACGCCCGGGAATGCATATCCCGAAACTTGGTACATCGCGCAAGATTAAGTAATGCAGCATGAGCCTGCGACCGGCGTCTGTCGGTTGCAGGCTCATGCAATGTGTGCGGCAGAGAACATCTCAATAGTCTCTAGGTAGCCCCCGCATAAACTGCGGGTCGGCTATGCTTGTTCTTGGAGAACGCAATGCTCAGTTACCTTGGTAGGCGACTCCTCTACGGGTTATTAACACTCCTAGCGGTATCGATCGTCTCGTTCGCCATCATTCAACTACCACCCGGCGATTATGTGACGGCATACATCGCCCAACTCTCCGTGCAAGGCTCGTCCATAAGCATGTCTGAAGCCGAAAACTTGCGCGCCTATTACGGCCTCGACCGGCCCATTACCTATCAATACTATCTCTGGCTACAGCGGATGCTACAAGGGGATTTCGGCTACTCGTTCGAGTTCCAAAAGCCGGTGAAAGAGGTAATTGGCGAACGCCTCTTTCTCACCGTCATCCTCGCGTTAGCCTCTGTACTGTTCACGTGGACGCTGGCAATCCCGATTGGCATCTTTTCGGCAGTCCGTCAATATTCTGTCTGGGATTACCTCTTCACGCTCATTGGGTTTATCGGCCTCGCCATCCCCAATTTTCTCTTGGCACTGCTCTTCATGTGGATCGGCTTCTCCGTTTTCGGCATGAGTGTCGGCGGCCTTTTCTCGTCCGAATATCTCACCGCACAATGGAGTTGGGGGCGTGTCGTAGATTTACTCCAACATCTCTGGCTGCCGACCATCATCTTAGGTATGGCAGGCACCGCCCAGATCATGCGCATCACCCGCGCCAACGTTTTGGATGAACTGCGCAAGCCCTATGTCGTTACGGCCCGCGCCAAAGGGTTTTCCGGCTGGCGCATGGTCATGAAATATCCTGTACGCATTGCCCTGAATCCGGTCATCAGCATGACTGCCTACGTCTGGCCCTTCTTGGTGTCGGGCAGCATCATTGTTTCGGTCGTACTCAGCCTGCCGACGGTTGGGCCGATCTTGTTGCGCTCGCTCGTATCGCAGGACATGTTCTTGGCTGGCAGTATTATCATGCTCATTGGCCTCTTAACTGTCATCGGCACATTTATCTCGGATCTTCTGCTCATCTGGGCGGATCCGCGCATTCGGCTGGAGGGATAACCGATCATGGCTGTTCAAGAAGCAGGGTTTCGCGGCATGGCCGGGGCAGTTCCCGAAGATCGCGTCAGTGTTGCCACCCAACGCCAGTTGATCTGGTGGCGCTTTCGCAAACATCATCTCGCCATGGTTTCCGGGGTGGTCATCATCCTTTTCTATCTGGTGGCTTTGGGCGCCGATTTTCTATCCACCACCGACCCGGAACGTTCGGACGCCCACTTGAATCTCATTCCGCCCCAGGCTATTAAATTCTTTGATGATGGACAGTGGTCACCCCACATCTGCACCATGACCGGCGGGCGCGACATGATGACATTCAAAAAAATTTACATCCAGGACTGCACCGCCAAGATTCCCGTCGTGTTTTTCACCGAAGGCTATCGCTATTCGGTATTTGGCTTGTTTAGCACCAATGTGCATTTGATCGGCGTGGGCGATGGATATCAGGTCGACAAAACACTCTTTTTGTTAGGAACCGATGTGCAAGGGCGCGATTTATGGTCGCGGCTCTTACATGGCACGCGCATCTCGCTGAGCATCGGCTTGGTTAGTGTCGCGCTGAGCTTAATTTTCGGGATTGTGCTGGGCGGCATTTCCGGCTATTACGGTGGATGGATCGACACGCTCATCCAGCGCATCATCGAAGTCGTGCGCGCGGTGCCGACCATTCCCCTATGGATGGGGCTGGCGGCTGCGCTGCCGCGCCAGTGGTCGGTGCTGCAAGTCTATTTTGCCATCACCATCATCATCGCGCTCTTCGCCTGGACAGACCTGGCGCGTGTCGTGCGCGGGCGCTTTTTGGCTATGCGTGAAGAAGACTTTGTCACTGCCGCCAAACTTGCCGGGGCGCGCCCGCGCCGCATTATCTTCAGCCATATGTTGCCGTCCTTCTACAGCCACATCATTGCTGCGGTCACATTGGCGATTCCGGCCATGATTGTGAGCGAGACCTCACTCAGCTTCTTGGGGCTGGGGCTGCGCCCACCCGCCATTAGCTGGGGTACGTTGTTACAGGCCGCGCAAAACATTCAGAGTGTCGCCACAACCCCGTGGCTCTTGATTCCCGCTATCCCCATGATTATTGCGATTCTGGCGTTCAACTTTTTAGGTGATGGACTACGTGATGCAGCCGACCCCTATAGCAACTAAACCAACTTCCATGGCAGCAGGCCGCCAAGAAGATAACCTGACGGAACCTTTGCTCTCCGTGCGCGATCTGCAAATACATTTCTTTCTCAATGAAGGCATCGTGCGCGCCGTGCAAGGTGCAAATTTCGATGTCTACAAAGGCCGCACGCTGGGCATTGTCGGCGAAAGCGGCTGTGGCAAAAGTGTGACGACGCGTGCCCTGCTCCAACTCATCGATCCACCTGGGCGGATCGTGTCGGGCAATATGTACTATCGGCAAACCGACAATCGCGTCGTTGATCTGGCCGAGCTTCCGCCCGAATCACGCGAGATGGATCAGATTCGTGGCGGCGAGATTGGACTGATCTTCCAGGAGCCGATGACCTCGTTTAGTCCGGTGCATACAATTGGCGACCAAATCATGGAAGCCATTCTGCTACATCGCAAGATCAGCAAGACCGAAGCCTATGAGCAAGCCATTACCTGGTTGCGCCGCGTCCACATGCCCAACCCCGAACAGCGGATGCAGGAATATCCTTATCAACTTAGCGGTGGGCTGCGTCAGCGTGCCATGATTGCCATGGCTCTCTGCTGCAACCCGCGCATCTTGATCGCCGATGAACCCTCAACGGCGCTCGACGTGACCACCCAAGCCCAAATCTTGGAGTTGCTGCGCGAACTGCAAGCAGAGCACGATATGGCAATCATCTTCATCACCCATGACTTGGGTGTGATTGCCGAGATGGCCGACGATGTGGCCGTGATGTATTTGGGGCGCGTCGTGGAAGAAGCGCCTGTCGAAGAACTCTTCTACAGCCCCAAACATCCCTACACACGCGCCCTGCTGACGTCCATCCCCAACATCTACAGCGCACCGCGCGAACGAATGCCTTCGCTGCAAGGGTCGATCCCCCATCCGCTCAACCGGCCCACAGGGTGTGCCTTTCACCCTCGCTGTCCTGCTTATATGCCGGGTGTATGCGAAAGCCATGAGCCGTCGCTGACTCAGGTGGCCGACATGCACCGCGTCAGTTGTTTCTTGTACGAATCGCATCAATTTTCAGCCGAACATGCCTATCTCACGCCGTCGTCGCCGTATAGCGCGCCAGGGGCTTCAACGCTGCCGCAGTCCGTTCCCCCGGACACGGACCATGCCCGCACCCAGTCGGCACAGCTTGCACCCAACCTCTCCGTTGCTTCAACAACGACTGCGGAGCCACCCACTCGCGCGCCGCTCACCGGCGAAACATTGCTGGAAGTGCGTAACCTGCGTAAATTCTTCCCGATTAAGAAGGGGCTGTTGCGGCGTGAGGTCGGGGCTGTGCGCGCAGTAGATGGCATCAACTTCGCGCTCAGAGCCGGTGAAACGTTAAGTCTGGTTGGTGAAAGTGGCTGTGGCAAGACCACGACCGCGCGCTGTGTGCTGCGCGCAATCGACCCATCTGATGGTGAGATCATCTTGAAAACGCGCACTGGCGAGACGGTTGACCTTGCCAAGCTAAATGAAGAGCAGATCCGCCCTCTCCGCCAAGACATGCAGATGATCTTTCAAGACCCGTTCTCCTCGCTCAACCCGCGCATGACTATTTTCGACATCGTGGGCGAGCCGCTGCTGGTCAGCGGCGTCAAGTCGCGCAGCGAGCGGCTGGATCGAGTGGAACAGTTGTTGCGCCAAGTGGGCTTGCGTCCCGAATACATGGATCGCTTTCCCCATGCGTTCAGCGGTGGACAGCGCCAACGTATCGGCATTGCGCGTGCCCTCGCGCTCAATCCCCGCTTCATCGTTGCCGACGAAGCCGTTTCGGCATTGGATGTCTCCGTTCAAGCCCAGGTACTCAACCTCATGCTCGATCTGCAAGATGAGCTAGGCTTGACCTATCTCTTCGTGTCCCACGATCTGGGCGTGGTCAACCAGATCAGCGATCGAGTCGTGGTGATGTATGTGGGCAAGATTGTCGAAGTGGCGACGCCGCAACAGCTCTTTATGGCGCCAAAGCACCCCTATACCGCCGCGTTGATCTCATCGCTGCCCAAAGCCGACCCGCGCGCGCGCAAACACCGCGAACCGATCCAAGGCGAAGTTGCCAATCCGGCGAATCCGCCAAGCGGTTGCTACTTTCACCCCCGCTGTCCCTTTGCGGTCGAACAGTGCCGCCATGAAGCGCCCCCGCTCGTCGAGATTGAAGAGGGGCGCATGGTCAGCTGTCACCGTGCCCACGAATTAGAACTAGCAGGAATCGCCAAAGAGGTCGAGGCATGAAACCAGCGCGAGACGATGACATTCGCTACGGACGGAACCTCGTTGCAACGAATTCAGCCACATGGCCGCGCTATGTGGCAATCAGCACACCAACCGCCTGGCAGACGGCTCAACCCACACCCAAATCGCCCGTGCAGGAAGCCATTCACGGCTGAACGCAAACAGGCCGGTTGGCCCCTGTCGCAGAGACAGGGGCCAACCGGCCTGTCTTTAGGTCATTAGTCGTCCGGCGGATCCTCTTGCGGCGGCAAGTCGTCATGGCCCCACTTGATGCGAAGCCGGTGGGACTCTTGGGCGGTGTGGTTTCCGTTGGCGACAATTACCACATACGTGTCGTCCGCGTTAATTTCTTCCGTCCAGTAATCCTCTGAGACCGGCACGGTGTCACAAGGGTCTCCCTGCTTGTATATCTTGTAGGATGTGCCCGGCCCGCCTCGCTTCACCTCGATCCGCAAGGGTTCCTCCTGCGTTCCAGAGAATGAGAACGAGTAGGCGATTGTCGTGAGCGGATACAATGTCATATTAATCGTATCCTCCCACCGGTATTGGGTGTAGGGGATCGGATCCAGGTTGTCGTCGGTGCGGGGGGGCACCACCAGGACGAGCGATTCCTCCAACTGACAGGGCAGGTATTGCATACGTCCTAGATCGGCAATCTCCTTCTCATAAACCTGATCCCTGGCCCATGCCCCATAGGTTCCGGCGAGATTATTGCCCAGCGCCGAGTCCACGTCCGCGACCGCGCCCCCGATCTCAAAGATCGGGATGAGGTAGCTAAGCGATTCCTCTAGCCGCCTTCCTACATAGATCCAGAAATCTTGGGTCTCATAGGGTAGCTGATGGCCTGTCCCGTAGGGTTCATTCAACGGCGCCCACACCGATCGTGGCTCTTGACGAGCGGTAGGGGCAAATGTGCTGCCCGACCGTTGCGCTGTGGTTGCTGTGCCCTCTGCGAGATAGGCGGTTGCGTCGAAATCCTTCGCCCAAGCATCCACCTGTGCTGGGTAGGCATACTGGATGGCGTGGAAGAGTTCGTGGCGGATCACCTCGCGGTCGTCGTCGGTGAGCATCGCGTTCTGCATACACAAATCAATGGTCAGTGTGGTGGGATAATAGATGCCGCCATAATTGCACAGTATGGGGGGGGATACGGTTATCCCTGTAAATCCTTGCGTGTGATAGAGCGTCGGTTTGCTGAAATCCAACTTGATGATCGGATAGTAGCGGTTTAGCGCAGGATCGCG
>CAZZNG010000065.1:0-22627 GCA_964655505.1 uncultured Litorilinea sp. | reverse complement strand
CAAGTGGTCGCGGGACAACGGCGCTTTTGCCGTGAGCATCATAGGCGTTGACTCGGCGGACTTGAAGACGCTGACCCTGTCCAGTTTGGGGCGAGATCAGGTCACACTCTTGCGCGCAGGCGATCTGGTGGAGATTGCCGACGACGCCAGTGAGTTAGGTCCTGCTCGCGGCCACCTGACCTATCTAAGCGCAGATCCAGACCCCGACCTGTTGACTGTCACCCTGGCCGACCCACTGCCGACGGAATTTATGCAGCCGGGAAGCCCGCCCACCGTCCGGCTGGACCGTCACCCGATCCTGCGGCGATGGGACGGTGTGGGCTGGGCCAACTCGACCTTCAACGCGATCAGCACGCCCGATATGAACTTGGGCGATGGCGTTCATATTCAATTCGGCGGGGAGCAGTTACAGCCCGGCGACTACTGGCTCTTCACAGCCCGCAGCATCGACGGTTCGGTCGAGGCGCTGACGGAT
The DNA here is from genome assembly GCA_964655505.1 of uncultured Litorilinea sp. Taxonomy (GTDB): domain Bacteria; phylum Chloroflexota; class Anaerolineae; order Caldilineales; family Caldilineaceae; genus QEUY01. The sequence continues at coordinate 22,152 of CAZZNG010000065.1, read as the reverse complement.
GCCCCACCCGCAGGCACTACCCGCTATCGCTGCCCGCTCGCCATCATGCGCTGGGCCTGGGTCGCGGATAATAATAACGAAAGCCACCTCACCTTCACGGTGCTTCGAGACTGCCGGTCATTCTTCCCGATGCTGACCAACCTGACGGGACTCTTTTATGTAAGTGGCGACGGTCAGGAGGTCATGCCGAACTTCAGCCAGCCGGGGCAGTTTCTGCCGCTGCAGGAGCGGCTGTGTGTGGGTGTAGCCAACGGAGGCTGTCCTGTCGCCAATGCGCAAGTGGAATTCCAGGTCACCAAGGGGGATGGACGGCTAGAAAACGGCCAATCGCGCTGTGTCGTCGCCACCGATGCCAAGGGGATCGCCTGTTGCGCCTGGGAACTGCGCTGGGACCGCAACCCGCCTGCGCCCAATCCAACCCCGCTCACCCAACAAGTGACGGCTCGTCTGTTGGGCGATGGGGGCAGCACCGTCCACCTGCCGGTGGTCTTTACAGCCAACCTGAGCCGGGCAGACCAGGTGGCCTATAATCCGGCCAACTGCTCTGACCTGGCTGGCGTTAAGACCGTTCAAGAGGCCCTTGATGTACTTTGCAAGCGAAAGGGGGGCGGCTGTGAGATCACGGTGGGCGAAGGCGGCCACTTCGCGACGATAGAGGAGGCGATGAAAGCGCTACGCGAGGCAAAGGCAAAGGTCTGGTGTCTCTGCCTGCTGCCCGGCGAGCATCGCCTAGCCAACGTACCGGAATTGAGTTCAGAAACCCATGTGAGCATCGGCGCGTGCAGCCGCGGTGCGATCCTGATCCTGGAGCAAACGATTCAGGCTACAGGTCTCGAATCGTTCAAGCTGGCGAATCTAACTGTGTTTGATAACACGACACAAGGGCTTGTGTTCAAAGATTGCCGCGATGTCACCATTGAAGATGTGACCATTTTGGCCGAGCAGCAACAGGGTGACGGCATGATTCTCTGTGGGGGGTGTGAATCCTTGACGATGCGAGGGGATACCCTCATCGGCAATGACCGGCGGACGCTCGTACTGTGCGAGAGTACAGAGAAGGTGACCATCCATCAGTGCCGGCTGGTTGGGCAGAGGAATGTACCCATAGGGACGCTCATCGGCAAGGCCCAGCGCATCATCCTCACCGAAAACCGCCTCATCGCCCCGTCTGTTCCGACCGATGGACCGAATCGGGTCTTTGTCGACATCCCCGAACTGGCCGCCCTTTTCAAGATAACTGATCACGAAGAGTTCATGCGCGAGGGTCGCCGGATAGCAGAGGATCTCGCCTCCCGCAGTCTCGAAGAGCGGCGGCGCATCAGCGATAGCATTCAAGAACGAGTGAAGATCCTACGAGACGAGGGTGCATTGCCACGGCGCGACCTTCAACTCTACCAGGCCCTCGCCAGAGCCATCGAGTTGGAGAGTCCCGATCGGATACTCCACCTACTGAGCGCATTACGCAATCTGTCGGCTGCACTCGTTTTGCAGGACGGCGAGGCCAACACAACCTTGCATGCCAATGTGATTACAGGATTAGTCAGCCTTTACGGGCCTCCCGGTTCGCTCGAGATAGAGGACTCGGACAAACTCCTAGAGCAGCTAAAGACGCGAATCTCACGACGAGTGCTAGAGCCGTTCACCGCGGACGGTGGCTTCCAGGGGAACGGCAATCGCTTCACGCGTCTGGTACTGGGCCAGGAAATGATCGAATGGATTCGGGCGATTCAGACCAGTGATCCCGATAACAACAATAACGTGCCGGAGCTGCGCGTGAAGATCTACCGGACCTGCCTATTGACAGACAATGTGTTCGACATAGGAAACAACTACTTCATGGCCGAACGCATTTCGCTGACATCGACACAATTCAAAACAGGCGATGAACGGTCAGGGACGAGCATCGGTTTAGCCGCCACCTTTATCAGCAACGCTCACTATCGGTCGACCTCTGAATTTGCGTTTATCAACGTCTGTCCAATACGCATTGAAACACCGGATCTCAACCTCATGGAGATCGATCATATCTAGGGGGCGGTGATGGGTGCGCCTGCGCTGCGAAATATCTTTGCCTGTCTGGTGCATGAGAACCCCATGGTCGTGTTGGACCTGGTGCGGAACCTGCATGCGCTCGATCCGGCGTCGCTGATCTTGCTCTACAATGGGGGGCGGGATAGTCGACTGTTCGACAGGCTGCCGCTGGCCCAGTATGACGCGGTGATTTACCCTGGGTCTCAACCCGCGACCATGGGGCGGCTCCACGACTTTGCACTGGCGTGCATGCGTTTCGCCTCGGCGCATTACTCCTTTGACACCTTAACGATTGTTGATTCGGACCAGTTGGCGATCCAGCCCGGCTATTCTGCCTACCTCAGACAATGCGGGGTCGTTGCACCGGAGGTTGGCCTGTTGAGCAACCAGCCGGCGCGCCAGTCCGCCGGTACATTGGTCTATCCGGCCCAGACAGCCCATGCAGAATTTTTCCTGTGGCAACCATTCTTGCGGCGCTTTCCCCGCGGCGAGGAGAAGTTCGTCCATTGGTCCTTTTGGCCCAGCACGGTCTTCTTGGCCGACGCGGCGCGTGAACTGGTGCGCTTTTACGATGGCGACGAACAGATCCAGACCATCGTGCGCCAGTCGCGCATCTGGGCGACAGAAGAGGTGATCCTGCCAACGCTGGTGGCGCTGCTCGGCTACCGGATCGAGGCCAATCCCTGCAGCGATGCCTATGTCCGCTATCGGGTCTCCTACAGCGCCAACGAGGTGCGAACCGCCCTGAACAGGAGCGATGCCTACTGGCTCCACCCGGTAGTCAGGCAAGAGTACGATCCCATCCGTCGCGCAGTCCGCGACCACTTCCACGATTACCGGTTCGCACAGCAGGTCAGGCAGCAGACCCACCAGCAGATCACCCCTGGGCAGATCAACGGCCAGGAGATCCCCGCAGATAAACTGCAGCACGGGCAGCGAGATGGACAGACAGCGCCAGGACAGACAGCATCCGAATCGCAGCAGGCGCGCCCGCTGCTGTTGACGCTGCCCATTCTGCGCCAGATGCAGCAAATTGAGGGCTGGCTGGAAGAAGACGAGGCAGACCTGCTTATCGCCGCCACCGCCGAAGCCCTACGCACAGCGCCGGCCCCACATGTGGTGCTGGAGGTCGGCAGCTACTTAGGGCGCTCGACCTTAGTGCTGGGTCGTGTAGTGCAGACGGTTGCGCCCACGGTGCGGGTCTATGCCGTCGACCCCCACGAAGGTAAGGTCGGCGCGGCCGACCAATACATCCAGACGACCGCGCCGACCCTAGCGCGCTTCCAGCGCAACATGGCCCAAGCCGGGTTGGCAGAGGTGGTGGTGCCGATCCAGAAGTTCTCCTATGAGGTGGTTTGGGAGCAGCCCATCGCGCTGCTCTTGATCGACGGTCTCCATGATTATGAGAATGTCGCGCGGGACTTTCACCACTTCGCCCGCTGGGTAGTGGCCGGGGGATACATCGTCTTTCATGACTACGCCGACTATTATCCCGGCGTGAAGCGCTTTGTAAACGAACTGCTCACGCAAAAAACCTATCGGACGGTGGCATGTGCGCGCACGCTGATGGTGATCCAGAAGCTGGCAGAAAGTGAAGCAGGCGACCAGACGCGGCCGGTTGTCGTTCAAGCGCCGGTCGCGCAGCCAACGCTGCACGACAGCCAGGATCGAAAGCAGACGCAGGAGCCTGCGCTCGCCATGACGAGTCCAGAGATGCCCCTTGTCTCTTGCATCATGCCCACTTACAACCGCCGCCCGTTCGTGGCCCAAGCGATCCGCTACTATCGCTTACAAGACTACCCAAACCGGGAACTGATCATTCTTGACGACGGGACCGACCCAATCCAAGACCTTGTCCCCGACGACCCAAGCATCCGGTACGAACGGCTCTCCATCCGGCAGCACATGGGCGCCAAGCACAATCTAGCCTGTGCGCGCGCCCGTGGCGAGATCATTGTGCATTGGGACGACGACGATTGGGTGGCGAACTGGCGGATTTCCTATCAGGTCAAGAGCCTGTTGGCGCATCGCGAGGCGCAACTCTGCGGACTTGCCGCCCTGCTCTTCTATGACCCCATGCGGCGGCAAGCCTGGCACTATCGCTATCCCCTCGACCCGCGGCCCTGGGTGTGCGGCAATAGCCTCTGTTATTGGCGATCCCTTTGGGAGAGCTACCGCCACCCGGAGATCAATGAGGGAGCGGATACGCTCTATGTATGGGGACTCCCGCACAGCAGCGTTCTCCCGCTAGCGGACCCGCACTTCCTGGTAGGGCTGATCCACGCAGGCAATACCAGCCCCAAACAACCCCAAGCGCCGCTCTGGCAGCCCTACCCGGAAGCAGAAATCGAGCGGCTGATGGGCGAGGATTGGAAGTTCTACCAGGGGCTTTTCTCCTCAACCTATGCTGCACATGACGGAAATGGTCCAGCATGGCGGCTTGGACAGCGACAGGGTCAATCAGAGAGGATGGGGACATAGAGTCGTGGCGTTCCGCTGGCGGCGAACGGCAAAGGCAGGGTTGTCGCCGGATCACCAAAGAGTACATAGCTGTCTATGAGTTCGTCCCAGAAATGGCTATACGTATAGGTGTTTATCTTGGCCGCGCTCGTCGCAGCGCCCAACGTCTCATGCTTGCTCATAAAGAGCGCAGCATAGAAGTTGCGCAGCAGAATCCTGTGGCCTATCGCGTAGCCCAATCCTGTCGGCGCCCAGACGGCCACTGCACCGGCATCCTGCCCGCGCAAGAACGCCTCAGCCAGTGACTCGTTCTCCTTTGGCCCTGCAAAGAAGCCGTTCAAGCAGTTGCCCACGATGACAACGGGCAGCCTGTCTCCGTTGCCGAGCGAGCGAATATCTGCGATACCGAAGATCGAGCGCGCCTTGTCGTCCCAACGCCCCCAACTGGCGTATTCGCCGTGTCCAATGTAATTGACCAGCACGCTCCCTCGGTTCATGGCTTCGATAATGTCGCCGGTTGGATCGCCAGGCGGATAGCGCTGCACATCAACAAGCGTCAGATGGTAGCCGGGCGGGAACTGGGCGGCAATCTCCTCTGACGTTGTTTTGAACTGTGGCTCGTCGTCGTCCGTCACCAGGAGCGCATTGGCAGTCCAACTTTCGCCCCGCGGCTGTGCATCATAGCCAAGCAGCCGCCGCACCATGGCATCGGCCTCCTGGGTGCTTTGCGCGGGCAAGCGCCCGATCAACATATCGGGGAGCGGGTCCTTCCCGCTGACCGTGACAAAGCGGTTGTCCGAAGAGATCTCGCCAAACAGGCTGCTGTCTATGTTCTGCGAAGGCACATAGTTGGGTGTGCCGGATTCAAGTTTGTCCATATAGTCCTGATTTGCATCGCCTACCAGGAGCACATACGTTGGCGCAGGCGGCGACCAATGCTGATAGGCATAGCGCAGAAAGGCGTGAATGGCTTCGGGGCTGAAAAGGCCATGGCTAAACTCGTCGTAGATATCCCCCACTTTCACGATAACCACCCGCAACCCCTCGCCGCGGCGATGTTCGGCCAAGACGGCGACTGCGTCATAGAACGCCTCATGAGTGATGATGATGTAGTCAGCCGCGTTGGCAGGCGATTGCCAGGATGAGGGCGTGTCGAGGGCAAGGCTCACAGGCGTTTTGTAGTGCCTGGCTGTCACCGCTAGGTACTGGCGGCCTGGCTGCTCGCGGTCGGTGAACCGCACCACATTGCGGCCATCCGCTCCCGCAGCCCAAGTCACAATGATGCGGACCGGCGCGACCGGCTCGGTGACATCCAGGACAATGCCCATCGGCTCGACAAAGCCCCCAACCTCAATCATCGTATGAGCAGCCATCTGGCTGAGTATGGGAAAAAACACCTGATGCGCCAGCGCTGCGGCTGCGACGTTGCCGCTCCCTTCCTGGTGAACGGCATCGGCGGGCGCGCCAAACGCGAGTTGGTCATCTTCAGCAATGTACTGGTCCCAGTAGTCAATCTCGATCCAGTTGACCAAAACCTGGTCAATGGACGCGCCCGCGCTTGCAGCTTCCACCACGACAATATTCTCGCCATCCTGGAGAAAGGACTGGGGCACACTCACTGCGTGGGTGAACTGGATCTGCCCCTGCCAAGTCTGATCATCAATGAGATGGTCGTTGAGGTGGACGCGGGTGTGGTGTGCTTGGCCCGTGTAGCCCTTGAGCCTGACCCGCACAGTCGCCATCCCCTCGCGCGCCGCGTTGCGCACGGTAACGGCATAGGGGCGCGATATGGGCACGCCCTGGGTATTGGGGCTGAGGCGCTGCCCCCAGAACCAGCGGTCTACCCCATAGCCGGGCATCGTCTGCCAATAGGTCGTATCTTCTTCCGCGTGCAGCGAGTTGCGAAAAGTGGGCGGCCCCTTCGTGCCGCCCAACAGAGTGCCGTCGCGTACAGCCATACGCCGCCCGGCCTCCTGGCCCGCCCGAAGCCAGTAAATATTCAGGTCGGTATATCGATCGCGATGAGCCACACCGTAAAATAGAATGTAGTCCGTCTCGTCGAAGCGTCCATCCGCCTCACCCTGGATGTACATGGCAACTTCAACGCCGCGATTGGAGAGGCCGAGCAAGCGGGGATCGACCAGACTGAGGTCGAACCCGGCCGCGGTCAACTGCGCGAAGTCGATCTGGTACAGCCCAGTTTCCCGGACCGCTATCTTGAGCGCAGGGGCAGGCAGGTCGGCGCGCGCTTGGCTGCTTGTTGTACTGCGCGCGGCCACCGTGTCCTGATAGACGACGGGGCGCGCCAGGGCAGCATAGTTCAGCAGGGCGTCGCGTAAAAGCGCTTCATACGCTGGACTCGCCACACGCAAATCGGCATCGGCACGCTGCGCCGCCACCGGCTCCCAGGTAACCTGCACCCGGATCCGGCGGTAGAGGCGCACTTCGCGACGGAGGGGGTTGTATTGCACCGGATGAAACTGCACTTGCACAACGGGTTGATCGCGCAGATAACCGGCTTCACCTAGTTCGGCAAGCGTGCTGGGGTAAAAGGCATCAGTCGCATAGCGCGCCTCGTCCAACACGAACGTCTCACGCACCTCGCCGCCAAGCGGGTCGAAGCCACTAGCCTCGAAGGTCAGCGTAGGCGCAGGCTCCAAATAAATGTCAGTGAGCGTGATGGAGTCACTCTCCAGCACCTGCAATACAACCCCTGCCGTCGTGGGCAGGCCAAGCAACGTGCCAAGCGTAGGCAACTGCGGTGCGCCAGGGACTTGGCGCGGCACAGTGCCCGGCATCTGTATGCGATGAAACGGCTCTCCCGCGTGCAGCACCGAACTAATCGTGTAGTCCCCTGCGACCAACTCGACTTGGATTGACCGCTGGTCGGAATGCAGCAGCACAAGCCGTGTCTCTGCGCTCGTCTGGGCAGTTGCCGCACGACTCACCAGCGCAACCAAGACTGTACAGAGCAGGGTTGCTATCGCCGCGCGCATGGTCCACCCAGATCCTGTTGGCCCCTATGCAAAGAGTCTGCCCCTAATCCCGTGACGGTAGCGCAGGCAGATACAGCCGTTCGGAACTTGCAGCCGGGTCGAAGTCCAGCCGAACCTCAACCGGTCCATGTTGGGTCCGCACACCGTAATAGTCCACATCCTCCAGCTTGTAGTAAAGCCGGTTAGCATCCGGCGGGCTGTCGGTATAGGTGTAGCTAGCGCCGTACCCGGTTCCCTGGCCGGGAATGAGCTGCGGGTTGATCTGGCTGTAGGGGCCACCCACAGCGGTCGCTCGATAGAGGTTAAATCCGGCGTTGTCGATCTCAGCCCCCGTTCGCCACGACAGCACCACCTGACCATTTACCACCTGAGCAGAGAACGAGGCCAGTGTGATCGCCGTAGGCAGTGCCGCAAACGCTTCAGGCTCTCCCACGTTCCAAACGTCATTAAGATTCAGATCGACCCATACATGGATGAGATCGGTGGCGGCTGTATCATTCAGCGAAGCTGGCGTGTCTGCCTGGAGGGCCTGTGTAGGGGCACGGCTGACATAGGTAAACACGGCTTGCCCATTTGCATCGGTCGTGCGAGTTAGCGGCCCGATAGTCGTGTCCCCTGTTACCTCGAACCCTACCAGCTTACCGGAGACAGGTTGGGCAAGGTCGTCGTCCTGGTAGACCGTCGCCGTCGCCGTGCGCGTCGCCTCCACGTCGGTGCCTTCCGCCGCCACAGTCAGGGTGATGCCGATTTGGAATTCATAAGCGCCAATGTCGCAGCCTAGACCTTGCGGCCGCAATACCCCGCGCTGATCAGCCCTTGTCTCAATATCACAGCCAATTGCATTGGGAATCTGATCGATGGCCGGGCTGTTGGGGAACAGCGCGTGAGTTGGTGTGGGGCCTCCATTGTCAGCAAGATTGGGAGCAACAACCTCGGTAAAAATCAAGCCCGGCCCGGTCGCTCGGTCGGTCGTGACAAAGGTGCAGCCAGGCCCGATCTGGCTGATGAAATTGTAGCCCAATGAAGAGAACGTTCCTTCATTAAAACAATCGGGGCTTGCCGGTGAGACATTGCCCGCGAGAATGGTGTTTCCAACCTCGAATACCGCAATGTTAAAACAGGGGGTGTCTATTTGGGTTTGATTGTAGATGCCGCCGCCATTCGTATTCGCTGAGTTTGTCACGATGGTACTGCTTCGGACGTTCACCCTAGCGCCCACTGTAGTGCCGGCGTTACATGCATAGTTGAAGATGCCACCCCCTCTATTCGCTGCATGATTGCCACTGATGGTGCTGTTGGTGATGTTTACGCTGCCGTCTGAATTGTAGATCGCACCACCATCAACAGAAGCCTCATTGCCGCTCAGTGTGCTATTAAAGATATTCACAGTACCGCCCTCGTTATAGATGGCGCCGCCGCTCATTGCGGCCCTTCCGTTCGTCAGTGTCAGGTTGGAAATGTTGACATGGGTGCTTAGGCCAGAAACACTTAGGATCTGATACTGATTGTTGCCATCAATCGTCAGGGCGCCTTCCAAAGGCCCGTTAATTGTCACGCTGCCAATGATGCTCAACGTTGACGACAGTCTGATCGTAGCGGGCAGGCTCAAATCGAAGATAATTGTATCCGGTTCGAGAGAGCTATTGGCGGCTTCGATGGCTGCGCGCAGCGAACCAGGCCCAGAATCGCTGGTCGAGGTTACGATGTAGGCTGCCGACGGCGCACCCGGCGCACTCACCCTTTCAGGCGTTGCGGCAGAGAGCGCAAGCGTCCACGCCAGAAGCGCGACGGCAAAAGAAGCGGAGAACAGAATGAGCAGCGCATAACGGATGCCGCGTCGTTGGTGTGTTGCTGGATGCATGAGGTTTTCTCCTCCGCACAAACTACCCGCGCATAGGGTTCAGGCAAATGATCCGCAGCCAATGCACACCGCACGAATGCACACCTGACAAACACAAACCTATGGAAATGGGCTGCACTTGGCTACACAATCATCTTCTGACGTTGGCTCGGTCGTGTCGTCGTCTGACGGCTCCGGAGGCGGTGGCGGCTCGTCGGTTGGCTCCGGTTCCAGTGCAGGCGGTGCTATCGGCTCACAGGAGAGATAGTTGGCATTGGTGCTGACCCATCCTTCTTGGGCCGTCCCGACCACCTGCACATGCGCCCACGAATCGTCGTCGCTGCGCGCGAGTTGTCTTAGCCGTGCCCCCATGGACAACGTGCGAATGGTCTGATAGGCCAGGCCCGGTCCCCTACGCAGGTTCAGCCCCTGCGTGATCACCTCACAGCGGGCGTCCGACGCCATACAAGCCGACTGCCCCTCCACCGACAGGCGAAAGCGCCCCGCGCTGCGGTTCTGCGCAGGACGGGCCACGATGGTGTAGCAGCCGGGAACAAAAAACGTGCGGTTGCAGATCAGGCTGTTGAAGTCTGTCTCGTCAATGTCGTTGTTGAACCGCATGAGTCGACCATCCGGCCAGCGGAGATCGACCCACGGATCCAAGCTGCCCTCGACTGTCTCCATGTGGATCGTAGCCACGTCGCCGGACGCTACGCAGAAGCTGTAGAGACACTCCTGGCCTGGCACGGTAATCTGATCGGTGATGGTCTGGCCGATCGCGATCGATCCGCCACATGCTGGAATAGCAGGATTCGGCACAGTGTTAGGGTCGGACACACGCTGCAAGCCATCTGGACTGGCGAGCCATTGGGCCACAGGCGAGTCAAACAGCGGGGACACAGACGGCGGACCGGCAAAGACAGGTTGTGCTGCGCTGAATTGGACGACCTGGCTCTGGTAGCCCACCGGCAGTTCTTGGGTCTGACCGCCGACCGTGACAGCCACCTGCCCTTCGAGGTTCACGATCAGCATGGTGTCTTGCCCTGTCAGCGCAATGTAGGCTGTGCTTCGCAACTCTATCTCCACCCCGTTCACGATGAGGGTGCCGCGCTCGCCGTTATCCGTGCGTACCACCATGCCCGGCGACGTCTGAGGGCAAATCTGGGTATCATCCTCGACGCGCATCGTAAACACATTCCGTGTTCTGTCCGGTTGGTCCAGTGTGGGGCCGCCAAAGAGGATGACCTTGATGTGGCTGTCCTCATTAGCCAAGTGGAGGAACATCACGACTGCACCGGCTTCGCGCTCTGTTTGAATCTCCTCCAGCGCCACGACCTCCTCTCGATCGCCAGGCTCATCAAAGCGACCATCGGCAGGTATAGCAACCGCGGTGGCATTAGCGTAACAGGCCCAATTGCTGTTGACCTCAGCGCAGCTGTCAATGGCTGTATCCAACTGGTCAATAATTGGAACACAACTGCCCTGGGCGTAGGCCACTTCCCGATCCAGCGCAATAAGGAGCACAATCGCCAGCAACACCCACCACAAGGCTTTTGGCAACACGGTACGCATGTGATTGTTCCTTTCTGCGGTGCAAGATGCCACCCTCGTCACAGCGATGCCGGTGTTTGACATGGATCATCGGCAGATGCCCCGTTACTCATCCGCAGGCAAACGGGTTACAAGGCTACCTGCCGTCTCGCGCAACTGTCCGGGGGTCTTAAGCCACATCTGCCACACGCGCAGCATCCCATCCGCATCGAGGGCCAACAGGCGTGAGCCATCATCGTTGACCGCGGCGTTCCGGATCTCAGCGCCGCTTGGCAGCCGGGCAATCTCGACAGCAGACGTATCGACGTCTGCCCAGAGCCGGACCGTGCGGTCGTCGCCCCATGTCAACAGCAACAGCCGCGTTGCGGGGGTACGCCACGGCTTCCCCAGGAGCATTCGAAGCAGGCTGCCAGCCACCGGGCCACCCCAATCCTGGTTGGGCCAAGTGCTGCCCTCCACCCATGCAATGCCTTGGATGAGGTTGTCATGCGCCAATACTTCCCCGGATGAGAGACGGGTTTGCGTATCAAAGATGAAAAAAGTGTGCCGTACGCCGACCGCGACATCTCTGCCGTCTGGGCTAAAGGCTGCCGCGCGCGCATTACCCCACTGTTTTAGAGAGCGCTGCTCTTCCACATCCCACAGCGTTACAATATCTCCACCGTGGCTGCTTAGGAGATAGGAGCCGTCGGCATTCCACTGGAGCCAACTGATGGGCAGTTGACTGCCTAGCGCCCCATCCGGCAGACTGAGCGCAAACTGGCGTGTGCCCGCCTTGTAGTCCCAAACGATGATCTCTCCATCCAGTGCGCCGGTTGCCAGCCAGTCGCCGTGTGCGCGAGCAGAGGCAACTTGAGCGTTATGTCCAGTCAGCGTTGGCAACTCAACCAGCGCCCCCGATGCCATGCTAAAGACGTGAATATTTCCCGAGTCCTGTCCCACCACAAGGCCGATATCCAGCCATTCAACAAAGGAAATGGGTTCAGCCACAATGATAGTGCGCTGCGTACCAACTTCCCGCAGCACTCCATCACCCGAACATACACCCGGGTTCGAACCTTGAGCGCAGCTAAACAGCCACTTCCCATCAGGAGCCCATGTCACCTTGTTGTGCCCTTGCAGTGGCTGCTCCAGTATGGCGGGTTCGCCGTCTCCGGTTTCAGGGCCGGACAACCGCCAGCGCCAAGCCTGGCCGCCATCTCTGCTCCACGCGAGGATCGTGTTCGGGTCGGCCCACTGCGCGGTCTCTATCTTGATTGGCGGGCCAGGCGGCAGAAAACGCTGACTGAAGCCGTAACACTGCGCTGTGCCTTCACACAGTGGATATCCTTGGTCATCGAAGACGCGCCACAGCCGGATCGAACCATCCTCGCCGGCAGTAAGGATGTGCTGTCCATCGCGGTGCCATTGGCCGGCTATGCCGTTGCGCGAGCCGACGCGCGCCTGTGCGTGACCACGCAAGACAACCACTTCTTCGCCCGTATCGAGATTCCAGACGCGAGCAGTTCCGTCACTCGCAAAACTCGCGATGAATGGATGGTCTGGATACTCTCCGCGCCATGCAATCGACAGGGCCGTATTCGTGTGACCGTGCAACTCGCGCAATGCCTCCCCGGTCTCTAGGTCCCAGACACGGATCACCCCACCCACCAACAACGTCAGCAAGGTTTGCTTGTCCGGCGACAGGGCAACGTCGCGTAATGCGCTCCACGACGTGCTAAACGTATAAATTCTTTCCCCGCTCGTCGACCATAACTGGGCATGTTCACCTTCACGATAGTTCCAGATCAGAAAGCGCTGGGCATCCAGAAACTCGACTCCGTCCACGGTTACGCCCAAATCAATTGAGCGCACGTCCTGCGGCATTGAGACAGAACCAATCCATGCAGTCCTAGCTTCGATAGCAGCGAACTGTCGCCCATCCTCCGACCACGCCACATTGCGGATTCTCCCACCGTCCGCGCCCTCGAATAGAAGCAGTGGGGACTCTGCTTCTTCGTATGACCAGAGCCAAAGCGAAGCACCCCGGCAAATGGCAAGCTGTTTGGCATGTGGCCGCCATTGGGCGCATCGAATTAGCTCATTGCCTGGGAACTGTGGCTCAAATGACTGGCCGGTTGGCAACCACACTTGGACCGTATCACTGGACCAGACCGCAAGCGCATCCATCTCATCGTTCCAGGCTACGCCCAAGAGGCCCGGTACGTCATGGAGCAGCGTGACCACCCCGTTCTGTGACAGATCATCAGGGACCAGATACAGCCCCTTGTGCCCGACTGCAATCTGTCTGTCCGAAAATGCGACATGCTCCACCGAAAGTGGCGGCTCGATCACGCGCAGATACTTTCGTTCCAGGCTGGAGCGAACTGCCTGGTGCAAGGCAAACTCCGCCCCCGGCACATAGACACGAGCATTGGCCCCTTCAGGTTCAGGCAACGTGTCTAAGCTCGTCTGGATGCTGGCGGCTGCATCTTGATCAAGAAGTTGTATCGCCTCCCCTGCGTGCCGTTGCGCTTCTGAAACAGCAAGCGCTGACTCCTGCGCGAGGTTGCTCAGCCAGATTGCAGGAGCAAGCAGTATCGCCAGCCCTATCACCGCAGCAGTGAACAACCGCCTGCGCCGTTCACGCAGACGCTGCGCCTCTCTTGCCTGTTCTTCCCGCTCATGCAGCGCCAGCGCCGCTCGCAGGTAGTCTATCTCCGACTGGTTAAAGGCATAGCGCGGGTTCTGCGCCGCCTGCAACCCCACGGCTAACTGAGTCGTCCAGCGCGGCAGCAGTTTTTCCGCTTCCTCCGGCGCAGCCGCTCGCCACGCCTGCACATCGTCATGTAGCCGCTGACGCAGCCGCAGCACGGCTCGATCCTCATCTAGCCACCCCTGCAGCCGCGGCCAGTGACGGATCAGCGCCTCATGGGCCACCTCCACCTGCTGCGCCTCATCTGTCACCAGCAAGCGCGCCTGCTCATTCGCCAGTTGGTTGACCAAACGCCGCACCACGGCAGCATCCTCACCCGCCGGGATTAACTCATCCAATTGCACCCGCCGCCGCGTGTCGCGACGGACGTCGGCCTGCGCTTCCGACGCATCCACCAGCGTCAACCGCTGCAGGATCGTGCGCATGAGTTGCTGCTCGGGGTCGCCCAGCGCCAAATAGATGCTGTCCGCCGTGCGCGCAATCGCCTGGCGCACGCCCCCCATCGTGCGATATTCCGCGCCGCGCAGCCAGCGTCCATGCCGCCGCTTCCACAGCTCCAGCAGCGCATGTTGCAAGAGCGGCATGGCCCCTGGTTCCTCCTGCACCTCTTCCAGGATCGTCTGCGCCAGGTCCGCCTCAAAGCGCAGCCCCACCACGCTGGCCTGCTGCTCCATGGCGCCGCGCAACTCCAGCGGCGTCATGGGCGCAATCAGCTTCTGATGCCGCTCCATCAGGGCGGCCAGGGCGGGATAGGCCGCACAATCGCCCCAGAAGTCAGCGCGCATCGTAAGCACGATGGCCTGCGGCTTGGGCATTGGCCCCACCAGCCCATTTCCCCTACCGTCCTCCTCTATCTGGGCCGGAGAAGACGCATCGGGCAGCAGCGCCAACAGTTGGGTCAGAAACTGCCGCCGCGCCGCTTCATCTTCACAAAGGGTAAAGAGTTCCTCAAACTGGTCGGCAACGAGCACGTAGGACGCAGAGGACGTCAAGGTCGCTTGTGCGGCTGGCGTCGCCGTACCCATCTCGGGGGCCATCTGCGCCGCGCCCAGAGCGGCCGGAATGTTGGGCGCAGACGTCGCGGTCTGCGTGGAGGTCAATTCCCCCTGAAGGGCCGCAGCCAGCGCCGCCACGGGGTCAGCCGTGGGCGTGAAATAACGCAGTTGCAGCCCCGGCTGCTTATCCTGCAGCGCCGGTATCAGCCCTGCCAACGCCAGCGACGACTTGCCAGAGCCGGATGGTCCCAGCACTGCCAGGAACGGGGACGTTACCAGTTTGCGTTCAAGCGCCTGCACCAGTGCATCGCGGCCAAAGAAGAAAGGGCGATCCGCCTGCTTGAACGCCACCATCCCCATAAAGGGACAGCGCCCATCATAGGGCGGCGGCTTCTTGCCCAGCGCCAGGGCTGCAAAGCTGAGGTCACACACCTCCTGACACAGCCGATCCAGGTCCTCCAGCGCCTGCTCGCGTTCATCGCGCAGTTCCTGGGTGAGCGTCCCCTCCTCTACATCCAGCGTGCCGCGTACCCGCTGCGCGAGTTGGTCAAGTCGGGGCTGCAGCACCGGTGCCCGCACCGGCAGCAGCTCTGCCAGTTGCGCCAGCCCATGCTCGATCTCGCCAGGTGTAAGCGCCCTGTCGGCCAGCCCATCGCTGAAAAGCGAACGCTGTCCCAAGCGGCTGAAGAGCGCGGGCACCGTCACATCCCTTGCGTCGGCCAGCCCCACGGTCGCCTCCACCAGCGCCAGGTCGGGCTGTCCATGCTCGCGCAGCCGCAGGTAAAAATGGGTGGCTAGGGCTTGGGCAGTCGCCATTGACACGCGCTGGGTCATCGCCACCACCGCGGGCATCCCCAACTCGCGCACCAGCCGCTGCGCCAGCCCGCCCAGTTCGGTCACCCGCTCCGCTTCCGGCGCCGCGCTCTCACACGCGGCCAGATAGGCCAACTGGGGCAGCCGCCGCAGCGTGCCCAACCGGCGCAGCAGCTCCTGCGCGGCCACCGGCGCTATCTCTCCCGCGCCATCGAGCAGGTAGAGCCAACTCTCGCCCCGGCTGCGGTCATAGCCGCCGTGAGCCACCACATGCAGCAGCGTATAGGGCTGCGCCGTCAGTTCCTCGCACAGCGCATCCAACGTCGGCGCGCCGCCCGCGCCCTTCACCCGCGCCAGCACTGTATGCGGAATCTCGCCCAGCGCCTGCTGGATCGAGGCCACAGTCGCCGCCACGTCAATGGGGGCTAGCTTGTATGAATTGTCTTGGGGCGGGTCGGCCACGAGGATGAGGGCACGCAGGTCACGTCGGCCAATGGCCGGGTAGCGCCGGTCAGTCAGACTAGGCAGATAGCGCGAGAAGGGCGTGCGCTGGTCGAGCGAGAGCAGCGACCACCCATCGCCTGCCTGCAGCGGGGCACACAGCCACTCCCAGTGCAGCGGCTGCAACTGCGGGTCTTCCACCACCAGCAGCACGCGCAACTGCTCTGGATTTTCCTTGAGAGCCTGCTTGAAAAGGTCGCGGATGGCTGGCTGAAAGAGGGCCTTGCCCAAATTCGTGCCGTAGCCTTGGGGTTCGACAAACTGCTGCGCCAGCAGTTCGTCAAGCAGCGCTGCATCCAGGACCAACGTCCCCTCGCCGCGCTGGACCAGTTCACCCGGGCGGCTGTACTCCACCACCACCGGGTAACCGACCTCATATTTTCGCTGCACCGTCACCTCAAGGAGTGCCATGTCGGTTACCTGCCCTTCGGAAGATGGGCTGATATCCCTGCTGCTAGCGGTGACTGCTGGCAAACCAGCCGTCCGTTACCCACTAATGTGGGCGCTGTTGTCCTACACGCCGCTCTGTGCAAAACAAGCAGGTGAAGTGGCCTCTTTTGTTACACAGCTAGTGTTATACAGCTAGGAAATAGGCCTCGGGGGCAGCAGCGTGGCAGACATAGAAAACGAGGCACAGGAAGCACGTCCGTCACCTGCAGATGCAGACGGTTCGGCTGAACCCATCAGACTAAATCAGACTAAACAGGCGTGTTTCTTAAGGTGTGAAATGGAGCAGAATCGGGAATAAAATAACGGGGTGTCGGCTGAGAAGCTACACTGCTATCGGATTCTCACCATCATACAGCGAAGATCCTGGCTTGTAAAGCACGAATTTACGCATCCAGGGCTTCACCGCTCCCGTCGACAGCCTACGCAGGGGTGTCGCCTATTCAACATGCAAGATGCCCCCTGGGACAGGCAAAACGAAGTTGACACTCGACAGACTGCTATGCTATGCTTCCCCACACTTGTCCTACATTCTGTACACCCGATTTGCTGTAATACTATTTATTTCATACTAGGTTGCCGCCAGGTAGCTATACGCTTTTGTCCGTAGCGTGTCCACCGTCGTCGGGCAGCGCACAGCCTCGGCCGCGCTTGCAGGCTCCCCAATGGCCCTGCGACTCGTAGCCACTGGCGTAAACCTTGCGTCCACGGGTCCGTCGCCCAGACGTTCCCTCATCCAAACCACATTCAAGCCCATCCAGTGACGCTCGAGGAGGAACCTGTATGCAGTCAAAACGTTTAATATGGCTCTCTACCCTGCTGGTCATCGTGGCCCTGTTCGTGGCCGCTTGCGGTGGCGGGCAGCAGCCTGCCGCGCCGCAAGAAGCCCCCGCGGCTGAAGAGGCTGGTGAAGAGGCCGCAGCCGAAGAAGCGCCCGCTGCAGAAGCGGAAGAAGCCGCGGCAGAGGAAGCACCCGCCGAAGAAGAGCGGCTTGGCTCCACGCTGATCGGCGAAATTGAAGGGCCGAGAATCGTCACCAACGTCGACGAGTTCCCCAGCGAATTCAACGAAGCGCCCATGCTGGCCGAACGGGTCGAAGCAGGCGAACTGCCGCCCGTGGAAGAGCGCCTCCCTGTGCGTGAAGACCTGCTGGTCATCGAGCCGCTCGACGAAATCGGCAAATATGGCGGCACCTGGCGTCGCGGCTTCACCGGCCCGGCGGATGGACAAAACGGCCATCGCGTTGCCGGTGGCGACCGTCTGCTCTTCTGGGATGCGGAAAACTTCCCCGAACTCACCCCCAATGTCGCCAAGGGATGGGAAGTGAGCGAAGACGGCACGACCATCACCATCTTCCTGCGCGAAGGCGCGAAGTGGTCCGATGGCGAACCCTTTACCGCCAATGACATCATGTTCTGGTACGAGCACATGTACCAGAATGAAGAGTTGGTCCCTGTCCGCTCGCCCTTCTTCAACATCGACGACGGCGCGACGCTGGAAATGATCGACGACTACACCGTCCAATTCACCTTCCCCCAGGCCAACACCCTCTTCCTCGAAGTCCTGGCTAGCTCGGTCAACGTCTTTGGCGGCCACGCGGTCTTTGGCGATGTCGCCATGGGCGGCTTTGCCCCGGCCCACTACTTGCAGCAATTCCACCCGGACTTTGTCGATCAAGAGGAACTAGACGCGCTCGTCGCCGAACAAGGCTTTGACAACTGGGTCAACTTCTTTAGAGATAGAAACACCTGGGCGCGCAACCCCGACCTGCCGGTCATGACGCCGTGGAAGACGGTCAACCCAATCACCACGGAAACGTGGGTGCTGGAGCGCAACCCCTACTACTTTGGCGTCGACACCGCGGGCAACCAACTGCCCTACATCGACACCATCTCCATGGGCTTGGCCGAAAACTTGGAAGTCCTGAACCTGCGCGCCATCGCCGGTGAATACGACTACCAGGCGCGCCACCTTTCGATCGTCAATGTGCCGGTCTTCCTCGAAAACCAAGAGCAGGGTGATTACACCCTCTACCTCGACCCGGCCCAGCATGGCGCGGATGGCGCGTTCATGTTCAACCAGAGCTATCAAGCCGACGAAGAGATCGGCAAGTGGCTGCGCAACGCCGACTTCCGCCGCGCGCTCTCGTTGGGCGTTGACCGCGACTCGATCAACGAGATCATCTTCCTAGGCATCGGCGTGCCTGGCTCCGCGGTTGTAGCCGAAAGTTCGGTCTTCAACCCCGGCCCCGAATATCGCACGCTCTGGGCCACCCATGACCCGGATCAGGCCAATGCGCTCCTGGACGAGATCGGCTTGACCGAACGCGACAGCGAAGGCTATCGCTTGCGCACCGACAACGGCGAACGCCTGATCATCGAAATCCCCTCCATCCCGGCCTTCATCCAGTTCACCCAGCTAGCCGAGTTGGTCAAGGAGGATTGGGCTGAGATCGGCATCTTCGCCAACGTCGTCGAACAAGAACGCGGTCTGGTCGAGCAGCGCCGCGCCTCCAATGAGTTGCAGATCTTCCTGTGGCAAAACGACGGCACGGATGAGTTGTACCTCTACCCGTACCACGCCATCCCGGTCAACGAAACATCGGGCACAGGCCCGGCCTTCGGCGTGTGGTACTCCACAGGCGGCGAACAGGGCATTGAACCGCCCGACAACGTGTTGAACGTGATGGATCTCTTCAGCCAGGGTCTTGTCGCCACACCGCAAGAACGCATCGACATCGGCAAGGAGATCTGGTCGATCATCACCGATGAAGTCTGGACAATGGGCACAGTCGGCCAGTCCGGCGCGTTCATGGGCGTGCGTGTCGTCAAGAACAATATGGGCAACATTCCGTCTCGCCAGTTCAACATCCAGGCGGGCCAAACGCCCAACATCTCGCGGCCGTCCACCTTCTACTTCACCGACATTGACGAGTAGGCTTGTTTGAAGTGCTATGCATACCGGGTGGCGAGGTCGACGCCTCGCCACCCAGTCGCTCGATCCAATTCGCAGTTCGTTGTTCTGCTTAGATAGCCCATGCTCAACTATATAATCAACCGCATCATCGCCGGCCTCATCACCATCTGGGCCGCATCAGTCATTTCATTCCTCGTCATCCAACTTCCGCCGGGTGACTATGTGACCGCGTACATCGCCAATCTGCAAAGCACCGGCACCTTTGTCAGCCAGGCAGAAGCCGAAGCCCTGCGTATCCAATACGGGCTGGATCAGCCGATCTACATCCAATATCTCAAATGGATGCGCCTCATGTTGCAGGGCAATTTTGGCATGGCAATGGAATACAACCGGCCTGTTGCCGAAGTCATCGGCGACCGCATGACGCTGACCGTCGTCGTATCGGTGGCAGCCGTGGCCTTCATCTGGGCGCTGTCGCTGCCCATCGGCATTTACTCGGCAGTCCGCCAATATTCGATCCTTGATTACCTGTTTACCTTTATCGGTTTCATCGGCATCGCTGTGCCCAACTTTATGTTGGCGCTGATCATCATGTATGTCAGCTACAAATACTTTGATGCCGAAAGCATCGGCGGGCTTTTCTCGCCCCAGATGAGCCTCGCGCCGTGGGGTTGGCCCAAGTTCGTCGACCTGCTCAAACATCTGCCGCTGCCAGCCATTGTCTTGGGCCTGGCAGGTATGGCCGAGGTCGTGCGCATCATGCGCGCCAATCTACTCGACGAACTGCGCAAGCCTTATGTCGTCACTGCCCGCGCCAAAGGGCTGGCAGAGCATCGTGTGATCCTCAAATATCCCGTGCGCGCGGCGTTGAACCCCTTTGCCAGCACCATCGGCTACATCTTCCCCTACATCGTATCGGGCAGCATCATCGTGTCGCTGGTGCTCAGCTTGCCCACAGTCGGCCCGCTCCTGTTCAAGGCGCTGATCGCGCAAGACCTCTTCTTGGCCGGGACCATCCTCCTGCTCTTAGCGGTCTTGACCGTGATTGGCACCTTCATCTCAGACCTGATCCTCATGTGGATTGACCCGCGCATCCGCTTCGGCATGGAAGGGGGCAACTAATGGCAGAAGCTGTCGAAAGGCTCACCGGCTCCGCCCAGCCGCCCCAGCGCGATGTCGAGGCCGAGGCTGCCGCTGCTGACCGACTTGCGGTTGCCCCCCAATGGCAGTTGATGTGGTGGCGTTTTCGCAAGCATCGCCTTGCGATGGTCGCCGCGGTGATCGTGCTGATCTTCTACATGACTGTCCCGTTTGCCGACTTCTTCGCCTATGCCGACCCGCGCCAGTCCGACGCGCAGTTGTCCCTGCTGCCGCCACAGCCGATCTACTTCTTTGATGAAGGCAAGTTCAATCCCTACGTGCTTGGCCTCTCCGGCAAGCGCGACCCCAAAACCTTCAAACGGGTTTATCAGCCTGACCCGGAAAAGAAAATGCACCTCAAGCTCTTTGCCAAGGGCTACCCGTACAAACTCTTCGGCTTCATCCCGACCACGCGCCACCTGCTTGGCGTCGAAGAAGGCACAGCAGAAGAAAGCATCTTCCTCCTGGGCACAGATCTGCAAGGTCGCGACCTCTTCTCGCGCTTGATGCTGGCGACGCGCACCTCCTTGACCATTGGCTTGGTCGGCGTGGCGCTGAGCCTCTTCCTCGGTATCCTGCTGGGTGGTCTTTCCGGCCTCTACGGCGGCGTACTGGACTCTGTCATCCAGCGCGTGATCGAAATTTTCCGCTCCATCCCCACCATCCCCTTGTGGATGGCCCTGGCCGCGGCCATGCCGTCACAGTGGCCCATCACGCGTATCTACTTCTTTATTACGCTGATCATCGCCCTGATCGGCTGGACGACTATGGCGCGCGTGGTGCGCGGTCGCTTTTTAGCCCTGCGCCAAGAGGACTTCGTAACCGCAGCGGAACTAGCCGGAGCCAGCCAGCTTCGCATCATCTTCCGCCACATGGTTCCCTCGTTCCTCAGCCACATCATCGCGGCCACAACGCTGGCCCTGCCCGCCATGATCATCGCCGAGACATCGTTAAGTTTCCTCGGCCTCGGCCTGCGCGCCCCCGCGGTCAGTTGGGGCGTGCTGCTGCAACAAGCATCCAACGTCCAAGCAGTCGCCATCACCCCGTGGCTGCTTGTGCCGGCCATCCCCGTCATCATTGCCGTGCTCGCCTTCAACTTCTTAGGCGACGGCCTGCGTGACGCCGCTGATCCCTATGGTTAATTCATCAACGACCCGACCAAGCATGATCTCCACCCAAGAACCGATCCTTTCCGTCAAAGACCTGCGCACCTACTATTTTCAAGATGAAGGCATTGTGCGCGCGGTCGACGGCGCGTCCTTTGATGTCTATCCGGGCAAGACGCTCGGCATTGTCGGCGAAAGCGGCTGTGGCAAGAGCGTTACCGCACGCTCGATCCTGCGCATTGTCGAAGAATCGGGCCGCATCGAGTCCGGCTCGATCACCTTACGCCGCGCCAGCGGTCATGGTCAGATCGAACAGATCGACCTGACCAAACTCGACGCCAATGGCCGCCAAATGCGCGCGATTCGCGGCGGCGAAGTCGCCTTGATCTTCCAAGAGCCAATGACCTCGTTCAGCCCCTACCATACGGTAGGCAACCAGATCATCGAGGCCATCCGCCTGCACAGCAACTTGAGCAAGAAAGAGGCGCGCGAGCGGGCCATCGACCTGCTGCGGCTGGTTGGTATTCCGCAACCGTCGCGGCGCATCGACGAATATTCCTTTCAACTCAGCGGCGGTCTACGCCAGCGTGTGATGATCGCGATGGCGCTCTCCAGCGACCCGCGCATCCTCATCGCCGACGAGCCGACGACCGCGCTCGAC
>CAZZNG010000064.1:0-22787 GCA_964655505.1 uncultured Litorilinea sp. | reverse complement strand
ATCATACCCTGCTTCGGCAAAGAGGGCAGTGTTATAGTACATGTTGGCCGCGTTGAAGTTCTGCGGCAATTGGTAGAGGCTGCCTTCGTACATCATCGCTTCGATGAGCGCGGGATGCACATCCGAGAAGTATTCCTGCAATTCCCCCTCATCGGCCAACACATATTCGTCCAACGGCGTTGACAGACCCTGCCCCGCATAGAGTTGGGTTGCTTCCGTGGCTGCGGAGCCAAGATCCAATATCTGACCCGCTGCGATCAGCGACAGCATCTTGCTGGCGACTTCTTCGTGGTCGATGCCGGTAATGTTGAAATATTCCACATCCACATCGGTGTGGGTCTCTCGGAACAACTCGACCACCGGGGCAAGATCCTCTTCGTTGGCTTGGATGCGCAGGAGGCTGGTTGCCTGGCTCGGAGAAGCCCCGCCTTCCCCGGCTGCCGCATCCTGTTGTGCGGGCGTGGAAGGCGCTGCACACGCGGCCACTGCTAGGCTAAACGCACCCGCCCCCGCAAGGCGCAAAAAATCACGTCTACTTACTGCGTGTTCGTCGATCATATGTGCTTCCTTTCTTGGGAGAGCGAATCAATGTCGCCTGGACGATCGGGTGGCCTCGCATACCGGCGACGGTTCAGCCTCCCCCCAGCCAAATTCGACAGGCGACGCCTGACGGGGCTTGCGTATGCTTGGCTGGGGATGAAGGCTATAACGTTTGACGGTAGACAATCCGTATGCTAGTGTAACCGCTGTGAATGTTGCTTCTCAAGGTCGTAATGCGGACAGGATCCGGACATTCTCACCTATGGCGATGGATACGTTCGACGACTTTGTTCAGGTGCTGAGCGAAGCGTTAACTCATCTCTACGATCCGGCCTATCATCCCCCACCGGAGTTAATCACCGCGCTGATTGCCGTCCATCCCGACGAGACCGGCTCACTACAGAAAATGATAGCTGCTGCCATTCGGCGTCTCCAGCCGGACGCCGAAGTGCCTCTCATGGCGCGCAGCCGCCGCCTGTATGAACTGCTTGCTTGCCGGTATATTCAAGAATTGACTCAAGAGGAAACGGCAAAACGGTTGGGGATCACCCCGCGCCATCTGCGCCGCGAGCAGAAACAAGCCATCAACCTATTGGCTCAAGGCTTGTGGACAAACTGGCGCGCCGCTAAAGCGAATGCAGAAGCCAGCGCGGCAACAGAGACCACGCAACCTGCTGTCGTCGTGCCTGCCATCGGCGATGAGCAAGCGGAAGCCGCGTGGCGTTCGCAGGTGGTTCAGGAGCTAGCCGTTCTTGAAGCATCGGATCCGGGCGTGATCGCAGACGTGGGCACAGTAATCGAGCAAGTGGCGCGATTGAAGGAGAAGGTTGTCGCGCACCGCGACGCAGCCCTGGTGATCGAGACGCTGTCGCAGCCGCTGACGGTTTCGTTGCATCCTTCCTTGCTGCGCCAATTGCTCATCGTTGCCATTCAAAAGCTGGCCCAAGCGATGACGCAAGGCGTGATCACTGTGCGTGTTGCACCGAATGATGCCTATATCAATTTTCGCATCGCAGGTGCACCGATTGCGCCGGATGTTCGGGTCGCAAGTGAATTTATTGACCAGACTGTGGCTGCACGCGGCGGAGACTGTACAGTAGAGCGTCGTGGCGACACCGTGGAATTTTGCATCCGCTTACCACAGGTTGAATACAAGACCCTGTTGGTTGTGGATGACAACGAAGACATCGCCCACGTCTATCGACGCTATCTAGAACGTACACGCCTGCGTGTGGTGCATGTCCATACCGGCAAGGAGGCGCTTGCGCAAATTCCTTTGGTGCGGCCCGATGTGGCGGTGCTGGATGTCATGCTGCCCGATATAGACGGCTGGGAAGTGTTGAGCCGGCTGCATGAACAGACCGAGACGCGCACAATACCAATCATCGTTTGTTCGGTCGTTCGCCAAGAGGAACTGGCACTGGCGTTGGGCGCAGTGCAATATCTGTCTAAACCGGTGCGCCGAACCGACCTGATCCAGGCGCTTGAGAAGGTATTGGCTCTGGATTCAAAAGCAGTTCCGAAAGCGCCAACGAACACGACAGAAGCTTGTTGAATTCGATTCCCTCGCCCAGGGCAGCCACCAACAGACCGCTTTGCAGCGGCTCGTCCATGAGGTCTTGGGCCGACACAATGAAGGTGGGCAGTGCGCTCAACAGTGGGTCTTGGTTTTTGCTTGCCAACATCTGCCACCCATCGAGATTGGGCATGTTGATGTCCACGAACAGCAGATCGAACGGTTCTTCGCGCAGCATGCGGAGCGCCGTTTCACCGTCGCCTGCTTCGCACACCTCGATGGAAGGCGCCAGCACGCCGAGCATACGCGCCAAGAGTTGGCGAAAGTCCAGATCGTCGTCCACCACCAACACACGTCTAACTTGTTGGGGCGTCTTGTCCAGCACACTGCGCAAGTCGGCGCGCGTAATCGGCTTGGTCAGATAGGCCATCGCCCCGGCGGATGCGATTTCGTCACGGGGATTGGGCAGGCAGTAGCCGATAATCGGCGTGTCGTCCACGACGCTCCGCACATGATCAACAAGCGGCAAGACCAACTCGAGCGAGGAGGCGTTGATGATAATGCCATGCGCGGGGTACTCGTGAACGGCGGCCAGCGTTTCCTCAAGCGTGTGGGTCGCGACAAATTCGATCTGATCCGTCTGCTCCGCCAGCGTCGAGCGCATCTCCCCATCCTGATCCCAGATAATCATACGCCGGCGATAGGGTAGGCGCGGCACCGTAGGTCGCTCGCTGCGGTCATGCCATAGCCAATCCTCCGCCAGCCAACGAGTTGATGAAGGCACGGGCTGTTCAGACGGGAAGATGGGCAAGGTGAAGGTAAAGCGACTGCCCCGGCCAACCTCGCTTTCAAGCCAGATTCGACCGTCATGCTGTTCAATAAATTGGCGGCTGATGGTCAACCCCAGGCCGCTGCCGCCATGACCGCGCCACACATCAACCGGCCCCTGATAGAAGGGTTCGAATATCTTTGCTGCCTCATCCGGGGGGATGCCCGGCCCTGTGTCTTCCACCGCGATTGTGACCTTGTGATCGTGCGCGTTCGCGCTGATCTGCACCCACCCCGTCTGTGTGTAGCGGGCCGCGTTGCTGACCAAATTTAGAATGACCTGGCGGATGCGTGTGCGGTCGCAATAGACTTGAGGCAAACTCGCCGGTTTCTGTACCCGCATTTCCAGCCCCTTTTTGTCCATCAATGGCTGGACAATTGTCACTGCATTCGCAATCTCCGCACCCAAGTCGACCCATTCGCGCCGCAGCGCCAACCGACCGGACTCCGCTTGGCTCAGGTCAAGTACGTCGTTCACCATGCTAGCCAGGTGCATGCAATTGCGGTGGACAATGCGCAGATCCTGCTGAAGCGCGGGTGGCAGCGGCGCGCCATAGATGTCGGGCGATTCTACCGCCATGTCGGTCAACCCGATGATCATATTGAGCGGGGTGCGAAATTCATGGCTGACATTCGCCACAAATGCGGCTTTGGCTTTCTGTGCTTCTTCGGCAGCCAGCCGGGCCGCGGCGAGCCGCTCGTTGAGCAGATCCATCTGCCGGTTCATGTGTACTAATTCTTCTAGCACTTGTTCCGCGGCGGCTTTGCGATCACGCACCTCTTCCAGCAAGAGCAGCACCTGCCGATAGTTATGCCATGACCAGTCGGTTAAACGCATCATCAACCGATACAGCCCAAAGAGCAGCGCAAAGGTTGCCCAAATGGCAACTAGGCCAAACGCTAACATGGTGCTGTCAAGCCAAGGGATGACGCCCGCGAGCAGGGTGAGGGCAATGCTTTCGACGATGACAATGACCGCCGCCCGTTGGAAGCCGATCAAGCCCATCGCCAGGATGACCGTGAGCGGGGCCAGGAGCAGGATGCCGGGTAATTGCAGCCAAGCCATGCTAAAGAGCAGGGTGAATGTAGGCGCCAGCGCGCTCGGCCAATGGGCTGTATTGCGGCTCAGGCGGGGCCAGAGCAAAAGTGCGCCCAATAGAAAGTAGCAGACCGCGCCAAAGGTGAGCAAACGCATTCGAAGGTCTAGATCGCCAGTTATGTCGCTTCCCAGCACCATCAGAAAGCCCAAACCGGCCAAGCTGATGTTCACGATGGTGGGCGAAAAGCGCAGTTCATCTTCTGTTTGGGCACCAAAGAACGGTTTGTTCATGGTCTTGTCCAATCGGTTCAGCCGCTAAGCGCCATACATCCGCAAGCCTAGCATCTCTCTTGGTCTGCCCTCCCCAATAGGGTTGCGTGCAACGTGCGCGCTCGACTGCTATCACAATTGCGAACCAAACGCAGTTGTGATAGCAGCGACAGCACAACGATGTTTATCCGATTTTTCACCTGACGGGGGGTGTCTACCCCTTGCGCTTGGGCTGTTTGACGCTGGTCACCGCGGCGATCTTTTGCTTGCGCCGGGCTGTGGTGCGCGGCGACGGCTGCGCGGATTCGTCGGGCAGGAGTGACGGCTGCTGGGCCTGTTCCTGAGCCTTCGCCCCTTTTTTGGGCTGCGCTTTCTGCTTGGCTGCTGCCTGTTTGCCATCGCTCTTGGCTTCAGCGTCCTCCTTGGCTTTGGCACTAGGCTTGACAGACTTGGCGGCAGATTCCTGCGTCGCGGATCGTTTGCGGCGCGTAGGCTTCGCCTCTGTGTCGGGCTGCGTGGCCTGCGCTTCCACCTGGCGCGGGCCGCGGTGACGGCTCGGCGCGGCTTTCTTCGCTGCCTTCTGTGTCACCGCCTCCTCCTTCACCGTCCCCTTCTTCTCCGTTTCTGCCTTTGCCGTCTCCTTTTTCACTGCCCTCTTCTTCGGCGTCTTCTCTTGCGCCGCGGCTTCAGCAGGCTCGGCTTGGCCGCGACTGCTGCGCCGTGTCCGCTTTGGCGCTGTCTCTGCTTTGTCCTGGCCGGTTGACGGCTCTTGCGCCGCGTGATTCGCTTCTGCGGCCTGGGTGGTGGCGCGCTTGGTGGTCGTGCGCTTGCGGCTGGGCGCTGTGTCATCCGGCGCTGGTTCGGTCTTGGCCGTAGCCTGGGCCGCGGCTTGCGATTTGCGCCGGGTGGCAGTGGCTGTCGCAGTAGATGTCACAGCGGACGTCGATGTCTTGGCCGCGCGCGGCTTGCGGTGGGACGCCTGCGGCTCCTGCGCGGGGCCGCCGCGCTTTGCTGCCGATGGCGTGTCGCGCCCATTGGTCACATGGCCGTTGCTGCTTGCACCGCTGCTGCCCCCGCTGCCGTTGCGCTGGGGACCTCCTAGCCCGCCCGATCCATTGTGGCCGTTGCTGCCATTGGTGGGGCCGGGCGACGGGGGCAAGGTCACGACCGGCGGCGGCGTCTCCAAGTTGAGTTGATGGGGCGGTTTCACAGCCCGCAGCGCGGTCACTTCATTGTTGCTGGTCAGCGTGATCACCTGCTTGCCCTGCACGCTGCGCCCCAGGCTTGGGATCTCTTGCAGGGAGACGGTGTCGGGCGCGCCCCTGCGTGCCAGCACAATCACATCTTCGGGGGGCGCTTCGCCCGCAATCAAAAGCGCCGCTGCAATCGGCCCGGTGCGGCTGCTGATCTTGTGCGTCACAATGCCGGATCCGTTGCGCCCTTGCCCGCTGTATTGATCCAGCGGGGTGCGCTTGGCATAGCCCTGGCTGGTCATGGTGATCAGTTCGCCCGCGGGGTCCACAATGGCGGCATGTACGACCTTGTCGCCCTTCTTAAGCTTCATGCCGCCTACGCCGCCCGCGGCCAGCCCCATGCTGCGGACATCCTCCTCGCCAAAGCGGATCGACTGGCCCTGGGCTGAAACGAGGATCACCTCTTGCTCGCCCTGGGTCAGCAGCACCCAGCGCAGCCGGTCCTTCGCATCCACATTCATGACCGTGGGGTCGCCCGTGCCCACCGCAAGGAAATCCGCCAGGGTGATGCGCTTGACCATCCCCTGTTCTGTGACGAGGAAGAGATAGCCCTGGGCCGCGTCTGTGGGCGCGATGCGCGGCAGCGCCAGCACGGCTGTCACTTCGTCGCGGCGGTTCAAGTCGGTCATCTCCGACAGATTCTTGCCGCTCGCTGGAATCTCATGAATTGCCAGGCGGCGGCAGCGCCCATCCTGGGCAAAGAGATAGAGATAATCGCGTGTGTTAGCGGTAAGCAGCGCGATTTCACTGCCCTTGCCCACCTTACGCAGCGTGGCACTGGTGGGCTTGACCACATCATAGCGCGCCAGGTCGCCGTTTGCACCCACCGTGACCCAGCACTCTTGATCCGGCAGCAGGTCGGTGCTGGTCAGCGTGCCCTTGGTGCGATCCACAATCTGGGTGCGCCGGGCGTCGCCATACTTCTCCTTGAGCGCCAGCAGATCGTCCTTGATCACGCCCAAGATTTTGACCGGATGCGCCAGCAGGTCTTCAAGGTAGGCAATCTGTTTTTGTACTTCCTTGTATTCATCCTGCAGGCGGCGGCGTTCCAGCGCGGCCAGGCGGCGCAACTGCATATCGAGAATGGCCTGGGCCTGTATCTCGCTAAAGCCGAATTTGCGCACCAGGTTGTTGCGCGCGGATTCCGCGTTCTGGCTGCGGCGGATGGTGTCAATGACCTCGTCCAAGATATCGAGCGCCTTGAGCAGCCCCTCTAGGATATGCTCGCGCTGTTTGGCGCGGGCCAGGTCAAATTCGGAGCGGCGGCGAATGATCTCCTGCCGGTGTTGGATGAATAGGTGCAGCATCCGCTTGAGGCTAAGCGTGCGCGGTTCGCCATCCACCAGCGCCAGCATCTGCATCCCAAAGGTCTGCTGCAGCGGCGTGAACTTGAAGAGATCCGCCAGGATCGATTTGGGGTCTGCGTTGCGTGTCAGTTCGATGACCACGCGCATGCCCGTGCGGTCGCTCTCATCGCGCAGATCGGTAATCCCCTCGATCTTGCCGTCGCGCACCAGCGCGGCAATGCGCTCCATCAGCGCGACCTTGTTGGTCTGATAGGGCAGTTCGGTGATGACGATGCGGCTGCGCCCGCGGCTCATTTCCTCGAAATGGGCCTTGGCCTGGACGATGAGCCGTGAACGGCCCACCGAATAGCCCTGCGCGATCACGTCTACATTTTCGCCGGCTTTCTCATCGCGATAGCGATAGACAATGCCGCCGGTGGGGAAGTCGGGGCCTTTAATGAATTCCAACAGGTGATCGACGGTAATCTCGTCGACCTGCTCGTAGTTATCGAGCATAAAGACCAGCGCGTCCACCACTTCACCCAGATTGTGGGGCGGGATGTTGGTCGCCATGCCCACGGCGATGCCGCTTGCGCCGTTGATGAGCAAGTTGGGCAGCGTGGCGGGCAGAATGTCCGGCTCGCGCAGTGAGCTATCAAAGTTGTCGTGCCACTCGACCGTGTCTTTGTCCAGGTCATTGAGCATCAACTGGCTGATCTCGGCCAGCCGCGCCTCGGTATAGCGCATGGCTGCCGCGCCGTCGCCGTCGATTGAGCCAAAGTTGCCCTGCCCGTCGATCAACGGGTAGCGCAGGCTAAACTCTTGCGCCATACGCACCATGGCGTCGTAGACAGCCGTGTCACCGTGGGGGTGATACTTACCCAGGACTTCACCGACGATGCGGGCGCTCTTTTTGTGTGGTTTTGTATGGTCAAGCCCCAGGTCATGGGACATGGCATAGAGGATGCGCCGGTGTACGGGCTTAAGCCCGTCACGCACATCGGGCAGGGCACGGCTCACGATCACGCTCATGGCGTAATCGAGATAGGCTCCCTGCATCTCTTGGACAATGTCCGTCTCACGCACCAGACCTGTGGCGCTTTTCATTTCAGTCATCGTTACACATTTCCGTTCGTCACTTGCTGTCCACTAACCCCAGCGGGGCCAGTTCACGCTCGACATAAGTGAGCGCGGCGTTTTCCACTTCACTTGGGTAGTCGATGCCGTGGCGGGCGGCCAAGGCGCGGCCTGTGCGCTGCATGATGCGCGCCAGGGCCAGATGCGCAGCCACGAGGCTGCGCTGGGTCAGCCCGTCGAGCGCCAGCGCCGCTTCAATTTCTTGGCGCAGATCGTCCGGCAAAAAGGGGTTGAGCCGTTTGACGCCGCTGTCGCGCTCGACCTCCTCCCCTAGGAGGATCACCTCGGTCAGCAGGCTGACCTCGACCGCCAATCCCTGCTGCGATACGATCAACTCTTTGCGCCCGATTACCGCAGGCGTCAGCGCAATGCAGCGCCAAAATTCGGCGATTTGCTCGGCCATGCGCGCCTTACGCGTGGCCGCATCAGGCAGGGTGGATACCTCGCCCAAGCGCAGCGACTTGTCCCGGTCGAGCAGCACGCGCACCTTGCGCTTGTCCAGCAGCGGCGTGTCGTCGTGCAGCCACAGGTCGATCCGCAGCCCATCGGCAGTCAGCCCATTGAACATGCGCTCGCCAAAGAGCCAGCGGGAAAGGACCAGCGGGCGCAGCGCAGCCAGCGCTTCGTCTAGCGCGCCGCGCACCGCTGCCAGATCTGCAGGAGAGACAAGCACATGCAGATCGATGTCTGCATAGCGGTCGGCATTGCCCCGGCCAAAGCTTCCGCCCAGCCAGGCCGCACGGATGCGGCGCTCGGCGTGGAGCAGCGGCTCGATCTGGGCTAGGTAGGCCAACTGGACCGAGGTGTCCGCCTGGTTCATTAACCCATAACCTTTTCTTGGACTTGCAGCCCGCGCAGTTCGACCAGTTGATCGCGCAGCGAGGCCGCTTTTTCAAATTCCAATGCCCGGGCCGCTTCCTTCATCTCCTGCTCGATCTGTTTGATCAAGCGCGCCAGGTCTGCCTTGTTCAGATCTGCCGGATTGATCGGCGCAACTTCTTCGGGTTCGGCTGCATAGCTCGGCTTGGATTCGGCCATCATCTTGACCCGGTCGGTCAGGTCGCGGATGCTCTTAACAATGCTCTGCGGCGTGATGTTGTTCTCCCGGTTGTGCCGCTCCTGGATCTCGCGGCGGCGGTTGGTCTCCTCGATAGCCAGGCGCATGGAGTCGGTGATCTTGTCCGCGTAGAGCACAGCCTTGCCCTCGATGTGGCGCGCGGCGCGACCAATTGTCTGGATCAGCGCATTCTCGCTGCGCAGGAAGCCTTCCTTATCCGCATCCAGCACAGCCACCAGCGACACTTCGGGCAAGTCCAACCCCTCACGCAGCAGGTTAATGCCCACGACCACGTCGTAGACGCCCAAGCGCAGGTCGCGCAAGATCTCGACGCGCTCGATGGTGTGGATGTCGCTGTGCAAGTAATGCACTTTGATGTTCAGTTCGGCCAAGTACTCGGTCAAGTCTTCGGCCATGCGCTTGGTCAACGTCGTCACCAGCACGCGCTGTCCCTTTGCCACACGCGCCCGGATCTCCTTGAGCAGATCGTCGATCTGGCCTTCGGTCGGGCGCACCTCCACCACCGGATCGAGCAGCCCGGTGGGGCGAATCACCTGTTCGACCACCTGCTGTGCGTGTTCCCGTTCATAAGGACCGGGGGTGGCGCTGACATAGATCGCTTGGTTGACGTGATCTTCGAATTCCTCAAAGGTAAGCGGGCGGTTGTCCAGCGCGCTGGGCAGACGGAAGCCATAGCTGACCAAGACCTCTTTGCGCGAGCGGTCGCCGTTGTACATGCCCCGGATCTGGGGAATGGTCATGTGGCTCTCGTCGACAAAGAGCAGCCAATCTGCCGGGAAATAGTCGAGCAGTGTCCAGGGTGTACTGCCGGGCGGGCGCTGCGAAAGCGGGCGGCTGTAGTTCTCAATGCCGCTGCAAAAGCCGACTTCGCGCAGCATCTCCATATCATAGTTGGTGCGCTGCTTGATGCGCTGCGCTTCCAGCAGCTTGCCCTGGCTCACAAAGTACTCGACCTGTTCCTCTAGCTCGCGTTCGATGTCGGCAATCGCTTCGGCGAGCTTCTCTTGCGGCGTGACAAAGTGCTTGGCCGGGTAGATGTCGATCTGCTGGTGGTCGGCGATCACCTCGCCCGTCAACACGTCGATCTCGCTGATGCGCTCGACCTCGTCACCCCATAGGCTAATGCGGTAGGCGAACTCGCGGTCCGCGGGCTGCACCTCCAGCACATCGCCGCGCACGCGGAAGCGCCCACGCTGGAGCACGTTGTCGTTGCGGTCGTAATAGATCTCGATCAAGTGGCGCAGCAGTTGGTTGCGGCGCACCATGTCGCCCACACGCAGATGCAAGACAGCCTGGCCGTAATCTTCCGGGCTGCCCAGGCCATAGATGCAGGAGACCGAGGCGACGATCACCGTGTCGCGGCGTGAAAAGAGCGAGGAGGTGGCGGCTAGGCGCAGCCGGTCGATCTCCTCGTTGATCTGTGAGTCCTTCTCAATGAATGTATCGGTGCGCGGAATATAGGCTTCCGGCTGGTAATAGTCGTAATAACTGACAAAATATTCGACCGCATTGTTGGGAAAGAACTCGCGCATCTCGCTGTAAAGCTGCGCAGCCAATGTCTTGTTGTGGGCGATGATCAGGGTTGGCTTCTGCACAGCCTCGATGACCTTCGCCATGGTATAGGTCTTGCCCGACCCAGTGACACCCAGGAGAACCTGGTGGCGCAGGTCTTTTTCCACTCCCTCCACCAAGGAGGCAATCGCCTGGGGCTGGTCGCCCCTCGGCTGGTATTCGCTCATCACCTTGAACGGCGGCATAGTTTCCCCTTATGAACCCAAATCCTCAGTCACCGTTTTGTGTGGCTGCTGTCACAGCCGCTGCGCCCGGTGTTCTATACCCAATGGCTCCGTATGTCCATATTGGCTGGCCCCATGTGCGGTGGTCCATATGCGATGACGGAGAGAAACACCGGGGGATACTCTGGATCAACCCCGTTTCGAACATAAGTTCGTATCGTCCTAGTATAGCCATTTTTAGCCGTTTTGTCCAGACCTGGAACGGCCAAATTGGGGTGGAATTGCGCGCAAAAATCGTGCTCGCCACACCTGTACACGCGCCGAATTGGCGCGCTGTCTGCGCCTGCTCGCGGGCCGGGCGCGCAGGGGACAAAAGACCGGCGTATAACGCGCAATGACCGTCGCGCGTGCAACGGTCATCATCTTGTTGAAGATGTTTTATCATACGGTCTACCTGACCGTTTTACCTTACCATGAAGCCAGGGGGAAGTGGGAATTCCCTATGCTTGTCGGCGGCTCGTGCCGCGCATGAGGAAAGCGGTGCTGGATGAAAAAGACTCATGCTGGCAGCCGGGTCAACGCCTGGCCGATATTGCCTGGACGCAAGCGGCGATAGGTGCGTAGATAGGCCCAATCATAAGGATTGTCGTACATCAACTGATAGTAGTAATAGTTGATCTGTTCCAAGACCGCGCCAGCGAGAATGAGCAGCCCGATCCACAGATCTGCCATCGACCGCGGCCCGTCGAGCAACTGCCAATTCAACCAGAGCACAGCAGGAAACAGGGCGATCAGCAGCCAGTTTAGCCACTTGAAGCGCTGATACCATCGCAATACACCTGCGGGGATGGCGGCGCGTCGCTCGGCGTTCAAAACACGCAGCTTCCAGCGCCACCAAAAGACGCCTTGAACAAGGATGAAGATGAGCACCGCCAGCGCATAGCCGCGCAGGAGCCACGCCTCCCAGCTGGGGTCGGCCAGGGCATGGTATAAAAACAGGCCCACAAAGAGCAGGCTCGCGGCTGCCTCACCTGTCCATAGATAGTGGTACCGTCGCCTCAAGGCTGTGCGATTCATTGCGCTAAGCTCCCTTTCATCTTCACCTTTCATCTTCACAATGTGCATGCTTCACGACGCAGACGCCCCGGCCCATAAGCATCATAGGCTAACGGCCATTCGGATGGGCAAGTTCCCTGGTCGCGCAGTGTACTTGATCTGCAATTTGGGTCTTGACACAGGTGCAGGCGCGTAATAGGATGAACGGCGTTGGGCATTGTTTTCGCGTCTGTGATTACCTGTGATTTGGGAGGTTCCCGTTGCCAGTCCGCACACAACTCCATACTGTGTTCCAGGGGGTTGGGCAGACCTGTTGGATCGGGTAGGCGGCGCATCTGTCTTGATTGTGTTGCCTTGATCGTGCTTGCCTTGATTGCGTTCGCCTTGATTGTGCTTGCCTAGTGGGTTGTTTGCCCATCGGCAGCGCATCCCCTCGCATCTTTCCTGCTTGTCGCCCCACCCCTGCTGCGGTGGATCGCGCGCCCTGCGCCGGTCTTGCCGCAGACCCACCTTGTTGACCTGACAACCGAATATCAACGCCAACTATCAACACAGTTGCGTATAAGGAGTTGCGTGTGTTGCGCTTGAACGCATACCGTTGCTACCTGCTGCTTGGCGGCGCATCCGCGCTTGCCTTCAGCACGATGTACACGGTCTTGGCTGTGTACTATGTCCAGACAGTGGGGATGAACCCGCTGCAGTTGGTGCTGGTCGGGACGGTGATGGAAGGGGCGATCCTCCTCTTTGAAGTTCCGACCGGCGTCGTGGCCGATATCTACAGCCGTCGCCTGTCGATGGTCATCGGCTACGCGCTGATCGGGGCCTGTTATGTGGCCCAGGGGCTGCTGCCCTTCTTTGCCGCGGTTCTCTTGACTGAATTCCTGCGCGGGGTGGGCGAAACGTTCATCAGCGGCGCGGCGAGCGCGTGGATTGCCGACGAGATCGGCCCGGCGCGGGTTGGTCGGGCTTACCTGCGCTATGGGCAAATGAGCCAGATCGGCGCGTTTGCCGGGATCGGGCTTGGCACGCTCTTGGGCGTGGTGCGGCTCAACCTGCCTCTGCTGGCCGGCGGCATGCTGCTGCTCATGGTCGCCTTGTTCCTGGCGCTTACCATGCCGGAGACTGGCTTCACCCCCGCGCCGCGCACTCCCGGTCAAGCGCCCTGGCAGGCCATGCGTGATACCCTGCGCACCGGCGCGCAGGTCGTGCGCCACCATCCGGTTGTGTTCAATCTGGTGCTGGTGGGCATTGTCTTTGGCGCGTTCAGCGAAGGCATTGACCGGCTGTGGGAGGCCCATTTCCTGACCTCCTTTGCCCAACCCACCTGGCTCACGCTGCCCACGGTCGTCTGGATCGGGCTGATCAATGCGGGGGCCATGCTCATCGGCATCGCGGTCACGGAAGTGTTGGTGCGGCGGCTGGAAGTCACCGGCAGGGGCCATACCGGCCCGCTGCTTATCGTTCTCAGCATGGGGCTGATTGGGGCTGTGGTGGCCTTTGGCCTCGCGCCGAGCTTTACCGCGGCCATTGTCATCTTCTGGGGCGTGCGCGTGCTGCGCGGGCTGTATCATCCCTTGATGGATACTTGGCTCAATCAGCACCTGCCGTCACGCGTGCGCGCCACGGTGCTTTCGGTCTTTGGACAGGCCGACGCCCTGGGTGAAGTCGCCGGGGGGCCGGTGGTCGGCGTGGTGGGGCTGCGCTCGCTGCGCGGCGCGCTGGTCTTTGCAGGGCTGCTGCTGACGCCCGCACTGCTCTTGTACAGCCGCGGCGCACGGCTCGAACGTGCCGCGGCCGCAGCACCCATTGACACTGCGCCGGATGCCGCAATCGAGGCTGCCCCCACAACCAAGATTGTCGACACGAAGATTATCGAGGTGTAGGCGCGACCCCCAGCGCCGCGCGTATGAGTGATTCACCTTCCGGAACGCTCTGAGATTCAGGCCCATCTGCTCGCAAGATGGGCGCAGCGTCCCGGAAGGTCTGTATACATCTCTGCTTCTGCCCATCGCTTTGACTTTTGCGCGCCGCCCGTTTACGATGCGCCTATGTTGCGCATTCACCTTCTTGGCCCGTTACAGCTGTTGCGTAACGACGAATCTGTCGTCATCAAACGCCGCAAAAGCCGCGCGCTCCTGCTCTACGTTGCCGCTCAACCCCAGCCTGTTTCGCGCCGCCAGCTTGCCACGCTGCTGTGGCCCGACCACACCGACCAAACCGCGCGCCATAACCTGCGCACAACGCTCTATACCCTGCGCCAAGAGTTGGACGACGTGCTGGTCGTCGACGACGAATGGGTCGGGCTGGCAGAGGGTGTCTTTGTCGACGTGCACGCCTTTGCCCGCGCCCTCAATCAACCTGCATCGGATCTGAAGGCGCTGGAAGCGGCGCTGGCGCTTTACCGCGGTGATTTTCTCGCTGATTTTGACACGCCCGACACCGAAGAATACGACGACTGGCTGGCTGTGACGCGCGAGCATTACCGGCGGCTTGCCATTCGTGGCTTTCAACAGCTTAGCGCGCTGCATGAGCAGACCGGCTCCTATGCGGCTGCGCTGGAGGCGCTCAGTCGCGCCCTTGCCATCGACCCATTTCAAGAAGATTTGCAGCGAGCGGGGCTGCGGCTGCACTACTTGGCCGGAGACCGCGCGGGCGCGATCCGGCGCTATGAAGAATTTCGCCGTCTCTTGGAAGAGGAGATGGGCGTGCCGCCCATGAATGAGACGCGCGCCCTCTACGATGCCATCATCACCGACAGCCTGCCCACGCCCCCTGTGCCTGCACTGTCTGGGCCTGTGGCCTCTGTCGCCCCTGTGCCCGCGACCCAGCCGGAAGGCGCGCCACCTAAGCCATCTCTGCCCCTGAACGATTCCGGTGTGCCGTTCATTGGCCGTCGCAGCGAACTGGAGCGGCTGCACGCGCTGGCCGAGAGCGGCCAGTTGATTGTGATCGAAGGCGAGCCGGGCATTGGCAAGACGCACCTAATCGAGGCCTTTATGGCCGAGCGCCGCGCCGCTTTTCCGTCCGCGCCCCCGCTGGTGCTGATTGGCCGCGCGCGTCAACTGGAAAGCCGCCTGCCCTACCGGCCGGTGATCGAGGCGCTGCGCGGCATCTTAACCGACCCGGCCTGGCCGAGCCTGCGGACTCAATTGACCCTGCCGCCGGTCTGGTGGCAAGAGATCCAGCGGCTGCTGCCCGAACTGGGCGATGCCCAGGACAAGGCCGATTGGCGCGCGCCCGATGCGTCGCGCCTGTGGGAAGGGGTTTCGCAGTTTGTGGCCGCGGTGAGTCGTCGCCTGCCGCTGCTCATTCTCATCGACGATCTACACTGGGCCGACTCCGCTACCTTGGGGCTAATTGGCTATCTTGTGCGCCAGATTGGGCTGGCCGGGCTGCCGGTGACGCTCTTGGCGACGAGCCGCGCCGCTGCCCCGCGCACCGATCTAGCTGTGCTCTATCAGTCGCTCCTGCGCGAAGAACGTCTGGCACGCTTGACGCTGGCCGCGCTCACGATGGACGATGTGATCGAGTTGGCCCAGCAGATCAGCCCCACCTACAGCTATCCGCTGGGCAATTGGCTCTATCGCACGTCGGAAGGCAACCCGTTTATCCTGGTCGAACTGCTGCGCTTTGCGCGTGATCGAGGGATTATTTCAGCTGACGGCAGCGTCAATTTGAGTATGCTGCCGACCACGCCTGTCGTGCCGCCCACGGTCTACACGTTGATCGAGGGGCGTCTGGCTGCGCTCTCCGAAGGGGCGCGGCGCGTATTGGACGCGGCGGTTGCTGTGGGCCGCGAATTTGATTTTGAAGTGGCGGCGCGGGCCGCGGCCCTGTCGGATCATGCCGCGCTCGACGCGCTGGACGAACTGCGCCAAGCCCGCCTGATCCATGAGATAGCGCCGCCGGTCGACCCGCAAGCGGGCGACTGTTCCAAACAAGCGGCGGACCCTATGCCCACCGGCTCGCTGCGTTTCGCCTTTGACCATACCCTGACCCTGGAGGTTGCCTATCGCCAAGTCGGGGAGAGCCGTCACCGGCTGCTGCATCGCCGCGTGGCTGCCGCGCTGGAGAGCATCCACAACGACCGGCTGGACGAAGTGGCCGGGCTGCTGGCCCAGCACTATGCCGAGGGCGATCAACCTGTGCAGGCGGCTAAATATGCGCGGTTGGCCGGGCAGCGTGCCGTGCGGCTGGCTGCTTGGCGCTCCGCGGTCAGCTTTTTCCGCCAGGCGCTCCCCGGCGTGAGCGACGACGAGCGCTCGGTGCTGCTGGCCGAATTGGGACGCGCGCTGTTTCACGCCGGTGAATCGAGCCAGGCCATCGAGACGCTGCGCGACGCGCTGGCGCTGCCGGGCACACGCCAGGATGAAGCGGTGCTGCTGCAGGTGTTGCAACTGCTGGGCGAGGCTTTGCTCATGCAGGCGCGCTATGGCGAAGTGATCGAACTGGCCCAAGCCTTTGTCAGCCATCGCGCAGCCCCTATCCGCATCGTGTCCGAATTTATGTGGGCCGCGGCCCTCTCGCTGGAAGGGCTGGCGCTGGAGGATGCCGCCAGCCATCTGCTCGCGGCGGAAAAACAGATCGAAGAGGCGGGTTTGGCGCAAGGCAGCGTGCTGCCCGGTCAAGTTCAATTTGAACTGGGCAACATCGACGCGCAGCAGGGACGGCTTGAAGCCGCGGTCGCGCGCTATCGCCGCA
Source organism: uncultured Litorilinea sp. (assembly GCA_964655505.1). Lineage (GTDB taxonomy): Bacteria > Chloroflexota > Anaerolineae > Caldilineales > Caldilineaceae > QEUY01. Next base: position 6,347 of record CAZZNG010000064.1, on the reverse strand, counting down.
CCCTGGCGATCGCGCAGTCATTGGCAAGCGACGAAGCATTGAGTTTCCACATTTTGGCCTGCAACAACCTCGCCTATCATCTCCATCTGCTTGGCGACCCCCAGGCGCAGGAGTATGCCCAACGTGGGCTGGCGCTGGCCCAGGAACGGGGCATGTTGACGCACTTGCCCTATTTGCTTTCGACCCTGGGCGAACTGGCGTTGGATCAAGGCGATCTAGAGGCCGCGGAGATGGCCTTTCGCCAAGGGTTGGCCCATGCCCAACGTATTGGCCATCCAGAACGTACTGCAGGGCTAACAGCCAACTTGGGCTTGGTCGCGCTGGCACGCGGGCAGAGGGAATTGGCAATCCACCGCTTTTCAACCGCGCTGGCCCAGGCCGACGCGGTGCCCACCCGCTTCTTGGCCGCGCAGATTCGGCTGTGGCTGGCCCCCTTGCTGCCGCGCGAGGCCGCGATGTCGACGCTGGCCGAGGCGCGCAATCAGATTCACGCGGGCAACTATCTGCGGCTGCTGCCGCGCCTGGCCGAATTGGAAGCCGAACTCGCAGATCCATCCACTGATTCATCCCACCACTCACCCACAGGCGCGCCGTAGCCCGGCTGTTTCTTTCTACGCTCTTGGCTAAATTCCATACCCCCAGCCGACCCTGAACCATCCACTGTTGACGCTGTGCGCCGCTCGCGCGTCAGCAATTGACGCGATTTCGATATAAATTGGGCAATGTTGACGGTCGCGTTGACGTCACTTTGACATCCTGCTGACAGTTGTTTGACGGAAGATGTGTACGATGGGGACAGTAAAGCAAGCGGGCCGGACGCACCCCATAGAGGCAGACACCGGCTCGCGACACGGTTCGAAGTATGTCATTCAAAGTGTGTCAGTCTAAATCGTATCCATTTAAGTCCTATGCAATAGGAGAAAGAGGGAGGAATCAGGATGGCTTGGGAAATTGATAAGGCTCACTCGGAGATTAGTTTCAGGGTTCGTCACATGATGGTCTCCAACGTGCGCGGCCAATTTGAGAGCTTCAGCGGCACTGTGGATGCAGACGAGGAAAACCCGGAAAATAGCTCGGTCTATGTAGAGATCGACGCGGCCAGCATCAACACACGCCAGGCCGACCGCGACGCGCATCTGCGCTCGCCCGACTTCTTGGACGTTGAAAATTACCCGACTATCACGTTCAAGAGCACGCGGGTCGAGCAAACCGGCGAGAACACGGGCAAACTGCACGGCGATCTGACCATCCGTGGCGTTACCAAGCCGGTGACGTTGGATGTCGAGTATCACGGTCAAGCGCCCAGCCCGCTCGGCCCCATGATCACCGCAGGCTTCAGCGCCACCACCACCATCAACCGCAAGGATTGGGGCTTGGTCTGGAATGTGCCCATCGAGACTGGCGGCGTGCTGGTGGGCGAGCAGGTCCGCATCGACATTGAGGTTGAACTGGTCAAGCAGGTGGAAGAGCAGAGCGCGTCGAACGCGTAAGCTGGGCAATCGAACTGCCAACTTGTATAGAAAAGCGACGGGCTGCCGGGTGAACCTGGCGGCCCGTCGCTTTTTTGATCCAGCACGGTCTGTGGACTTTGCCAAGTCGGTTGCGGGTGGGCTGTGGCAATGATAGAATGGGCCTGGCGGCCTGCTCTGGTCTGCGCTGCCCACAACTGCCCACCCATTGACTCACCATCTGCGATTCATAATCTGCGAGGACAGTATGCCGCTTGCCGTTGTCGACAGCCACATTCATTTTTGGGATCCCGCGCGCATCGCCTACCCCTGGCACAGCGGCGCGCCCGCCATTGCCCGCCCCCATCTACCCGCCGATCTAATGGCCGAGGCAAGAGCCAACCCGGATGTCGAGATCGATATCCAGGGCATTGTCTTTGTCGAAGCCGACTGCCGCGCGGACCAGCGGCTTGACGAAGCAGCCTGGGTCGCCGAATTGGCCGCGCAGGAGCCGCGCATCCAGGCGATTGTGGCCTCGGCCGCGCTGGAGGAAGGCCCCGACGCCGTGCGGCTGCAACTGGACGCGCTGACGCGCTTGCCCCTGGTGCGGGGGATTCGCCGCTTGATCCAATCCGAAGCGCCCGGCTTTTGCACCCAGCCTGCCTTTGTCGAAGCCGTGCAGAGCCTGACCGACTACGGGCTGCGCTTTGATATCTGCATCAGGCACTATCAGATGGAAGATGCCATTCGCCTGGTTGAACAGTGCCCGGATGTCTCTTTTGTGCTCGACCATTTTGGCAAGCCTGCCGTTAAAGAAGGGCTGTTTGAGCCGTGGGCGACCCACCTGCAGGCGCTGGCGAGTTTCCCCAATGTCCAGTGCAAGCTGTCGGGCTTGGCGACTGAGGCTGACCACGACAACTGGACGCGCGAGCAACTGCGCCCGTACATCGACCATGCTATCGCCGCTTTTGGCATCGACCGTGTTTTTTATGGCGGAGATTGGCCGGTCGCCAAGCTGGCAATTGCCTACCCCACTTGGATCGCCACGTTGGATTGGGCGACGGCCCACTTGGGCGAGGAAGCCCAACAGCGCATCTTCTCGACCAACGCTCGCCGCTTCTACGGCATCGACTGACCGCTTGCTTTCAGCTTCGGGAATGGGAGGGGATGTCTCCTCCCATTCCCGCCCGTACCCTCGTTTCTACGTTTGTCTTCTGAACATCCACAGCCGACCCATAGGCACACACGGGAGCAGCAGCCATGTACCAGACGGACATGTACGAAGGAATGTTGGCCGAAACCGTGATGATCCGCGGGGCCAACGGAGACATGATCAATGCCTATTCCGCGCGTCCCCTCGGCCCGGGGCCGTTCCCCGGTGTTGTCCTGGTTCACCACATGCCGGGCTGGGATGAGTGGTATCGCGAGGCGACGCGCAAATTCGCCCATCACGGCTATGCCGCGCTGTCGCCCAACCTTTATTTCCGCGCCGGGCATGGCGCGCCCGATGACGTGGCGGCGACGGTGCGGGCTGCGGGCGGCGTGCCGGATGACCAAGTCGTAGGCGATATTGCAGGCGCGCAGGCCTATCTACGCAGCCAGCCGATCAGCAACGGCAAAGTTGCGGTCTTTGGCACTTGTTCCGGCGGGCGACATGCCTTTCTTGCCGCTTGCCGCGCACCTGGTTTCGATGCCGTGCTTGATCTGTGGGGCGGTCGCGTCGTCATGGCGCCCAACGAATTGACGCCTAATCAGCCGGTCGCGCCATTGGACTATACCAAAGACCTGCCCTGCCCCATCCTGGGGCTGTTTGGCGAGGAAGACCATAACCCGACGCCGGAACATGTGGCGCGATTTGAGGAAGAACTCAAGCGGCATGGCAAGAACTACGAGTTTCACATGTACCCCGGCGCGGGCCACGGTTTTTTCTACTATGACCGGTCTGCCTACCGCCAGGAACAAGCGGTGGACGGCTGGAAGAAGGTCTTTGCCTTCCTAGAGAAAACCATCGGCACAGCGGCGAAGTAACGCATCATCAGGGAAACGCACAATCAGGCAGCGTCACGATCAGAAACACAATCAGAAAGAGGGGGAGCTTTCCATGTGTACCATGATTGTCGAGCAGGTCAGCGTCGAGGGCAGCGGGAAAGGGGCCGCGGGGTGGTTCGCCGTGCGCCAGGCCAATGTCTCCTACGATCATCCCTTTAATGCCGCGTTTGAACATGCGCTGAACATCGACTTTGTCAATGAGGCGGAGGGACCGTCCGCGCGGGTGGCTGTGGAACTCAGCGTCGAATCGGCGCGCGCGCTGATGCAGACGATCCAGGCTGTATTGGCGCAGGCAGACGCCGGGGGATATTTGGAAGAAGCGTAAGGAAAGAGAGAGAGACGATCTTCCCGGAAGCGACGCCCATCTGCTCGCAAGATGGAATGTCATCTAACGCCCATCTGCTCGCAAGATGGGCATGAAGCTGCGGGCTTCCGGGAAGATTAACGTTGTACGACTACGCGGTCGCCATGTGGTAGCCGGCTGCGTCGAATGTAACTTTCACTTTCCGATCGCGCAGCACGTAGACCACCCCGTCCTGGTCTACATGCTCCCGTGCCGTCGGCTCGCCCATCAACGGCTCGCGCACCTCTTCTAGATACTGCTCTTGCAGCGCGGACGGCAACTGATGGAGGTGTTGGCGATACAGCGTTGACTTATGCAGCGCCACCCTCAGCCACGTCTTGCCGCGCCAGCGCCACCCCATGTAGATTGCATCGATCACTGTGCCGATCACAAGGGCGTACCATACGCCTTGCGACCCCATGCCCAGTGGAAACGCCAACACATAGGCGATTCCCACTGTGGCGACTGTGCGGGCCAGGATCGTGCTGATCAAGCCGGGCACGGTATCGCCTGCGCCGCGCAGCGCACCATTGGCGACCATGCCCACCGCGCTGAGGGGCAGCGCCACCGTGCTGATCCGGAAATAGGAGGTGCCTGTCTGCAACAAGACCGGGTGCGCGCTTGGATCAAAGAGACGCACAATCGCGGGCGCGAAGATCACAATGGGGATGGCAAGGATGATCATCACGAACAACCCGATGTAGATCGCCATGTTGCCGCGCAGGCGCGCGTCTCTGGGCTGCCAGCTACCCAACGCCTGGCCCACCAACGTTGTCGCGGCCAAGTTGAGCGCCAGCCCAGGCATAAAGACCAGTGATTCTACCTGGAAGCCAATCGCCAGCGCGGCCGCGCCATAGGTTCCCACTTCGGTGGAGGTGACCAGGCCGATCACCATCAGCCGTGAGCCGTTGCGAAAGACGCCCTGCATGCCCGAAGGCACGCCAATGGAAAGGATGTCGCCGATCAGCCGCCAGTTGGGCCAGTAGCTCCCCGGCAGCAGTTTGACGACGTTCTTGCCCGAATAGATGATGATGAAGACGACCAAGACGCCGATGGCACGCGCGGTGACTGTGCCCATGGCTGCACCGGCCACGCCAAAGGCCGGCACAGGCCCCACCCCGAACATAAAGATATAGTTAAAGAGGACGTTGAGCACATTCAACGAGCCGGTGATATAGAGCGGGGTCAGGGTGTCGCCTGCGCCTTGCATCAGCCGGTTCATCACGATATTGAGCACCAAGAAAGGCGTGCCCAAAAAGAGGATCTGCAGATAGGAGACGCCGAGATCGACCGCGCGCGGGTCGCCGCCGCTGTTGACCAGCGTCAGCAAAGGGCGCGCCAACGTAAACCCTACCACAGCCAGCGCCAGCGACATCAATAGGCCAGAGGTGATGGCCTGGCGTGTGACGGTGCTCATCTGCTGTGGATCGCGCGCGCCTTTGGCCTGTGCGATCAGGCTCATGGCCCCGGCCGCGACCGAGAGCAGCATCACCAGCATGAGCATACGGATCGCGCTGCTCATGCCGACCGCGGCGATGGCGATTGGCCCTAGCCTACCCACCATGAAGACATCGATTACATCGACCAAGCTTTGCAGCAAATTGGTCGCAATCACCGGCAGCGCCAGCCGTATGACCTGCATCACCAATTCTTGGCGCTGCTTCCAAGATATCCCCTGTTGTTGGGATATATCGACTTTGTCTTTGGCAGGGGCAATAGCCATGGTGTTCTCAATCTAGCGCGCGGGCGGGCGCGAGTTGGCGTGTCTCGTCGAGATCGCCTCGTCCTAGCCCATGCTGAGCGGGGGGCTTGGGCGGGGTATACAACTGGTTTATGCTGTACTTGTAAGCCTACACCAAATTCAGGCGAACGCATAACATCCGGCCCGTTGTCTACATGTTATGCAGGGGCGCGATGGATTGGTTCAGCCTTCATGCCTGTAGTAAGCTTTCCTTAAGCTTTTCTAAGGTATTGGGGTGCTAAGTGTTGCGTCTTACGTGTGCTGAGTTGTGCTGAGTCGGGCGGCTCCCCTTAACACTTCACACCTAAAGCCGAAAACTTCATCTCTATCAATCGAGGAGTTTTGTGCATGCCACCGCAACGGTTTGGTTCTGTGATCAAGGTCAAGCCTGAAAAGCTCGCCGAATACAAGGCGCTGCATGCCGATCCCTGGCCCGAAGTGCTGGCGACCATTCACGCCTGCAACATCCGCAACTATTCGATCTTCTATCACGACGGCTACCTCTTCAGCTACTACGAATATTGGGGCGATGACTTTGATGCGGACATGGCGAAGATGGCTGCAGACCCCAAGACGCAGGAGTGGTGGACCTATACCAACCCCTGTCAAGAGCCGCTGCCGTCGCGCGCGCCCGGCGAGTGGTGGGCGCGTATGGAGTCGGTTTTCTATACGCCCTGACGCGCCTGTACGCCTTGGTTGCACTGCAGTAAGCTTTACGCACACTCGAAACCCTGCACCTAGTAAATCCAACACCCAAAAACACAAC
>CAZZNG010000063.1:0-23040 GCA_964655505.1 uncultured Litorilinea sp. | reverse complement strand
TTTCCCACCACTAGCCTGGGGATTCGATCCCCAGGCGACCAGCGATCACCCTGTTAATTTCTACAAATTCACAGGGATTCACCTTCCGGGCCGCTCGGAGCGCCCCGGAAGGTCTCAGCGGGCGTCAAGCAGAACGCGATGTCGACACCGCGACGGGCGCGGGCTAGCCCCATCCGGCTCGCTACGCGGCCAAACGTCGATCCGCGCTGCGGACGAAGGCAGCCAACCACGACACCAATTGCTCAATATCGCCCAAGTGGGCTGTTTCAAAGGGGGTATGGGTGTAGCGCGTGGGGAAGGCGACCAGACCCGCCGGAATATCGGCGCGCATGAAGCCCGCGCCATCGCTGCCAAAGGAGCCAAAGACCGCGTGCTGGATGGCAATCCCCGCATCCGCCGCGGTGGCTTCCAGTGCCTGTGTCACCCGGTAGTCATAGTGCACTAGCGAATCCTTATGGACGAGTACAGGCCCCTCGCCCAGGCGCAGCGGCATCATATCATCGGGTACGCCGGGGATGTCACCGGCCAGACCGATCTCCAAGACGATGGCCGCGTCAAAGTGATCGCGCATGCCTAGCGCGGTTGCGCCCACCAGCCCAATCTCCTCCTGCACAGTGGCGGCCAGCGTAAGACGGCAGCCCATTTCGGACGCGGGCACGCGGCGCACGATCTCGGTCATCACAGCCAGTAGCACGCGGTCATCCAGCGCCTTACCCACCACATGAGGGCCAAACTGCTCGGTGGTCGCGTCCCAGATCACACGCGTGCCGGGCGTGACGCCTGCCTCGACCAGTTCGGCTTGGGTCAGCCCTGTATCGACCCAGAAATCGCGCCAGGAGAGTTCATTGAGGTCGGGCAGCGACAGCGAAGCCAAATGGCCCGTCGTTGTGGCGATCACGCCGGGGATGACTCGGTGGCGCGCCAGCACCTTGACGCGCTGCCCAATGGTAAAGCTGTTGCGCAGGGTCAGGGTGCGCGTCCAGGCTTGCCCGCCCGCCAACCACAAATAGCCGTCCGGGTGAATGGCGCGCACCAGATAGGTCAGTTCGTCGGCGTGGGCCGCCATCACAACGCGCGGGCCGCGCTCGCCCACCTCGGCATGTACGTTGCCGATCTTGCTGCGCTCCACCGTTAGCCCGGCCTCGCGCCACAGTGCCGACACACGCTCCAAGACGGCATCTTCTTGGCCCACCGGCCCCGACAACTCGGTCAGTTCTTTGATTAGATCGAACACGGGACTTACCGCGCCTGTTCTAGCACATAGATGTGCAAGGATTCGGGCAGGGTGTCCCGCGTCAATTCCAGTTCGCTGCCGCTGACAAACGTCACCTGCTCTGGCGGATAGCGCTTGGTAAACTCGGTGACGGGGAGAATCTTGAGGCGACCTTGCGGCACAAAAAAGTGCATGGGGATCACCACGCGCGGGGCAATGGCTTGGATCGCCGCGTCCAGATCGTCCAGCGCGATGGTGGCATTGCCGCCGGTCAAGGCAAACATCACATCGACATTGCCCGCCAGCGCCTGCAAATGCTCCTCGGCCAGCGGGTTGCCGATGTCGCCGATATGCAGGATACGCAGCCCGTCAAGCGTGAAGCTGTACATGGCGTTGGCGTCTGGGTCGCGGCCAAAGTCCCAGGTCAGGCTTTCCATGGTCTGATACGCCTGAATCGGCACGCCTTTGACCGTGACCCCCTCCGGCGGCACTTCGACCGCGTTGACGACGGTGGGGTTGCCGCCGACGTGGCTCGGATCGCTGTGAAAGCGATCCGTTGCCGACGACATGATCACAATGTCGGCTGCTTCTTCGATGGGCGCAAAGTTGGATACTTCCGGCCCCGGCGTATAGGGATCCGTCACAATGCTGACGCCGTCGCCCTCCAGCCGGAATGAGGCATGGGCATAAAATTTGATCTTCATGGTTTCCTCGCGGGCTTTGTGCCGTGGGCTGTGGAATGGGTGATAAATAAAGGGTGCGGCTAGGGGGCTGGGCTGGATTCATTCGTAAAGAAGCCGACCCACTGCTGCCACACAGGCAGATCGCCCGGCGCTGCCGCTTGCGTGCCTGCTGCCTCAACCGTCGCGTGCGCTGCATCGCCCGCTGCGGCAGGCGTGGGCTTGATCAGGACAAGCACCTTATCGCCGGGCAAGGCCAAGTCAAGCTCTTGCCGCGCCACACGATCCAGGTATTCAGGGCTGTCAATCTGCGCTAAGTCGGCCTTGAGCGCGGCCTGCCGGTCGAGCGCGGCGGCGATGCGCGCTTCCTGCTCGGCAATGGCAGCTTCCAGCGCTTTGCGTTCAGACAAACGCGAACTGTAGCTGTAGGCAAAGACGCCACACAGGACGATCATGAGGATAAGAATCAAACGGAGACGGCGAGATGGATACATAACGCAATCCAATACGTAGAGTCGGAGATCCGCTGCGCTGATGCGGATATGTGTCAGGGAATCGCAAAAAGGCTAGTGGCCCGCAGTATAGCATAGAGCAAACGACAGGGCGAACCGCCGCCAAAAGCCGCCACCCTATACTGCTCTATAGCTTAATGACGCACGACAGGCCAAAAGGAGATGAAGAAAAGAGATAAAAAAAAGGAGATGGTCGCAACCATCTCCCGTTTGGTGCCGCAGGAGGGACTTGAACCCCCACGGGCTAATGCCCACTACGCCCTGAACGTAGCGCGTCTGCCGATTCCGCCACTGCGGCGAGCACCTCTATCGATGTGGTGAGCATGTTATCACCAGCGGCTCTCTCTGTCAAATTTTCCAGAGGCGATCCGCTAATTCAAGCTCGATGCAGCCGCCCCTATGGCTCCGCGGGACGTATGTTCGCGCTGCCGGGCGGCGTAGGCGGCGCGGCAGCGGGCGCTTGGTTGGCGGGCACGCGCCGGGTCAGGATGTACCAATCGGCAAAGGTATCAAAGCGCTCGTTGGGCTGGTTGAGCGAGCCGATCTGCACGTTATGCACGCGCGAGTTGACGCCATAGGTATAGACCGGATAGTAGAGCAAGATGGCCGGCACTTCTTCGGCGAAGATCTCTTGAAAGCGATAGTAGCGGGCGCGCCGCGCCGCCTCGTCGGTGAGGGCGCGGGCCTGCTCCATCATGGCGTCGGCTTCATCATTCGCCCACCCGCTGTAGTTCTGGCCGCCGCCCTCGGCCTGGGTGCTGTGCCACAGCGGGTAAGGGTCGGGGTCACCGCTCAATTCCCAACCAATCAATGCCGCGTCAAAGCGCCGCGGGTTGAGGAAATCGGCCACAAGACCGGCGAAGGTCACAGGCGTCGGCGTCGCGTCCACGCCAATCGTGCGCCAATCGGCTGCGATACGCTCGATCAATGCCTGGCGCAGCGGGTCATCGTTGGAATAGAGCAAAAAGCGCAGCGATTGGCCCTCTTTTTCGCGGATGCCATCCCCATCCGTATCCACCCACCCTGCCGACTCCAGCAGTTGAATGGCCTGGGCCGGATCATAGGGGTAGCGAACCGTATTGGGGTTATAAGCCCAATTTTCCGGCATGAGCAAGCTGTGTGCGACGACGCCCTGCCCGTTGGCGACTTCGTTGACCAATGCCTCGCGGTTCACGCCGTAGTAGAGCGCTTGGCGCACCTCTTTCTCCTGAAAGAAAGGCACATCGGGATTCTTCAAATTGAAGAGGATGGTCAGATATTCGGACTGGACGGTCGAGAAGAGCGTGAGATCATCGCGCTCAGTCGCCACAGCCAAGTCCTGCGGCAGCACATGGCTGATGCCGTCGATCTCCCCGTTGATAAATGCAGTAAAGAGGCTGGCGTGGTCGGGATAGAAGCGCAGTTCCAGCGCGGAGAGATAGGGACGATCGCCCCGATAGTAGGGGCTTGGCTCAAGGCGAATGTGGTCGGCCGCGGTGGTCACCACGCGCAGCGGCCCATTGCCGATAGGGGTGGCATTGAGCGGCTTCGTCGCCAGTTCTTCAGCCGGGACATCGCGCCAAATGTGTTCAGGCAGCAGGCCAATGGCTGTGTAGTCCAAGAAAGGCGTGAAAGGCTGCGACAGGGTGAAGCGGACGGTCAGGTCGTCAATCTTTTCAACCTCGACCGCACGCCAGAGGCTTGTTAGGTCGGGCAGGCTAAAGACAGCCGGGTCTTTCAAGACGTTGATTGTAAAGATCACATCGTCCGCGGTGACACGCGTGCCGTCATGCCAAAACTGGTCGGGCTTCATATAGAAGGTGTAGACCGTCCCGTTTTCTACCGTCCAATCCACTGCCAATTCAGGCACAACGCGGCCGTTCTTGTCGATCCGGGTCAGGCCGCGATAGAGCAGGTGGCACAGGTCCAGATCGATATCGGTGGCGTCGCACAGCAGCGGGTTCAGATAGCGCGGGTTGCCCGCCACCCCTTCACGAAAAACACCGCCCTCGTCGGGGACGAGCACAGTCGCCAGATTATAGGTAGAATAGCCAAGCAGCGTCGCCAACAGCAGCACCCCTGCCAGCGCCAGCGCCAACTGCCAGCGTAAATGCTGGCCGATGGACGCGGTAGGGGAGTTTGGGACAGCGGGACGTGGCGGATAAATTTCCTGCATAGTCAGAATCGAGAAGCGCCCAATCAAAGATAGCAGAGGATCGGCCCTCTGCTATTCAATCTCTACCGATAGGCCGCCTGCCAGTGCATCAATGTGGCGAATCGTCTCATTCGCCGCCAGATGGTTTGCGCGTCGCGCCGTTTATTCGAAGATCACCGCGAGCAGCGAAAAGAGAGCGAACACCCCTGCCAGCAGAAAGGTCAAATTAAAAAGCGTCTTTTCGATGCCGCGCCGGGTGCGGTAGATATCCGTGCCGCCGAACGCGCTGCCCAAGCCGCTGCTGGTCTGACCTTGAACCAGGACGATCACAATCAATGCGATGGCTACGATGTTCGTAGCGATCATCAAGAATCCCTGTAAGCCCATCGAATTCTCCTCGATATCTATATCAACAATCTATATCAACAATCTATATCAAAACTCTATATCAAAAACCAATATCAACAATAAATCGGTAATAATAAGACAGTCACTAATGGGTGCAAGTATAGCAACACACCCGCCTGGCCCCAAATGGCCTGCTATCCCGCTGCCGAACACCCCCAAAGCCGGTCTGCCCCGCTACTCTTGTCCGCTACTCTTCGAGGACGGCTGGCAGGTCATAGATATAGACCAGCGGATTGGCACGCAGGTCGCGCACCGCGGTCAAGGAGCCGCCTGGGTAGGCGCGCATCAAGTCGCGCAGATAGATCCAATCCTCCGGCGAGAGCAAGAGGCGCGCGCCGGGCGACTGCGGCGGCAGCGCGTCCACGTCCGCGATCACGACGCGCGCCGCGGTGCTTGCCGCGGCCAACTCCACTGCCGGGCTGTCCAACAGCGCCGACAACATGACATTGCCGTCGACCACCGTCACCTGGGCTGTTTCCGTCCCGCGCAGCGCGCGCGCCATGCTGCTCGCCACGTCGACGCCCTGTTGGGCATCGCTGTAGAACTGGACCCAGCCCAAGAAGCCCGCGGCCACCAGGACACCCAGCGCCAGATAGACTGTCGCCTGGAATGACCAAGTGCCCAACGTGGTCAAGAAGAGCAGCCGCATCCGATCCAGGCCGAAGGCAATCGCCAGGCAGAGGGGCGGCAGCAGGACCACATACGCGGGCCAGTAGGGCAGCAGCGGCGCGGCCAGCGTGAGGATCACCAGCGACAGCGTGAGCCAGATTGTGAGAAACCAACCGATCAAGCTGTCGATGTTGAGCAGCAGCGCGCCCATTGCTAAGATCGCCACCGGGACAAAGAGCGATTGCAGAAAGGGGCTGCCTTGCAGCGCAATGCCGCTCAGGTCGGGAAAATGGTTGATGCCCAGCAGCGCAAGCGCCAAGCGGTCTAGAAACGCTTGCGGCCCCGGCGACGGGCTGATGGGCAGCGGAATGGGCGACCAGCGCCAATGGGCCGGCAGCGTCTGGGGCAGGGCCAGCCAGCGACCAATCAGCGGCGCGATCAAGATGCCGATTCCCCCGATCCAATAGCCAAAGCCGCGCCAGCCCACGCCGCGCTGCACGCGTACAGCCTCGCCGCTTCGGGTGCGCGTCACCAGTTTGCCCTCCAGCCAACTGCGCTCTAGGAGAAAGATCGCGCCCCAGGCGATCAGACACCCGACCACCATGAACAAGCCAGGCACACCGTAGAGCAGGGACCAGCCGCACAGCGCGGCGCTCAGGCCAAGCAGGTGGGGCCGGTCGCGGCGCAGCCCGCGCAGCAGCGCCCACAGCGCCCACACTCCCCATGCCACCGGCTCCAGCATCAACGGCATACGCGCCAGGTAGAAGATAGGCAGGGCCACGCCCAGCGCCAACGCGCTCATCAGGGCCAGCCAGCGCCCATCATCTTCCATACCTTCGCCATACGCACCCTGCAGCGGCACGCGGCGGAATAGCTCGCACCCGACCGCCCACATGCCCGCCAACAGCACCAGCGCAGCCGCCACGCCGGACAAGCGCACAGCCAGCAAACCATCGAGGCCCAGCCCCAGCAGCAGCGCAGGCAGGCTCAAGGTGAGTTGGGGCAGGCCCCACGCCGTGAGATCAAAGGCGTCGCCCATGCCGCTGCGCAGCCAGGCGCGCGCCGCCAGCCCCACCTCGGCCACCGCGGGTTCGATACGCGCGGGCAGATCGACCAGCCGATAGGAGTAGAGCGCGCCAAAGATGACGATCAACACGACCAGCCAGGGCCAGCTACCCCACGGGCGCACGCTCTCCACATAGCTATCGGCATAGACCACGGCAGGCCGCGCCCAAGCCGCCAATTGACCGGCCGAAAGATAGGCAATGACCGCGACAAGCCACAGCGCGCTCGTCCAGGCTCCGGCTTGCCCTTGCCAAGCCGCGACAGCAGCCCCAGCCGCCAGGCACACAGCCAGCGCCGCGGCAATCCACGCGCCCCACCAGACCCGGCGCACTGTGCTGGGTTGGGTGGGCAGCCGTCGATAGTAGCGGCCCCGTTCGCCGTGCCACCAGGGGGTGATCAGGCCGAAGCCTAGGAGACTAAAGAGCGTCAGCCAGTTGGCGAGAGTCAGTTGATCTTCGGGTGACCAGCGCGCCAGCCGGGCGAACATCGTCGAGTGCGCGACAAGCCAGGCAGGGATCAGGTCGGCCAAACTGAGCGTTGCGTACAAGTATTGGGCTAGACTGACGCAAGCCACAACCAAGCCAAAGGCCAGCAAACGCACCAGTCGAACCATGATACCCTTTCACGGCGCAGGAGGTTGATGGGTAACTTGAATAGAAAACCGGCGGCGACACACAGCCTGCCCGCCGTCCAGTGAGGCGATCAAAACTAACCCGGTTGTTCAATCCAGCTTGACAACCGGGTTCGCACAACCCTATTCCTCGAAGCGACCGCCCACACGGTTTGATTCATGCATGGATCATGGATCTGGCAGGGATCTAACGTTCAGGCAGCGACCAATTGACCGCAACGGATCGTTCGAGAAATTCACTATTCACTTAGCCGGAGATACAGCCGAATGAAGTAGTCGAATACGAAGCGGGATGCACAGGCATGACGCCGACGCGCCCGCAGGGCGGAACGGCATCGCCTGAAGGGACGGCGAACTTAGCTGGCGGTAGGCTTGGAAGCCTCTTCAGCATTGACCGTCGTGTCAGCCGCATCGTCCTGCTTCAACTCATCCGGATCAGAGGCGTTGCGGCGGAACTCGCGAATGCCGCGCCCAACCGAGCCAAACACCTCAGGCAGTTTGCCGACGCCAAACAGCATGGTCACAATCACGAGGATCAGAATCAGCTCAACAGGGCCAATCTTGGGAAACATCCTATTGGTTCTCCTTAAAATGGGTACAGAGCGTGCAGGCTCATCGCAATACTTGGACTGCTACACTTGAATTGCCGCGCAAGGAGCGCTGCACAGGGCATGCTCACGTTGGACAGTCTCGTTGGACAATCTCTATGGACAGTATAGCACTGTGGAAAGACGTTGCCAAGTGATACGTTCTTCTTCATCCTTTGGCAGCGATGTGCTAAAATTCGGTCCATGCTGCACGAACTGAGCATCCGCAACTTCGCCATCATTGACGACCTGCATTTGCAGTTTGGTCAAGGGCTAAACATTTTAACGGGTGAAACCGGAGCAGGCAAATCGATCATCATCGATGCGCTGGGTCTGCTGCTGGGCGATCGCGGCGCGGCTGAATGGGTGCGTGCCGGTGAGGAACTGGCCCAGATCGAGGCCACCTTTTACCTGGAACCTGGCAGCGAGATTTCCGCCCAGGTCAGCGCCGCATTGGAAGAGCAAGGGCTCGACGATCCCGATACGCCGGATTGGGTCACGCTCAACCGCGAAGTGCGGCGCAATGGGCGCAATGTCTGCCGCATCAATGGCCGCACGGTCAGCCTGCAAATTCTCAGCGATATTGCCGGTGCGTTGATCGATGTCCACGGGCAGGGCGAGCATCTCAACCTGCTGCGCCCGCGCACCCATGTCCACCTGCTCGACCGGTATGCCGGTCTGCTGCCCTTGCGCCACCAGGTGGGCCAGGCTGTCGCCGAACTACGCACGGTGCGCGCCGAACTCAAGCGGCTGCGCCAAGATGCGCGCACCCTGGCCCAGCGCGTCGATCTGCTCAGTTTCCAGACCGACGAGATCTTCAGTGCGCGGCTGCAAGCGGGCGAAGACGAAGAGTTGGAGGCCGAACGGGTGCGCTTGGGCAACGCCGAAACCCTGCTCCAACTCGCCCAATCTTCCCAAGCCATCCTCAGCGTCGGCGACGGCGACATGCCAGCCGTGCTCGATCTGGTGAGCGAGGCAGTGGCGCGGCTCGAACGGCTGGCGCGCATCGATCCCTCCATGCAAGTCAGTGCAGATGAAGCCCAGGCGCTGCTGGAGCAGTTGGGCGAACTGGCGCGCACGCTTGAAGATTATGGCGAGCAACTGGAATTTAACCCCGAACGGTTGGAAGAGGTGGAGGAGCGCATCGAGTTGATCCAAAACCTCAAACGCAAGTATGGGGATACCATTCCGCAGATCATCGCCTTTGGCGAACAGGCCCAGATCGAACTGGAGAGCTTGAGCAATTGGGAGGTCAAGACCGCCGAATTGGAAGAAGCGGAAGACCAGCTCTTGCGCCGGATCGGCGACTTAGCCGCGCAGCTTAGCGAGCAGCGCCGCATCGCAGGGGAACGGCTGGCGCGCGGCGTGGAGGTCGAATTGGCCGACCTGCGCATGGAGCGGGCGCGCTTCGGCGTAGCGGTCGAACAGGTCGAGCGCGAAAACGGCGCTTACTTGCCCGATGGGCGACGCGTCGCCTTTGACAGCACGGGCGTAGACCAGGTCGAGTTCCTGATCAGCGCCAACCCCGGCGAACCGCTCAAGCCAATGGCAAAGGTCGCGTCCGGCGGTGAAACGGCACGCCTCATGCTGGCGCTCAAGAGCGTGCTGGCGCATGCTGACGCCACACCAACCCTGATCTTTGACGAGATCGACCAGGGTATCGGCGGGCGAGTCGGCACGGTCGTGGGCGAAAAGCTCTGGTTCTTGACCGGCCAACTGCCGCGCCAGGACGCCCTCGGCGGCAACATGAATAGCAACAGCAGCAAGCGCGCACTAGTCCCCCATCAGGTATTGTGCATCACCCACTTGCCTCAACTGGCCGCGTTTGGCGACAAGCACTTTACCGTCAACAAGCGCGTGCAGGTCATCAACGGCCAAGAGCGCACCAGCACCGTCGTGCGCGACTTGAACGGCAGCGAACGCATCGACGAACTGACGCAGATGCTGGGCGCGCCGAGCGAAGCAGGTCGCCGGTCGGTCGAAGAGATGATCGCCGAGGTCGAACGGGTCAAGCGCGGCCAACGTTCCGCCCCGGTCAAAGCCACATGAACCGCTACCGCACAGCAGCACTCGATGCCAGCGCACCGGCCCAAACGCCCATGCGCCTCACCCGCACGCTCCTGGTCAGCACGCTTTTTATCAGCCTGGTGCTAGGGCTGCTGGCCCTCTCCGCGCCGCCGCTGCGCGCCCAAGACAACGCCACAAGCAGCGATACCACGAACAGCGATACGGGTGCGAGTGATACAGATACGCGCCCGCACCTGGTCATCCTGACCTTCGAGGGGCCGGTTACGCCCATCCTCGAAACCTATTTATCCAAAGGCATCCAACAGGCAACGGCCACACAAGCCGCGGCGGTTGTGCTGCGTCTGGATACCCCCGGCGGCAGCGTCGAGGTCACCAAGTCCATCGTCCAGCACATGCTGGCGTCGCCCGTGCCCATCGTGGTCTATGTCGCGCCTGCCGGTGCGCGCGCAGGCAGCGCGGGCACTTTTATCACCCTGGCGGGCCATGTCGCGGCCATGGCCCCTGGCACAAGCATCGGCGCGGCCAGCCCGGTCGATATGAGCGGCGGCGACATTGACGAAACCCTGGCCGCCAAGATCACCAACATGCTCAGCGCCGACATTGAAAACCTGGCCGACCGCCGCGGGCAAGAGGCCACCGAATGGGCCATTGCCGCGGTGCAAGACGCGGCCGCCGCCACCGCGCAGCAGGCGCTTGACCTGGGCGTGGTCGACTTGATCGCGAGCGATCTCGACGACCTGGCCCGCCAGTTGGACGAACGCCGCGTCACCATCGGCCAGAACGAGATCACCCTGCACACACGGCAGGCAACCTTTGACTTCCTCGAGATGACGCCCATCCAGCGCGGCCTGAACCTGTTGGTCGATCCCAACGTAGCCGCCATCTTGCTCAGTTTGGGCATCCTCGGCCTGATCATCGAGATCCGCACGCCTGGCTTTGGCTTTCCCGGCATCCTCGGCGCGCTCTGCCTGCTCCTGGCCTTCTATGGCGTGGGCCAGTTGGACGCCAATTTGACCGGCCTGGCGTTGATGGCGGTTGCGCTGGCGCTCTTTGTGGCCGAAGCCTTTACGCCGTCCTTTGGCGTGTTGGCGGTTGGCGGCGTCATCGCCTTTATCCTGGGCGGCGCGCTGCTCTTCGATGCACCCGGCGTGACTGTGCCCTGGACAACGCTGATCTTGGTCGGTGTGGGCCTCGGCGGGCTGGCGATCTTTGGCGGCGTCAAGGCGCTGCAAGCGCAGAGAAATCCGGTGGTGACCGGCGGCGAGGCCTTGATCGGGCAGATTGGCCGGGTCCAAGCGCCGTTCGACCATTCGACGCCGGGCGCGGTCATGGTTGCGGGCGAATGGTGGAATGCGCGGCTGACCGAGGGAGAGGTCGCCCCGCCCACCCGCGTGCGCGTCGTCGGCCGCGATGGGTTCACCCTGATTGTCGAACCGCTGACCGACTGGCCGATCACGCCGGACGAAGCAGACCAGCCGCCCGCCCACACCACCCAACAGCAGGATACGCAGGAACATGATCCAAGCGAAGCACGATAGCGACACAGCGCCCGCCCAAGAACCCTGGCGGCGCTATTTAACCGACTACAACGAAGGGCTGGGGCTTGTCTACGAGCGCTTTGTGCTCAACGACTTTCTCACCGACCTGGCCGACCGCTACAACGTGGGCAATGTGCTCGAAGCGCCGCTCTACGGCATGGCCGGGGTCAGCGGCATCAACACCTATGCGCTGGCGCAGCGCGGGGTGCGCATCACCGCGGTGGACGATCAACCCGAACGGCTGGCCGGGGTGCGCCGCATCTGGCAGGAAGACCTCAAGCTGCCCATTAACCTGGTCGAAGTTGCCCCCGACGAATGGGGCAGCCTGCCTTTTCCCGACCGCAGCTTTGATCTCACTTGGCAGTGGGCCGGGCTGTGGTACATCGACGATCCCGCGGGGCTGCTGGCTGAATTGGCACGCACCAGCCGCAAGCTGGTCCTGGTCGCCATGCCCAACAACTTGCAGGTGGGCTACTGGATGCGCAAGCTGATCATCGACCGGGACTTCTTCCGTACCCACGATGAGCGCTGGACCGATATGGGGCGCATCCGCGCCATCTTGGAGAGCGCCGGGGTCAAAATTATCCAAGAAGGCGTGCTGGATGTCCCGCCCTGGCCCGATACGGTCATGCCCGCCAACGAAGTGCTCAAACGCCTGGGCATTCGCAGCCGCCGCCTTGAAGAGCAGTTCACCGGCGACGGCTGGCAGTGGAGCACTATGGCCTATTACATGGACGAGGAACCGGACTTGTATGAGCGCGTGATGCGCTACGCGTGGCTTGACCGTGCGCCCTTGCCCTGGCAGATCAAAGCGATCTGGGCGCACCACCGCTATCTATTGGGCCGCGTGGATTAGCTAGACGCAGACGGAGAGGTGGAACGATGCTCGCGATGGCACAGATTCAAACGCAGTTGCGCACCCAAGCCGATGCGATTCAAACGTTGCTGCGGGATGTCACGCCCGATCAGGCGCGCTGGAAGCCGGACGATGAATCCTGGTCGATCCTAGAGGTGATCAACCACTTGGCCGACGAGGAGCGCAACGATTTTCGCACGCGGCTTGATATGACGCTGCACCAGCCCGAAGCGGAGTGGCCGCCCAACGATCCCGACGGCATTATGGCCGAGCGTCGCTACAACGAACTCGACTTTCAAGAGTCGGTTGCAGACTTTGTCGCCGAACGCAACCGATCATTAGAATGGCTGGCGAGTCTGGGCGAGCCGGATTGGGCACAGGCCCATACGCATCCAAAGTTCGGCGCATTCCCCGCCGGGGAGTTGATGGCGGCGTGGCTGGCCCACGATCTGCTGCACATCCGCCAACTGATGGAACTGCACTACCTCTACTTGGCGCAGCAGACAGAGCCGTACAGCCTCATCTATGCCGGGGAATATTGATCTGGGGTTCACCGATCCGGGGACATTGCGCCGCTGCCATCCAGCCCGTGCATTGTTCCCGCTGATTTTATCTTGTGGATGCCCCGTAACACCCTGTCATCCACCCCACCCTATCGAGAATTGTCTAAAAGAGGATTGTTTGAATGGCCTTTCGCACCTTTGCCGACACGACAGAAGCCGCCGACTATATCGCCAGCCTCGACGAGCGCTGGCCCGACCGCACAACGGTCAAGGCGCATTTGAGCGAACAACTTGGGCTGGACCCGGCAGCCCCCGCGCATGTTGTGGAATATTGCGCCGGGGCAGGCGCGTTGGCCGAGCAGTTGCTGGCCGACTATCCCCGGCTGCACTACACGGGCATCGATGCTGCGCCTGTGCTGCTCGCGCTGGCGCGCGCCCGCTTCAGCGCGGATACAGCCCGCGCCCGCTGGCTCGAAGCCGACTTGAACCTGGATGGCTGGCAGGCGCAATTGACCCATCCGATTGCAGCGTTTGTCTCACTGCAATCGCTGCATGACTTGGGCGACGTGAACGCGGTGGCGCGCATCATGCGCCTGTCCGCCCAACAACTGGCCCCAGGCGGTAAATTTGTCTATGCCGACCTGTTGGCCGACGAAGCCGCGCCCCATCCAGGCCGTATGAGCATCGAGGGCCACCTCCACTTGCTACGCGAAGCCGGTTTTGCCACGGCCGCGTGCACGCTGGAATGCGGGCCATTCGGCTGTTTCACGGCGCAACTCGCCTAAACCAAACCCGTGCGTGAACCCTCCATCCACTGCTTGCCCCCAGAAGCATCCGAAGCACCCAAAGCGCAAGCAGCCACCCAACAGGCGGCATAGCCAGGGAACAGAGCCATGATCAAACTTTATGACACGTCCAACAACGCCTTGATTGGCGAGATCAACGAAGCGCAACTGCAATTTCTCATCGATCAACTGGAAGAAGAGTCGGCGAGCGACCGCGATTACTACATCAACCAGCCGACGCTCGATCTCTTTGCCCAACGTGGGGCAGACGCCGATCTATTGGCGCTGCTGCGCGGTGCGCTGGGCCAGCGCCAAGACATGGAAATCCGCTGGCAAAAGGCGTAGCACAGCGGCGCATCGCCGAGGGTGCAGAGCGGTCTGCTCCACCCGCCAAGCTCAACAGCCAATCAATATAGATAGCATAGATAGCCAATACGCAAAAAGGAACAAAAGAAAGATGGACGCCCAATCCGCTGTTGCTGGATTCGACGCTGCCGGGGTTGCTGCCGGCATTAAAAAGAACGGGGCGCTTGACGTGGCGCTGATTGCGAGCCGTGTCCCTTGTCGCGCCGCCGCGGTCTTCACCAAGAATGCCTTTCCCGCCGCGCCGGTTCAATACGACCGGAAGCTGCTCGCCTTTAACCCTGAAGGCATTCACGGCGTGGTCATCAACAGTGGCTGCGCCAATGCCTGCACCGGCGTTGAAGGCGACGCCAATGCGCGGCGCATGGCCGAGGCTGCCCAACAAGCCATTGGGGCTGCCGACCATTCGATCTTTGTCATGAGCACCGGCGTCATCGGCGTTCAATTGCCGATGGACAAGCTCACCGAGGGGATTTCCAGCGCGGCCGCGGCGCTGCGCCCGGACGGCTGGGACGACGCCGCGCGCGCCATTATGACCACCGATACGCGGCCCAAGCTGGCAACGCGGCGCATCGAGATCGGGGGCCATCCGGTCCAGATCACCGGCATTGCCAAGGGCGCGGGCATGATCCATCCCGACATGGCGACCATGCTCAGCACCATCGTGACCGACGCGGCCATCAGCCAGCCGCTGCTGCAAAAGGCGCTGCGCGCCGCGGTCGATCAGAGCTACAACCGCATCAGCATCGACGGCGACACCAGCACCAATGACACGGTTTTGCTGCTGGCGAATGGGCTGGCGGGCAATGCGGAGATCGTGGACGAGGGGCCAGATTACGACGCGTTTGTCGCCGCCCTGACCGACATCAGCCAGGCCCTGGCCCAAGCCATTGTGCGCGACGGCGAAGGCGTCACCAAATTCGTGACCATTCATGTGCATGGCGCGGCCAGCCCTGCAGAAGCGCACCGCGCGGCCAACACCATTGCCACCAGCCCCTTGGTCAAGACTGCCTTCTTCGGCAGTGACGCCAACTGGGGGCGCATCCTTGCCGCGGTCGGGCGGGCCGGGATTCAAGTCGATCCGGCCAAGTGCGCGCTCTATGTCACCGGCGGGCCGCAGGCCGGCCACCGTATGCCGGAACTCCAACTGGTCGAGGGGGGCACGCCGCTCCAGTATGCCGAAGCCGACGCCATGGCGCGCTTCGCCGAGCCGGAGTTGGACGTGCGCGTCGATCTGGGGCTAGGTCAAGGCGAGGCCATTGTCTGGACTTGCGACCTGAGCCACGATTACGTCAGTATCAACGGCGATTATCGCAGTTAAACCGTCAGGCACAAGGAGCGTGTTTCTATGCGTACGCGTCCCTGGGTCAAACGTACCCTGGTCGAACTTCGCCGTCTGGTCCTGCTGTTCATAGGCACGCTCCTTGTCGTCGCTGCGTATGTGATCTTTCAACTCCCTCATGACCTGGCCGCGGGGGGCGTCAGCGGCCTCGGCATCCTGGTCAACCATTACACCGGCTGGCCGGTGGGTACATTTTACCTGGCCGCCAACATCCCACTGTTCATTTTGGGCTTTTTCCAACTGGGCGGTTGGCGCTTCTTGTTCAATACCATGCTGTCGGTCTTGATCTTTTCTGTGGGCAGTGACTTGGCTGTGCTATACCTGCCGCGCTTCATCGGCCAAGCGCCTATCACGACGGATGTGCTCCTAAGCGCAATCTATGCGGGGTTGATCGGCGGCGTGGGCACGGGCTTTGTCTTTGCCGCGGGCGCGACCTTGGGCGGAACCGATATTTTGGGGCGCATTATCCAGTTACGCACAGGCATTCCCCTCAGCCAGGTCTACCTCTGGACAGATGGGGCCATTGTGCTCAGCGCCGGTCTGATCTTCGGGTGGGAAATTGCGCTCTACGCCGTCTTGACGCTGCTGCTCTTTGGCCTGGCGGCTGACTATGTGTTGGAAGGGCCAAGCCGGGCGCGTACCGCCATCATCATCACCACCCGCCGCGACGCGATGCTCAAGGCCCTCATGGAGCGGTTGGAGCGCGGCGTCAGCTATTGGGAGGCAACGGGCGGCTATACAGGCGAGGAGCGCTGTGTCCTCATGTGTGCCATCTACCGGCCCCAAGTCAACGCGCTCAAGCAGATCGTCGCCGAAGTGGATCCCGACGCCTTTGTCAGCATCGGCATGGCACAGGATGTGCTGGGCGAGGGATTTAGCCGCCTGGACGCGCCGATTTAACCCTTGTCCGGCGCGACCTGGAGCCGGTCGGGGCTACTGCCAAAGCTCGCGCAGATTTTCCCACAGCAGATAGCTGCCAATCGTCAGCACGGTCAGCGCGACGATCGACCAGAAAAACTCAAAGAGCAGGATCAAGGCAGCCACCACAGCCAATCCAATGGTCAGGCTCGTCACCATCCGCACAATGCGCCCGCGGAAGGTCGCCTCGATGAACGCGAACAGCGAGAGCATGGCGGCCAGGCCAAAGATAACAAAATGGCGCGCAAAGTAGATCAGCCCGACCAGCACCACCAACATCAGGCCAATACTGGCCGCGGCCCAGATTTCGGCCAGGCGACCGGCGCGAAACTGCTCGTCGGGGGTGGGTGTGTGGGCGTGGCGAATATGGGCGCGCGGCGGTTCGCGCATCCCGGCTCGCGCCAGCGCGGTGTAGCTCTCCAACGTGTGCAGCATGGCGTCGTTTTCAGCTAGCTCGCGCCGCAGCGCATCCACCTCCTCAGAAAGCGCCTCCAGCCTGCGTTGATACTCGTTAAAGCGCAGTTGTAGATGGGGCTGGTTGCGCATGGCGCGGGTCGCCATGCCCAGCTCGCGCAGGGAAAGCGCTTTGCGTTGAATCTCGTCCTGTAGTTCGGTCTGGCGTGCGCGCAGATCGACCTGGCGCGCGGTCAGCGTACGCACCTCTTGGTCCGGCGTGGGCACTTTGTCCAGCCCTGCCCACCCCACCGGGTCATACCAGGCGCGGCGCAGCGTCCGATCTCGGTTGTACATCGGCCCCGCGGGTGCATTCTCGCCTGCAAAGGGATCGCGCGCGTACAGCCCCCAAAGGCCGCGATAGGAACTCAACCACCCCTCGTCGCTGCGCAACAGGCGCGGCGGTGACCAGTCCTTATCCTGGCCTGGCCCAATGCTCAATCCATCCCCGCGTGCATAGTCGACAAAGGGAATGCGGAAAAGATTGGAGACCTGTTCTTGTTCGTCTCCGTCCGCTTCGCCGGCATACTGGCGCAGTTGGTTGCGCCAGATATGCTCCAACCAGTCCAGGACTTTCGTCAGCCGCTCAAAAAAAGTCAGCTTCAGCTCAGTCAGGTATTCGCCCCGTCGATAATAGCAGCCGTGGGAACCGGCTGCCACGTAGACCACCGGGTGCGTATCCACCTTCTCCAGTTCCGGGTCATCCCAGCGCCGCCGCAGATTATCCCCTGAATAGTCATGCGAGGCGTAAGCCACCCATTCAGGCCGGAAACGCGCCAAAGCGCCGCCGCCCCTTGCGCCATCCGGCCCGTCCTGCGCGTCCCTGGCCGCTTCCCCTTCAGCCTCAGAGAGATAGACCATGATCATCTCCCAATCGGCTTCATGGTCATTTGCGCCCGAAAAGCCTGACCGCCAGTTGTTGTAAACGTAAAAGTACCAATATTGGAGAACCACCCACCCGGCTTCACGCACCACGCGGCCATGATAGTGGTAGGCCTCGCGCTCCTTGAGCATTTTGGCGTAGGTCAGGGCCGCGGCTGCAGCCGCATCGCCGGGCACACGCCCGCGCGCCAATAAGGTCACATTGAACAGCGCATCGACAAAGCGCGAGACATAGCCGACGCGCGCCAGCCGTCCTGTGCCTGGGACAAAGACTTCCCCTGAACGACGCCGCGCAGCACGATAGGCCGCCACATCGCTTGCGGGAAGGGGTTCGGTGAATTTAAGAAAATAGACTGCATCGGGCCGGCCCATATCGACCTGCCCCAGCATATCCAGCGTGACCTCGCCGTGATCCAGCACACAGACGGCATCTTCGCCCGGTCGTTGGAACCAGAGGCTTGCTTGCTGAACATAGCGTTCGACATCCGTGGGGAAAAACTGCTCCCCACGCGTGAAGCGCAAGATGGGTTCATAGCGGCGCAGCAGCGCAATATCCAGCGCCGACTGTTCGGCCAACCTCTGTTCAGCAACAGCCTGTTTCGTTACCATCTGTTTTGCCATCGGCCTATCGGTAAGTCGATTGTCGGCTTGTGAAGGCGAGTCTAACGTCATTGGTATTCAAATAAAGCACCAACACGATGCAGGTAAGCATCAAGAAGTAGATATCGTTGCTGCGCTGGTTCACCGCATAGCTGGAGAGGCAGAAGATCAACAACATGCCCTGGAGGATCATGGCCCAGAGCCACGCCCAGGAGCGTTCGAGCCACATACCCCCCGCGGCGATTAAATCGCCAAACGCCAGCGGCAGCAAGAACAAGGCAATCAAGACAGCATCCAATGCTGCGGTGGACAACATGACATCGGCCAACTCGCTCTCCCAATCGAAGCGCGCCAGGCGCGCCACATTCATGGCGACCAGCGAAGCCGCTTGCAGCGCCAGCAGCCCGGCAATGACACGGGAGACCCAGCGCCGCGCGAGCCGGTCGACCGAAGAGGCGCTCTCCGCGTGGCGTTCGGCCCATTCGGCCAGCTTTTCAGTGCTCAAATCTTGGGTTTCAGGCTGTTTATTGCGCGGCCAACGTTCGTTGGATTTGCTCAAGATGCCCCTCGCCGTGCGCCACATAGGCGCGCAAAATGTCCGCCACGCTCACGTCGCCATCGTCCGGGTGGTATCCCTTTCGCGTCCATTGGTCGTCGCGCAGCGCAGCAAAGGCCGCGGCCCAGCGCGTATGCAGCCCTTGCAACAGCGTGAGCGAAGCGGAAATGTCCGCGTCCTGCGCCTCCGGCGCGGCGGCCCACACATCTTGGTCATAGGGGCGCAGCGTCGGGTAGTCCTCAGTCAGAATCAAGCGCATACGGATGTAGCTGTTCATGTGCGAATCGGCCAGATGATGGACGTTCTGGGCGACAGTCCACTCGCCAGGCAGAAAATGGGTCGTCAGTTGGTGGGGGGTCAGCCCCGCGACCAGAGCAGCCAGCTTATCAGGATAGCCGCGCAGTTGCTCAATCAGAGCAAGGCGCGTGGTTGCGTCGAGTATTTGCGTCTGTGACATGGGTTTCCCCCTCCTATGCTCTCCTATGCTCGATTGACTTAGTACGCAACGGCCTGGCACGCCACCATAGAGACGCCATAGATACGCCGCGTCTCCCCGCGTGCCATCAATTTGCCGCACCACTATACCGCCAAGCCGTTGCGCTTCGCAACTCACTGGGCATGGGCAGAGAGCAGGGTGTCAACATCGCTGCCAGGATCGAGCCAGAGGGCGGAGCTTCCGGGAAGGTAAACCCCTGAATGAGTGGGGTTATCCGTTCTTCACGTTCATGCTAAAAGGCTGTGGCAGAACAACATGGCATCGACTACGCTTAATGGTACAATGGAGCCGGTTGACCAGCGCCACACGGACGCGCCGATCAGCAGCGAAAGCACGGGCACATCTCGCGCCTGCGCGCCACGCAAGCAGAGGCCGCTGCCCCACATAGACCCGCCAAGTATCTACCTAGCCGATCTATCCAGCGCTGAAGGAACGTGACCATGCGTGTGATAAAAAAATCTACCCTACTTGAAACGGTTGCCGACCGCTATCGCGCAGCGCATCAACGCCGCGGCGAGTGGATGGCTGCACCGGACGGGAGCGATCCCGCCGCGGTCTATGCCAAGCTGCAACAACTTCCGCCCAACGCGGATGAAGCCGCGGTCACGGCGATCATCGGCGACAACCGCTATACAGCCAACATCTGCGACGAGTGCCACAACGACGTGCCGGTAACCGTGCTGCTCGCCGAAGAGATCCACCATCCCACCGATAGTGTCACCCTCTGCACCACCTGTTTGGCCGCGGCGCTCGAACTAGCCGGCGGCTAAACGCGCCTGCCCTTGCCGGTGGGCGCGGCCATCCGTCTCGTTCATTCCCCAACCCTCCACCCTCGACACAAACAAAGAGACAAGGAAAGAGGCAGCGTATGAAGATTACTCAAGTCGAGATCATCAATGCGCGGATCACCTACGAACCGCCAACCATCTGGAATCCGGTGCTTGTCCGGATTCACACAGACGAAGGTATCAGCGGTGTCGGCGAGGTGGCGCTAGCCTATGGTGTTGGCGCGGACGCGGGCGCGGGCATGGTCAAGGGGCTGGCCGAGCGCTTTCTGATCGGCGCGGACCCCTTCCGCATCGAATATATCTGGAACGACATGTACCGCCACACCTTTTGGGGGCAAGGCGGCGGGCCGGTCGTCTTTGGCGGCATGAGCGCGATCGACATCGCCTTGTGGGACATCAAAGGCAAGGCCCTGGGCCTGCCCGTCTATGAACTGATCGGCGGCAAGGTTCACGACAAATTGCGCGTCTACGCCAATGCTTGGTATCACGGCTTGAAAGCGCCTGAAGAGTATGGCGAAAAGGCGCTGCAAGTGGTGGCGGACGGCTTCACCGCGATGAAGTTTGACCCGTTCATTACGCTGCCCGATGGCCGCCGCTCACAGCCGCCGCGTGCCCTCTCGCGTGAGATGGCCGATCTCGCCTACGAGCGGGTGAAGGCTGTGCGCGAGGCAGTTGGCCCTGACGTGGAGATCCTCGTCGAAGTCCACGGCAATCTAGGCACGGCATCAGCCATCCAAGTAGGGCAGCGGCTAGAGGAACTTGACCCGTTCTTTTACGAGGAGCCGGTCGACGCGCTCAACGTCGATGCCATGAAAAAGGTCAGCGAAAACGTCAATATCCCCATCGCAGCGGGTGAACGGCTCTACACGCGCTATGGGTTCCGCCAGTATATCGAGCAGCAGGCCGTCGACATTTTACAGCCCGATATCTGCCTGGCGGGCGGCATCTCCGAGGTCAAGAAGATCGCCAGCTATGGCGAAACCTACAACATGCATGTGCAGCCGCACAACTGCGCCAGCCCTGTTTCGACCGCGGCTGCAGTCCAGTTGGATGCATCGATCCCCAACTTCATCATTCAAGAAACATTCCCCTATCGCATCCCCGAAAATTATGCGCTGGTGAAACACGCGCTGGAACGAGACATCCAAGACGGCTATCTTGCCGTCCCCGACACACCGGGGATTGGCGTCGAGTTGGATGACGACGAGATCGCCAAATACCCCATCCTGCGCATCGAATAGACGCAATACAAGCGTCGCTGTGCTCTTCCCGAAGGCCATGAACTTTCGGGAAGAGCGGCGAGCGCCGCCAGACTGAAAGCGCAAGCGCACCCCCTGGTCGAAAAAATTAGGTTGATTAGATGCGTAAGGTGTGCTAAATTACGCCTCGCAGCCGTAGGCCACTCCCCAATTACCTAGCCGACGCTGCCACAGTAACCACGACACGGTAAGCCACGAGCAGCAAGCCACGACATTGATCACAGCGTTGATCACAGCATTGATGCAATCGTCGCTTGCAGTTTCGCTTAACCTGCGCCGCCACACACTGATTCTTGCCGACATCGTACCCACGTTGGCTGGGTCGTGACCCCGTTGAACGCTGTCGTGTTGATCGCTGGAAACAGTGATCAACGTCTATTTGGTTTGCACAGCCGTCCATACGCGCTTGTTCATTTATACCGCAGCCAAAGGTATATCGCAGCCAAAGGAGGAAACACATGAGCCAGCCCCGTCGATTCTCGCGCAGACAATTTCTAGCCCTGACCGGCGTCGCCTCAGCAGGAGCCGTGCTCGCCGCCTGTGCGCCTGCGGGCCAGTCCGGCGGCGCGACGGGCGAATCCGGCGCAGGGACAGCCGGGGAAAACGTAACCAGCCTGATCGCTTGGTTCACGGATCGGCGCACAATCAACGAAATGACCGAGCAGGTTGCAATCCCTGAATTTCACGAGCGCACCCCCGAAGTCCGGGTCGAGATGCAATTTGTGCCCGAAGGCGAACTGCAGCAAAAGCTGCTGACCGCCAGCGCGGCAGGCAATGCGCCCGATCTCTCGGCCATCGACGAAACCTTTCTGGACACGTTAACCAAGCAAGAGGTGCTGCGGCCTATCCCCGAAGAGACGCTCGATGTAGCCGGGGAAATGGGCGAGCTAACCGCTTACCTCTATCGCATCCCCCAAGGCGCAGACGACGGGCGTTACTATGGCCTGCCCAATGGCGTCTTTTCCAGTTCGCTCTATTACAACGCCACGCTGCTGGATGAGATGGGCTACAGCCCGGAAGATATCCCCAACACATGGGATGAATTCTTGTTGTGGGCCAAAGAAGTCACGGTGTGGGACGGCGATACCCTGACGACGGCGGGCATGGGCTTGTTTGCCAATGAGTGGAGCCTCTATGAAGATCTGCGCTATCAGACCGCGGGGGCGCTGGACGGCAACTTCTTCCCCACCAAGGACAGCGCCCGCTTTGCCGATGATGCCGGTGTTGCCGCCTTCCAGTTCATCATGGACATCTACAATACCCACAGGCTGGACAGCATCGCCGAGGGGCTGATCTCGCGCGATCGCTTTGGCGCGGGCGGCGCGGTGACCCTGTTCCAATGGACATGGTTCAATGGGTTCATGGAAACCCAATATCCGGACGTGGAATGGGGCGTGCTGACGCCGCCGAGCTTCAACGGCGAACCGCTCTATGGTCGCCGCGGCCCGGATGTGGGCTTCACGCTGACCACCCAAGACGACAATAAGCTCGACGCGGCGCTCACCTTCTACAGCTACTTGATGAGTCCCGACTATCAGGCACGCTATTGCAAGCTGCGCGGCATCCAGCCCAGCCGCAAGAGCATGTGGGAAACCCCGGAATTTGGCGCGGAGTCGGGGCCGCAGTGGGCCGCGATTGCCTTTAAGAATCGACCGGAGAACACGGTCGATCCCGGTTTCTGGCCGGTCGAGTTGGTGGACATCACCGCCCGCGTCATACCCGCTATTCGCGACGAAGGCGAAGACATTACGACCGTTCTGCGCCGCGAAGAAGAAGCCGCCAATAAATACCTGCAAGAACGGCCACAGTGGAGCATTCTGAGCGCGGCCGACTA
>CAZZNG010000062.1:0-23248 GCA_964655505.1 uncultured Litorilinea sp. | reverse complement strand
AAATTTCCTCCTGAAAGGGCTTGTCGCCGGTGCTGGGTGACCTACAGGTTATATACCCATATAAACTATACACTCATATAAACTATACACTCATATAAAAATAGAAGGTTCCCCTTGGTGAACAGCGCTTGTCACACGCTGGTTCAACCAAGGGGAACCCTCTTTCTCATCCCCTGTCACGAGCTTGGGGATGGCTTGTTCTGCGTAGTAAAGGACGCTGCGGGCGTCCTATCGTTTGCGCTTACGGCCGCGCGGGGGAGCCGTCGGGCCAGCGCGTCTGGGTCCAGAATTCGACCTGATCCTGGCAAGGATACTTGGCCGCCAATTCCTCGTTGATGTCGATGCCCAGGCCGGGCTTGTCGTTGGGGTACATGTAGCCGCCGCGCACTTCGGGCAGGCCGGGGAACATCTCATACACCAACTCGTTGAAGCGACACCACTCTTGGATGCCGAAGTTGGGCGCCCAGAGGTCGAGATGCAGGTTGGCGGCATGGCCCACCGGCGAGGTGTCTCCCGGCCCATGCCAAGCGGTGCGAATACCGTACATCTGCGCGTGCAGCGCGACCGCGCGCGCAGGCGTGATGCCGCCCATTTGGCTGACGTGCATGCGGATGAAGTCGATGAGCCTGCCGGAGATCAGCGGCTGCCATTCGCGCGGGTTGTTGAAGAGTTCACCCATTGCCAACGGCGTGGCGCACTGTTCGCGGATGCGCTCGAACCATTTGATGTCCTCGGGGGCCAGCGCATCTTCCAGGAAGAAGAGTTTGAACGGCTCGACATCCTTGGCAAACTGCACCGCGTCGATGGGCTGGAGCCGTTCGTGGATGTCGTGCAGCAGCTCTACTTCCGGGCCAACTTCCCTGCGCACATACTCGATCATGTCGATCATGTTGCGCATGTAGGCGCGCGGGTCATAGTAATGGCCGTCAGGCGAGTTGTCGGGCCGGGGCCGCATCTCCGCCTTGCCGCCATAGCCGCCCATCTGCACGCGGATATGGTGATAGCCCTGCTCCATGAACTTGCGCACGTTGTCCACAACCTCTTGGGGGTCGCGGCCATCGGCGTGGGCATAGCAGGCCGCGGCCTCGCGGCACTTGCCGCCCAACAGCTCGTAAACAGGCATGTTGGCGCGCTTGCCCTTGATGTCCCACAGCGCCTGATCCACACCGGAGATGGCGTTGTTCAGCACCGGGCCGTTGCGCCAGTAGCTGTGGACGGTTGCCATGCGGTAGATCTCTTCGATGCGGTTGACATCGCGGCCGATCAAGAACGGCTTGAGATGTTTTTCGATGGCCGTGACCACCGCATGGAAGCGTTGGGTGAAGGTGGCACAGCCCAACCCATACAGCCCCGGCTCCGAGGTGATGATCTTGACGATCACCAAGCGCGAGCCTTGTGGCTGGGTTGTGATGACTTTGACATCTTCAATGGTAACTGGTTTGCTCATGTGATTTCCTTTACTTCACTTTCCTTACTTTATTTTGTTCTGATTTGCTTGAGCAGATAGGTGTGCTCAGGCAAATTTGAACCGAAGTTGAACAATGTGCCGAACCGGGCGTGCTGTCACGCACCGACCGACACGCTAGCTTTCGTCGCCGGGCATGAAGAATTCGTAGCGCGATGGATCGGCGTAGCCGTCGATCCAAGCTGTGCGGATGCCTGGCGTGAGCAAGGCCGCGCGCACAATGCGCTTGTTGAAGTCGCTGACATACTCGCTGCCCAGGTAGTCGTCAACCGGCATCCACTGTGAATCTTCGATCTCATCCTCCTGGATGGTGATCTCCTCACTGATGGGCGAGAGCCGACAGATGAAGTAGATGTCCGAACTGCCGAAGCGATAGCCATGCCAGTGGCGGAAGCAGACGAGCGATTCAAACCGGGCACGCACACCAGTCTCTTCGAACACTTCGCGGATCACGGCCTCGGCCAGATGCTCGCCAGGGTGGAGCGCGCCGCCGGGCAGCTTGTAGTAGGGACGGCTGGTGTCGCGGCGGTGGCGCTCATTGACGACCAGCAACTTGCGCTCTGGGTTGAGCACGACGCCGCCCGCGCCGATGCAGTGGGTGGCATAGCCAGGGACCAGCGCGTCGGGCTGCAGGCGATAGGTCATCATCAGCGTGCGCTCATGGCTGTGGTGAAAGGTGAAGCCTGCTTCGGTTGCCACCGGAATCAGGCGCGCCTTTTCCACAGGCACTTCGAGCCAAACCAGTTTGAGGCCCGCGGCCTGCCATTCGACCAGCGAATAGGCCAGGCGCTGCTCAAACGCTTGTGGATCGCTCGGAAGCTGTTCCGGGTCGATGGTGACCCCACGGAAGTTGTTGATGGTGTGTGCCAGGGTTTGCATAAGTCCTACCTATGCGGGAACGGGTCTATGCCGGAATCGGTTGTTCGTAGCTTGGCGTGTGGGCATAGCGCCGCATACCAAGCCGCAGTGAGATGCTGCGCCCGGGCGGCAAGGTCACCTGGAAGTGCTTGCCGTTGACGTTGTGGGTGGTCGAGTTGCCTGCTTCGCCGTTGGCAGTCGCGTCATTGACTGTCACATCCGTGAAGGCGTGTTCGCCAAAAGCGCCCGCCTGCAAGATGACCTCGCGGCCATGGCTGGGGTTGGTGTTGACCAGTTCAAGTGTGGTCGAATCCGCGTCGAGTTCGGAGACGAGCGCGGACACATCGGGCGGCAGACCGGGCCGCCGCGCTGCCGCGTCATAGTAGCGCACGCGCACATGCAGCAGGCCGCCATGATAGACAATCTGCGGGCCGCCGCAGGTCAACTGGATCAGGGCTTCGGTGTGAACCGGGTTGACATTTTGCCAGTGGTGCACGTCCCACTCTTCGGGGTTGCCGTGGTCATTGCGGATGGCGTCCATGCGGCGCAGGACTTCGGCATATTGGGCTTCGAGGATGCGCCGCGGGTAGTCCGGGTTGCGCCCGTCGATGTAGCAGTACCAGGGGCCGAAGTGGATGTCGTCGCCCTTGCCGCGGCCAGGGGCCACGTTCAGCCAAGTGGTGCGGGTTTCGGGGATGTTGTCGAGCCGCTGGCGGTCGCGGGCATCCTGTGACATGTACCAGATCTGCGCGGCGTGGTGCGGGCGCATGGGGCGGTAGGCAGTCCAGCCGTCGTCCGTGTGGCGATAGGGCACGCGCCATTCGCCGTTCTCCTCGCGGCCCAGTTCGAGGATGCGGTCTAGCTGGCTGCGCGGGATGTCGAGATAGCCCATATCGCCCGTGAGCAGCACCGCGTTCATGGCCGCGATGGTGAGCGGCTCGATGATGGTCATGAAGCCGTGGGGCCAGCGCCAGCCGTAGTATCCACCCCACCACTTGCCGTCCATGGTCTCGCCGATGATGCCGTTGGGGCCGACGTTGTCGGGACAAATCCCGTCGTTGGCTTTAATGCGGTCGGCCCAGGCTTCCAAGTAGTCAACGACCCATTTTTTATAGCGTTCTTCGCCTGTATAGAGGAAGGCGTTGGTGATCAGGCTGGTCGAAGTCAGGTTGAGCGGCACATCACAGCGCATCATGCGTTTGTTGAGCGCATCGAGAATGACGCGGTAGACGTCATCGTCGTTCCAGTCGGCCATCGGCACGACCTCGCCGCCATGCCATGACTTCATCTCGACCGGCACATCCAGGTCGTCGAAGGGGACGGGATAGCCTGCCAGCACCCAGCGGTGAGTCGACCAGTCGTCCCAGGCGTTTTCAAACTGCGGGCCTTTGCTGCCGTTGATGGGCGAGCGGATCATGCGCTTTTCGGGGTCATAGTTGGGCGCAGTGGGATCGTCGCCGGTGTAGAAGTGGGCAAAGCGCAGCGCACGCGCCCGGTCCGGCTCCCAGTTGGGGTCGGCTAGGCCAAAGTAGTAGAAATAGATGGATGATTCGCCGTGGTGCATCCAATCGTAATAGGCGTCAAATTCGCGGTAGATTTGCCCGTAGCCGGTGAATTGGCGTGTGACGGCTTCCCAAAGGTGGCGGCTGCGGACGTGCAGTTCCTCTGCGCCGCCCAGCGCATAAAAGAGCGGCCAGTTGTGATAACTTTCGTAGCCGTCATCCGAGCCGTCCATGCCCGGCCACTCCTCGCGCCAGACAAAGGTTCCATCTTGGCGGGTATAGCGCTCCTGGTAGAGCGGGGCGGCTTCGTTCATGGCGGCGATCAAATGCCGCTGGCGCAGCGCCCAATCAGGGATCGGGCGAACACCGGGTGCGGTCAGCGAGATATGCGACATGCAAATTCCCTCAATTCCAGTGCCTTCCAGGGTTTAAAGCTTGAATAGCGGTTCGACACCGGCCAAGATAGCGTCGAACTCCTTGCGATCCATGTCGTCCAGGTATTTGCCCGGCGCACGCGAGACGCGTGTCTTGAAGATGCCGCGGCGGTAGAGCAGCTCTTTGTAGGCGGCGACGCCGTGCATCCGCTCAAAGTTGATCAGGGGCAGGATCTGGTTGTAGACCTTGCGCGCGCCGATCTCGTCGCCCTGCTCCAGCAGATCCCACATGGCGACCTGGACATCGGTGGCTTGACACGCGGGCATGTTGCCACAGGCCCCGCGCCGCCATTCGTCGAGCAAGTAGACGCCGCCTTGCCCGCCAAAGACCCCTTTGCACGCGTCGCCCGCCACCGCGATGGTGTTGGAGATCCGGCGCGGCTCCGGCAGGGTTTCTTCTTTGATGTAGTCGACGTTGCCCAGTTCTTGGCACATGCGCGCCAGCAGCCGGTTGGGCATGGGCGTGCCTGCCGGTCCCGCGTAGTTCTGCACGCAGATGGGGATGCTTACCGCGTCGTTGACTGCCTTGTAATAGGCATAGCAGCCTTCGGCGTCGGGGTGCAGAATGGGCGGCGGCATGAGCATGAGACCATCGGCTCCGGTTTTTTCTGCATAGCGGCTCAACTCGATGGCGGGCAAGGCATGGCCGTGGGTCGTGGTGGCGACGACAGGGATCTGCCCGCCGGTCTCCTGCACGACGATGTCAATCCAGCGTTTGCGTTCGTCGTCGGAGAGGGTGGGGAATTCGCTGGCATTGGCCGGGCCGACCAGCCCATGCGCGCCCGCTTCGATGCAGAAGCGGATCTCACGCCGCAGACTTTCCTCGTCCAGTTCATAGGATTCGGTAAAGGGGGTAACGACGATAACAAATATCCCACGCCAGGGTTGGGACATAAAAGCCTCCGTTTTTCGCTAGCATTTTTTCTGCTTGCGTCTTATCCACTTGCGTCTTGTTGTGGATGCCGGCTCCTGGGCCGACTCATACCACAGAAGCGGCCCAGGTCCAGGTCGATGATGGATCAGGCGGTTTTGAGCCAGCGGTCGAACCAGTCGAACGCTTCGTCCTGCATTTCACGGTCGAATTTATGCCCGCCCGGATAGAAACTGGCGCGGTAGGCGTCGGGCGCACCGGCCTTGGCGTAGACTTGCGTCAAG
Source organism: uncultured Litorilinea sp. (assembly GCA_964655505.1). Classification (GTDB taxonomy): domain Bacteria; phylum Chloroflexota; class Anaerolineae; order Caldilineales; family Caldilineaceae; genus QEUY01. The sequence continues at coordinate 17,834 of CAZZNG010000062.1, read as the reverse complement.
ATGGCGTCGGCGCGCTCCATCTCCGGCATGGTAAAGAGCGGGTCGTCGACGTTGTTCAAGACCAGCGTGGGCAAGGGGACGCGCAGCCCCAAAATCTCCGGGTAGTCGAGTTCGCGCGGCAAGAGCGGGATGTAACACATCCACGTATGGGTGTGGACTTTGTTGAGCAGATAGTCGTGCCAGGTGGTCATCATCCCCGCGCAGACCGCACAGCGGATGCGCTCATCCAACCCGGCCAGCAGCACGGTCCGCAGGCCGCCGCCCGACAGCCCGCCACAGCCGACGCGCGACGCATCCACATCGGGCCGCGCGCAGAGCACGTCAAGGCTGCGCTGGTCTTCGGCGCTGAAGACGCCGGGCCAAGTGGTTCCGGCAGAAAAGAGCGCCTTTGCCATGATGTGCTCATGGTTGCCCGCCCATTGGTTGTAGGCGGCGATGTTGGCTGAATCCTCCGGGTTCTCGTCGCTCATCCCCTGGCGCACCGGCTCGATCACGTCTTCGGTGAGCACGCGGCGGCTGCCAAAGGTGAACGCATCGGGAACCAGTACCACGTAGCCGCGTTTGGCAAGCTGATTGGCCCAGGCCAGCCCGCCATAGGCGCGCGCTTGGAGGGCAACCATGTCGGGGTGGACATCCGGGCCGGTTTGGGCGATCTTGCGCTTGCCAAAGTACTTGTTGCCGCTGTGGTCGTGCAGCGCGACGATGCCGGGCAGCGGCTCGGTCGCGTGCGCGGGCTTGAGCAGGTACGCTTCGGTCGGGCGGCCATAGGGCAACTGCCAGCTCAGTTCTTCGATCAACAGCCCGTCGTATTCGTGCTGCTTGTGTACGGTGACTTGCGGCACGCCGCCAGTGTCGGGCTGCGCCAGGCGGGCGCGCAGTTGGCCGCGCGCTTGGTCGCGCCAAGCGTCTACATCCGTAAACTCGTCCCGGCGAAAGGAGAGGGCTGGCGGCGTATCCGCGGGGACAAGCGACGCGGCCCACGGCCCGTAGAGACCGATGGTGGAGAGCGGATGAGAAGCCGATGAACCCATAGGGCGATTCGTTTCCAGCGCGGTTACGCGAGTGGTTGGGCCGCGGGCCTAGATCTTGCCTGCGGCTTGGGCGGCGCGAATATGCTCGACAACCTGCTCATAGAACTTGATTTCGCTGTTGTCCTGCGGCTCATAGCCGATGACTTTGCGCGCGTTGGCAATGCTCCAGAAGCCGTGGGTGTTGCCGCTGATGCCGTAAAAGACCTGGAAGGGGATGCCGTTCTCGTCGCGAATGTCCTCGGTTTCGATGCTCTTGACGACCAGTTGGGTCAAGTCGCGCGCGCTCAGATACGCGCCCAGCGCGCGGCGCACACAGACTAGATCGCCAGGCGCACAGTTGGAGACATCGGTCTCGCGCGGCCCGCCGATGCGTAGCTGGACGTTTTCAAGCTGGCGACCGCGGCCCCGGTCGGCAATCGTTGCGCCGCCGCCGCCGAGCCGAGATTGGATGCCTTCGACCGGCTCACCGTGAATCTTGCCCACGGCAAAGACAAAGCCAAGATGCTCGTAGGCTTCTTTGGCCCACCCATAGTAGTTGTCGGAGAGAGGGCGCTCGTTGACCGGGTCTACAAAGTCTTTCTTGTGGTCGAGGATCAGCGGTTCGTAGAAGTCGGCTGCGTGGTTGGAACTTGCCACGACCAGGCGGCGCACACCCGCTTCCCAACTGACTTGATAGACGTTGTAGGCCATGCCCACGTTGTCAAACTCGGCGCGGAAGCGTTGATCCGGGTCGTTGGCGTCTTGCGGGCGGGTAAAGCCCAGGTGAACGACCGCGTCGACGCCTTCAAAGTGGTGGCGATAGGTGTCGCGGTCGGGGTTGAGCAAGTCGGCGATCTGCACACCGGGGACTTCGTTGCCGTTGCGGTCGGTCGTGCGCACGTCGAGCAGCGTCAGGTCATAGCGCTCGCGCAGTTCGGGCAGCATGAGCGATGCGACATATCCGGCCGCGCCGGTGATGAGTACCTTGCGTTTTGTCATCCTGATCTCTCCTGTGGATTGATCGTTCTATGCTGGTTGCGATTGATCGTTTTGATTCGGTCGCACACTTGGCGTTTAGCTGCCGGAGACGGAATCGACCCCGGCGAAGATCGCGCGCAGCCGCTCGGTCACTTCGGGCGGCAGGGGCGGCTGGTTGAGCGCTTGGGCGTTTTCTTCCAGATGATGCACGTTGCCTGTGCCCGACAGCACCACATGCGCGCCCGGCTCATCGCGACAGAAGCGATAGGCGGCTTCGGTCAGCGAGGCGGCCACACCGGGAGCGGTTGCAAAGGCCAGCGGGGCGTCCATGTCCAAGTCGGCGGCGTTGATCTCGCCGTTGCGGATCAGGTCGGTCAGCGTGGCTTGCAGGCGTTCCGGGTTGCTGAGCGCGCGGCGCACCGCGAACATGATCAGCGTGCCAATGTTCTTTTCGATGGTGGCGGGGAAGATGCGGTCGCGCGCCGTCTGGTTGAGCAGGTTGAAGCCGACCATCATCACGTCCCAATAGTCGTCCTCGATGGCGCGGTGCAGCATCTCATGGCGTGTGTCGCTGCCAAAGGATTCGGTAATGCCCAGCCAGCGTATTTTGCCCTGCTCGCGCAGCCGCATCAGCGCCGGGACGATCTCGTTGACGGCGTGGTCGTATTCGTCGATCTTGACGCCGTGGAGGTGGAAAATATCCACGGTTTCGACTTGCAGCTCGCGCAGTGAATTTTCAAAATCGGCCACGAACTGCTGCGCGGAGAGCCGTTCCCCCTTGCGCGATACGTTCTTTTTGGTGGAGAGGATGTAGCTGTCGCGATCTACATCGCGCAGCGCCTTGCCCACGATAGGCTGCGTGCCGTAGGCTTCGGCGGTATCGATGAAGTTGATGCCTAGATCGAGCGCGCGGCGCACAACCTCGATGGACTCGGCTTCGCTTTTGCCCTGGCTCTGGCCCAAGCGGCTTGGCCCGCCACAGCCGAGACCAATGACGCTGGCCTCCAGGCCCGTCCGTCCCAAAACGACCGTTTTCATGGGTTAACTCCTTTCGCGGGCGAGCATGGTCATGGCGGAGCGGATATAGCCCAGTGCGTAGGCCATGCCCGCGTGCCACGGCGCATCGCATGTGGTATGGGGCGTGTGGTCGGGCATAAAGACGCCTTCATAGCCGCTGTCGCGATAGATACGCAGCGCTTCGAGCATGTCGGCGTCGCCCTCGTCCAAAAAGACCTCTCGATAGTTGGGCGCTTTGCCCTTTACATTGCGGAAATGGACATAGCAGATGCGCCCGGTGGGGGCATATTTGCGGATGGCTTCGAGCACATCCGCGCCGGGCATTTCGGTGATCGTGCCCTGGCAGAATTCAAGCCCGTTGTGATGGCTGGGCACAATGTCCAGCAGCCGCTGGTAATTGTCGGGATGGGTGATCAACCGGCCTGTGCCGCGCAGTTCGGGCAGCGGCGGATCGTCTGGATGCGCGGCCAAGCGCACACCCGCTTCTTCGGCGACGGGAACCAACTCCTCTAGGAAGTATTGCAGCCGTCCCCACATCTCTTCACGGCTGACCGTGCCGATGTCGCCGGGGGGCGCGTTCTCGTCAAATTTGATGCCCCAGATTTCGCCGTTGGGGATGGGCGTCTGTTCGGGCGCTTCGGCTTCGATGTAGCCGACTGCGCGCGCGCCGCCGCGGGCAAAAGGCCCCCACACCCGGCCCCAGACCCCGGCCAGGCTGAAATAGTAGCCCATGATGGGAATTCCGGCGCGGCCCATGTTGCGGATGGTCTGCTTGAGCTTTTCCATCTGTGCCGCGCGGTTCGGCCCGTCGAGCAGGATCTGGTCCCAGAAATGGGGCGGGAAATTCTCAATCGCTTCCAGCGTGAGGCCATGATCCGCCACCAACTTGCGCAGACCGGCCAAATCTTCATAGGACCAAACACCCTCTTTGGTGGAGGGGAGAGTCTTTTCCGTGGGCAGATGGGCGATGATGTGGGTGGCGCTCATCTGCTTGGCAAACTGGAGATTGTCCGGGGTGACCATGCCATCGTAGAGACCGAGGCCGAGCTTCATAGGCGTTTTCGTTCTAGCTGCGTGCTGGCCGCAGGCTGGCTTGTGCAAGCGCACGGCATCCCGCGATGGATGCGAGACACCGCACGCTTTGCCGTGGTATTGGGAGAGTGGTTCGCCGAGCCGGTGGCTGCTTAATAGATTGCGGCGGCGCGGGGGCGATCCGGCAACCGGCTTGTGTGTACTAGATCAGCGGCTTCTTGCGCTGGACAAGCTGCACGGGCACATTGTCCGGCCCGCGGAAGAATGCGAGCTTGTCGCCCGCGGGCGTGGTGTTGATCTCGCCCACAGGTTCGGCCCCGGCCGCGATCAGCTTGGCGCGGTCGTTCTCAATGTCCGACGAGCCAAAGGCCAGGTGCAGGTTGATTGGGTCGATGTCAGCGTAGTTGGGCATGGGGGCTGCGGGGTTGGTGTAAAGCTCCAACATGCTGCCGGCCTCGTCCGCTACGAAGTGCATGAACGGCGAGGTGTTTTGCTCCAGCACGATGCGCATACCCAGGTTGTCCACCAACCACTTAGCAAACTTGGCAGCGTCGGGCACGTTGATGGCGACGTGTTCGAGTTTCACGCGTGGGTCTCCTTCATCAAATCTAGATGGTATGGGATTATCGAGAGGATGTCCGGCAGGCGGATAGGTCCGTCCTGCCAGGTCTTTTCCCGCTAGGCTAGAATGGGAAACGTTAAACGCTTCTATTGTAACCGACCCATGCAAAACCGTCACATCGAGCCGCGGCTTTGTGTTAAATTGAGGGTTGACTGCGAACATCCGTTCTGGTATCTTGGTACTGTCGTTGACCTCATCAAGCGCAAAGTCGACAGCAATCTGCCTGGGGCCAGTTTGCCTGAATATTTGTCTCGAATGTTTGTATAGAGAGCCAGCAGACGAAACCGGCAGAAAAAGAACACGACGCCACGATGTACTGCGTTGCATCGGGCTGCTCGTTGAAGGAGGGGGAACAACAGGTGGTGACTCAAACAGCCGAGCGGCAATTTCCAGAGCCGAAGCAAGCGGTTATCAAGTGGTTGCTTGATTCGGACCCTGCGATCCGCTGGCAGGTCATGCGTGATCTTACTAAAGCGTCTGATGAAGCCGTTGCTGCCGAGCGGTCGCGGGTGGCCTCGGAAGGCTGGGGCGCGCGGCTTCTGGCCTTGCAGTCGCCTGAGGGCCACTGGTGGGCGGACACCGACCCCTGGCCCTGGAAGGGCACGATCTTTACCCTGGTGCTATTGAAGGATCTGGGGGTAGACCCGTCCAGCGAGGCAGCCCGCAGAGCGGTCGACCGTGTACGGGAGGGGATCACTTGGTGGCCGTTCGATGGCCGGCCCTTCTTCGACGGTGAGATTGAGCCTTGCATCAACGGGCGGATCTTGGCAGTGGGCGCTTATTTTGGCGAGGCGAGCGATCGGCTGGCCGAGCAGCTTCTCGGCGAACAGCTTGAGGACGGCGGCTGGAATTGCGAGGCCCCACCGAGTCGACGTTCCTCGTTCCACTCGACCATTTGTGTCCTGGAAGGGCTGCTGGCGTATGAGCAGGCCAAAGGCCCCACCGCTGCGGTGACGGAGGCCCGCGTCCGGGCGCAGGCGTATCTTTTGGAGCGGCGCATGTTCCGGTCGCTGTCAACGGGCGAGGTGATCGACCGCAACTGGACGCGCTTCTCGTTTCCGCCCACCTGGCATTACGACGTGCTGCGCGGGCTGGACTACATGCGCAGCGCGGGGGTCAAACCCGATGAACGAGTGGCCGAGGCCATCGATCTGGTGGCGAAGACGCAGCACCAAAACGGACGATGGCCGCTCCAGAACCCGTACCCCGATCGCGTTCAATTCGATATGGAAGGCGAGCCTGGCACGGCGAGCCGCTGGAACACGCTGCGCGCCTTGCGCGTGTTGGACTGGTATTCAGCACACAACTAATAAATCTACACATGGCAGTCTGGAGGAGACTGGATTATGGCTATACCGAATCAACTGGGCCTGGTTGTGCGCGATATGGCTGCCGCGCTGCGTTTCTACCGGCTGTTGGGCTTGGAGATTCCCCCCGACGCGGATCAACAGCCCCATGTGGAGGTGACGCTGCCGGGCGGCTTTCGGCTGGCGTGGGATTCGCTGGAAATGATGCAGGAGATCTTTTCCGGCGAGTGGGAAGAGCCTGTGGGGCATCGTTCGGCATTGGCCTTTCTGTGTGATTCCTCCGCGGATGTGGATGCGCTCTATGCCAAGCTGACTGAAGCGGGCTATGCCGGGCGTAAAGCCCCGTGGGATGCATTCTGGGGGCAGCGGTATGCCGTGGTCTTGGACCCCGACGGCAACTTGATCGACCTGTTTGCACCGCTGGCGACAGCCGGATAGATCCCCCTGTTGGTTTCTCGCCCCCGTCAAAGGAGATCGACAGGCATCCTGTGTAGCAGTTGGCAAATTCAGTAGGCTCATTTACGGCAATGCAAAAGGAGAGACTCAATGAAAAACGCGACCAATGCGATTAACTGGTTTGACCTGCCCGCCACCGATTTGGATCGTGCCGTCAAGTTCTATAGCACGATCTTCGACATCGAGATGCAGCGGATGGAGGGACCAGGCACGCAAAGCGCCTTCTTCCCCATGCAGCCGGAGGGCGTCGGCGGCGCGCTCACCCAGGGGGATGGGTACACGCCTAGCGCGTCCGCAGGCGCGGTGGTTTTTCTCAACGGCGGCGATGATTTGAGCAGGGCGTTGGACAAGGTTGAGGCGGCAGGCGGCCAAATCGTGCAGCCCAAGACGGGCATCGGCGAACACGGCTATGTTGCCCTGTTCATCGACAGCGAAGGAAACCGCGTCGGGCTGCACTCGACGGGGTAGTTGAGAGAGGACCGCGCATTTTTGCAAACTTCCGAGTTGACAGTCTGTCTGCGCGAGCCTATACTGTTTAGGTATTAGTCAGGTCAATTGAAGAATCCGGTCTTTCAACTGGCGAGCGCCCAATCTGGGCGGTAAAACGTGGAAGCGACCACGAGGGAGAGAGACCGGTTGATGTGCAACAGTCGTACGCCTGGGCTGGGCAGCCGTTAAAACGAACGGCTGCCCTTTTTTGTTGGCTTTTCCAATTTCGTGTTCCTCAATCCAGACCAGAAAGGATACTCCCATGGCACAGCTGCGCGCACTTTTGTCCGTTTCCGACAAGTCCGGCCTTGTCGCCTTTGCCCAACGGCTACACGCCGCCGGGGTTGAACTGGTGGCAAGCGGCGGCACGGCGCGGGCTTTGCAGGAGGCGGATCTGCCCGTCCGCGCGGTCGACGAGATCACCGGCTTTCCGGAGATTTTGGGTGGGCGCGTCAAGACGCTGCACCCGGCTATCCACGGCGGCATCTTGGCCCGCCGCACGGAACGTCACTTAGAGGAACTCGACCAGCATGACATCGCTCCTATCGACCTGGTGGTGGTCAATCTCTATCCCTTCCAAGCAACCGTGGCCCAGCCGAATGTGACCCTGGCAACCGCCATCGAGGAGATTGACATTGGCGGCGTGGCGCTCTTGCGCGCCGCGGCCAAGAATCACGAATCGGTGACGGTCGTGTGCGATCCGGCTGATTACAGCGATGTCGCGGCCGCGGTGGAAGGGGGCGGCGTCAGCGCAAGCCAGCGCAAGCTGTTGGCGCTCAAGGCTTTTCGCCATACAGCCGAGTATGACTCGGCCATTGCGACCTATCTGGCGGGCCAGATCGAGACAGAGGGGGAGACAGGGCTGCCCGAACAGATTCCGCTCCATCTGGTCCAGGTGCAGTTGAACCGCTATGGCGAGAACCCGCACCAACAGGGCGGCCTCTATGCCTATGCCGGTGAGCAAGCGCCCTTCACGGTGCTGCACGGCAAGGAGATGAGCTATAACAATTGGCTCGATCTGGATGGCAGCTGGCAGTCGGCACAGGATTTCCCGCTGCCCACGGTCTCTATCGTCAAGCATGGCAATCCGTGCGGCCTGGCGAGCGCGGAGACGCTGGCCGAGGCGTATGACAAGGCGCTGGCGAGCGATCCGGTGAGCGCGTTCGGCAGTATCATCTCGGTCAACCAGACGCTGGATGTGGCGATGGCGGAGCGCATGTCTTCGCTTTTTGTGGAAGTCGTGGCCGCGCCTCGCTATGAACCGGATGCGCTGGAGATCCTCAAAAAGAAGAAGAATCTGCGTATTGTGGAGCCGACGGGCAACCCTGTCCGCCAACTCAGTGTGCGCAGCATCTATGGCGGCGTGCTGGTGCAAGAGCTTGACCTGAGCCAGGATGACATGAACCCGCAGAACTGGCGCGTGGTGAGTGAACGCCAGCCGACCACCGATGAAGTGGCTGACCTGGCTTTTGCCTGGCGCGTGGCGCGCTGGGTCAAGAGCAATGCCATTGTCTTTGTCAAGGATTTGGCGACTGTAGGCGTGGGCGCAGGGCAGATGAGCCGGGTTGACTCGGTCATGTTGGCCGGGCACAAAGCGGGTGAGCGCGCCCAGGGCGCGGTGATGGCGTCGGACGCGTTCTTCCCCTTCCCCGATGCGGTTGAAGAAGCTGCCAAGCATGGCATTCAAGCCGTCGTGCAGCCGGGCGGCTCGGTGCGCGACGATGAGGTGATCGCGGCGGCGAATCGACTGGGCCTGGTCATGGTGCTGACGGGGACGCGCCACTTCCGTCACTAAAGCGCCACTAAAGGGAGTATCTATTCCCGTCTGTGCGTTGTGAAGAGAATTGCTGGTGAGGTGATCGCCGACGAGATAATTGCCGACGGGATAATCGACAATACAATGAGAGAATCGACGGTGGCAGCGATACCATGCTACACTTCGAGTTCGGACGGATGACAGGTCTTTATCGAAGGAAGCGTGTGCGATGCCTCGATTGTCTCGTTTTTCCAGGGGAGCAGCGCCATTGGGACCCAACGATCTCGATCTCGATGGCGCTGCTGCGTCCGGGGGTGTTGATGTACTCATTGCCGCGGCCAGCCAATATGCCCATGAGGCCCTGGCGCAAGGCGCGCCGGATGGCAGCGTGATCCGACGCTTGGGCGATGAGTTTGCATTTATCCGGCTGGAAGATATCTGGCATCCGCTGCGTTTTCTGCGCCAGATGGAGGGCAACCCGCCGCGCCCCATCGGCACGCAAGGCTTCAATCCGGCTCTGGTGGATGATCACAACCCGGCACGGCACTATATGGCGTTCGTTTTCCTGGGCTATTGGCTGCCGCGCTGGGTGGCTGTGGCGATATTGTGGCTGTGGGAGGTGGCGGGCTTTGTGCGCTATGGCGGCGAGTGGAGTTGGCCCGATATTGTTTCGGGCCAAGTGGGGATTCGCCACGGTGCGCTGGCCCGGCGGTATGGCGTGGTGGTGCTGCCTGGCTTGATCGCGGCGGAAGTGGCCGCGCGCAGCCCGTCGCAAGCGGCGGAGGAAGAAACTGTGCAGACCGGGGCGCGTTGAGCGAGCGCCCTGGTGGCCGCGCTGACTTGTCTAGGGGACTTGTCTAGGTCGCGGGCAGGTCGAGCGGGTCTTGGTCGGTTACGCTGCGGGCGGCTTGGTTGGCAAGCTCGTCGGCGCGCTCGTTGGCCGGATCACCGGCGTGGCCGCGCGTCCAGCACCAATGGACGCCGCCCGCGGGCGTGTGGCGCGCCAGCGCGGCCAAGAGGCGCTGCCAAAGGTCTTGGTTTTTGACCGGCTGCTTGGCTGCCGTGCGCCAGCCGTTGCGCTGCCACCCGTTGACCCATTTGGTGATGCCGTCGCGCAGATAGGTGCTGTCGGTGTAGAGTTCGACGGGACAGGGGCGCTTGAGCGCTTCGAGCGCGTGGATGGCGGCATATAGCTCCATGCGGTTGTTGGTGGTCTGGCGAAAGCGCCCGGTCAACTCTTTGGTGTGTTCGCCATAGCGCAGCACGGCTGCCCACCCACCCGGCCCTGGATTGCCAATGCAGCCGCCATCGGTGTAGATGATCACGCGCCCGTTTGTCGCTGTCTCGCTCATTGCTGTGTGCGGATCTCGACAAAGGTTGTTTCGCCCGACCGCACCTCAAATTCGGCGCGGATGTTTTCACCCGCGATGTTGACAATCAGATAGTAGGTGCCCGCGGGGACATCGCCCATCGCGCCGTTTTCGCCCCATGCCGGGTCTGGCCCAATCTGTTCGGTGTCGAGATAGGTTTCAATCTGGCGCGCCCAGACTGCTTTGCCGCCTTCAAAGCGGGCGATGCTCACCTTGGCCCCGGCCCAAGTACGCCCGTCGGCAGTGAGCGCGCGTACGGCCACCGCGCCATTGCCCGGCGCGGGCTTGAGCCACAGGTAGGGGTTGACGGTGTGGGCATAGGTGTTGGCCCCAAGGCGCACTTCGATATGCAGGTGGGGGCCAATGGCGATGCCTGTCATGCCTACCAGCCCGACAATATCCTCTGACTGAACACGCTGGCCCACTTCGACGCGCACCTCGTTGAGATGCCCGTAGAGCACAAAGACATCCATTTCGCCACCCGCAACGGGCAGGCGCTGGTCGAGCCGGATCACGACAGCCTTGCCGTAAAAATTGGCATATGGCCCCAGGAGGTCGGGGTCATCAAGCCCGGCATGGACAACCTCGCCCGCTGCACCGGCCCGCACCGGCGTGTTGAGCGGATTGGAGACATCCACTCCATGGTGGGGGCGGTAGCGGTTGCCCGCGGTGGAGCCGAACTGGTAATTGGGGCTGGCGTAGCGGTTGGCGGCAAAGTCCTGGAAGGGGTTGTCCAGCCAGAAGTGGTCATTCTCGGCTGCGTCGCGCGGGACAAAGGTCGACCACAGCCGCCCCGGCCCTACGCTGATGGGTGTGGGGCTTGGCGTGGGCGTGACGGTGGGCGTTGGCGTGGGCGGCTCCGGTGTGGGCGTAAACTCGACGCCGATGGCCGGTACAATATTGACGTGGGGGATATTGGCCTGGGCAATGGAGACGGGCTGCGGCGTGTGGGTCGGCGTCGCCGTGGGAATCAAAAGTAAGTCGAGCGGCGCAGCGGCAGCATTTTCTTCCGCGGCCAGCGGCTGCACCGCGGGCATGGCATCGGCCCCGGCGGCGCTGGGAATATCCAGATCGATGACCAGCGGCTCGTCGCCTAGCGATGTGCCGGTGAACGAGCGGGACGATTCCAAAACGATCGTGCCCGGCTCAGGTTGATCGCCGATTGTTGTCTCCGAGGCTGGGTGCATCCCTTCCTGCGCGCTCTCCCCTCCTACAGATGCCCCGATCGGTGCGAGTTCCGCCGCGCCGGTGGCTTCCCCATTGACGTTCGCCGGGTCGATGTTCACCGAGTCTGTATTTGCCGTGTCGACATTGGCGGCGCTTGCCTCGCGCTGTTCTGCTTGCGGCTGGGCCGCTGTGGGGGTGACGACGACAATGGTGGGGAAGGGGTCGGGCGTGAGCGCGGCAGCCTCTGCAACGGGCGTGACGCTGGGCAGCGCTGCATTGGCTAGGGCGACGTTGACGGGATTGACCACGGCAAGCGAGGGCGTTTCCTGGGCGCTTGGCTCCTGGCGCAACAGGCCAATCACCGTGTTCAACGGTGAATTGGGGCGCGGCCATGTCCACCACATAATGACCGCGACCAGGCCCAAAAAGCCCACGCGTGCGGGGAAGGGAAGGCTGCGCGTGCGCGGGGTGCGTTCCACATTGAGCGGTGCGACCCATTCATCCTGCTCGTTTATTTCTTGCTTATCTGCATCTATATTTTGCTTGTCTGCATCTTCGGCTGCATCTTGCACAGCCGCGTCTGCCTGGTCCGGCTGCGCTGCCGGGCGGACCTGTGTTACAATTTGGTTTTGATCCACATCCGCCAACGTCGGCGACGTGGCGTCAGACGTAATGTCATTTAATGTCTCTAGATTGGTGGCTGTGATATCCGCCGCTGAAGCATCCGCCGCGGGGGCGTTCTGCTCTGCATTCGCTTGGGGTGTATCGGCTTGTGGTGCATCGCCGTCCATCTGCAATCGGTTACGCACGCTTACAACACGAAGGTGTTGCATGAACCCAGAAAATCTCGCCATTCCTGAACCTTCACCGGTCGTCCACTTTGATATTTTTACATTGTTCCCGTCGATGTTTTCCGGGCCTTTTTCGGAAAGCATCATCAAACGAGCCCAAGCGAACAAGCTGATGACCGCAGCGTTACATAACATCCGTACTTATACGACGGACCGCCACCGCGTTTGTGACGATACGCCTTACGGTGGTGGCGGCGGTATGGTCATGAAGCCTGAACCGATCTTCCGCGCGGTGGAGACGGTACTCGCCCATCCGCGCGGTTGGGCGCTGCCGGAGGAGGAGGCTGATGTGCAACTGCCGCCGTGGGACCCGGATGAACCCCCGGCACGCTATGCTGAATCTGAAGATGAGCAGCATGTGCCGGTGATTTTGCTGACGCCCCAAGGCAGGCTGTTGAATCAGTCGATTGTGGCCGAGCTTGTCCAATATCCCCGCATTGCGCTTATCTGTGGACGCTATGAGGGCGTCGACGAGCGCGTGCGCACGCAGTTGGTGACCGATGAACTGAGCATCGGCGACTACGTTCTGAGCGGGGGAGAACTGGCAGCTATGGTGGTGGTCGATGCGGTGACGCGCTTGATCCCAGGCGCGCTCGGCTATGCGCTCGGCGCGTTCCAAGACAGTCATTCCCCTGGGTTGCGGGGTCTGTTGGAAGGACCGCAGTACACACGTCCACCTGTTTTTCGTAATGAAGCTGTGCCCGACGTTTTGTTGAGCGGTCACCATGGCCGGGTTGCCGCCTGGCGACACCAACAAGCGCTGTTGCGGACACTGCGTCGACGCCCCGATTTGCTGCCGAAGCTACCCCTATCGGACGAAGACCGTGCCTTTCTCCGGGACTGCGGCTGGCAAGCGGACGATGTGAGTCGGGAAGAAGTGGATAAGTCCGAATGATCTGCGCAGGCCAACCGTCGTCTATGAATCCTTCAGCCAACGCTATTATAGAACGGCTTGGAACGCGGGCAAAATCGCCCCTGTCGGTTGCGGCATCGACAAGCGGTCTGCAAGCGGAGTGAGCACGCAAGCGGGGAGCAAAACGCGGTTCTGGCACGCCTTGCCCTGTGTGTACGGTTGCACTGGTCACCGTACACAGGCCAATTTGGCGAATGGGCGGTATTGTGATAGTATCCGCTAGTTGTTATTTTTGCAGCCAATTTTGTTGTTTTGCCTGTAAAGCTGCCCGCTTCTTATCTTGCTTCTTCTACTTGGTTCTTCTGTTGCTGGATGCTGCGGGTGGGCGCTGCATAGAACTAGGCACAAAACTAGCGTAGTGCTCGATGGATGTGTCGCTCAGACGTGGGCGAAACGTATGAAACTGTTCGAGTTGCAGCCTCTTGTGAGGTTTGCTGCTCGAATTGCAATCTGGAATACAACGCAGCATGAATTTGGAAGCGCGTTGATACAGGGCATCTGGGAATAGAGCATCTGAGTTATAAGGAATGGTGATAGCATGACCAACGCACTGATGGCTTCTTTGCAGCCCCAAGTTGAGGGTCTCCCTGAATTAAGCCCAGGCGATACGGTGCGTGTGCATCAGCGGATTACCGAAGGTCGCAACGAGCGTATTCAGGTCTTTCAGGGTGTGGTGATTGCCATGCGCGGCGGGACCACGCCGGGCGCGACCTACACTGTGCGGCGAACCGGCGCGCACGGAGTCGGCGTTGAGCGCACGTTCCCGCTCTATAGCAAGAACGTGGAAAAGATCGAGGTGCTGCGCAAGGCGAAGGTGCGCCGCGCCCAGCTTTACTACCTGCGCGAACGCCAGGGCAAGGCGGCTCGCCTGCGCGAGAAGCGCTTCTTGCAGGTGTAAGCCTCGCTGTTCCGGCGCTGCATTCGTCCGGTCATTTGTTTTCGACAGTTCGTCGGACTTCGATCATTTGTTGGACGATGGCGCGCCCGGTGATGGGCGTACCAGGGTTTGACGACCCAATATGCCAACCAAGAGCATCGGCCCTGGGCCGGTGCTTTTTTGTTGGGGTTGCCAGGGAGTAAACGTGACGCCAAAAGGAGAGATGGCCGCCAGCGGCAAGCAAAAAGAGCGCCTGCGCCCATCGTCGCGTGCCATGCCGACGTTGGCGCATGAGCGGCGGCTCTGGTCCGCGGGGCGGCGTGCTGTGGCGGGCGTCGACGAAGCGGGACGGGGCGCATTGGCCGGGCCGGTGGTGGCCGCGGCTGTGATTCTGCCGCCTGGCTGTGACCATTGCGGCGTGTGGGCCGAGGTGTGCGACAGCAAGTTGATCGCGCCCGCTGTCCGCGCGAGTCTGGCCGAGCAGATCAAGGCGGAAGCGTTGGCTTGGGCTGTGGGCGTGGTTGCCCCTGCCATCATCGACCAAGTGGGCATTGGCGAGGCGACTCGCCAGGCCATGATCCAAGCCGTGGAACAGCTACAGCCGCCAGCCGATTATTTGTTGATCGACTGGGTGCGGCTGTCGCAGATCGCAACGCCGCAAGAGAGTTGGGTCAAGGCTGATCAGCAGATCGTCTCTGTGGCCGCGGCGTCGATTTTGGCTAAGGTGACGAGGGATGCACTGCTGGTGGAGTTGGATGCCGCGTTCCCCGGCTATGGCTTTGGCGCGCACAAGGGCTATGGCACGCGCGCGCATCGCCAAGCGATTGCCACGCGGGGGCCTTGTGCTGCGCATCGCCACTCTTTTGCGCCGATTGCCCAGCGTCCAACGTTGTTCGAGGCAGGCGGCGACACCCAGCCGGACGCACCCGCCGATGGCTAGCGATAGACGCCGGGCGCTGGGCGCAGCAGGGGAGGCCTTGGCCGCGGAACATCTGATCGCAGCCGGTCTGCGTATTGTGGCGCGCAATTGGCGCACGCGTGAGGGGGAGATCGATCTGGTGGCCGAGGAAGATGCACCCGATTGGAGCGAGGGCGGCGCGCTGCGGACCTGGCGCGTGCTGGTGGAGGTGCGCACGCGGCGCGGGCGGGAGTATGGCACGGCGCTGCAATCGGTGACCCCGCGCAAGGCCGCGCAACTGCGGCGGATGGCCGAGACCTATGTGCAAGCGGTGAATTGGCGCGGCCCCTGGCGCATCGATGTGGTGGCGATCCAGTTGGAGCCGTCCGGCCTGCTGCACGCCATTGACCATGTTCGCCATGCTGTCACAGGTTGAGCCGCTAATGTGTGCCATAATGTGTGCCGTGCCCTGCCGAACCTGTACCCTGCACCCACAACCATGTCGATGAGCGTATCCATGAGTGAGCCGGTCAACCGTGCTGAGAACAAAACGCCGCAACTGCCCTTGGTTGTGCTCCTGGGGCCGACGGCTGTGGGCAAGACCGCGCTGAGTTTGGAACTTGCCGAACGCTTCGACGGCGAGATTGTGGGCGCGGACAGCCGCCAGGTCTACAAGGGCATGGACATCGGCACAGCCAAACCGACGCCGGCAGAGCAGGCGCGCGTTCCCCACCATCTCATTGACTTCCGCGCACCGGATCAGCCGCTGACCCTGGCCGAGTTTCAGACGCTCGCCTATGCCGCGATCGATGCCATTCATGCGCGGGGACACGTTCCCTTCTTGGTGGGCGGCACCGCGCTCTATGTGCGCGCCGTGGTGGAGGGGCTGCGGATTCCAGAGGTTCCGCCCGACCCGGCGCTGCGCGCGCAGCTTGAGGCGGAGTTGGCCGAGCAGGGCCGCGACGCGCTCTTTGCGCGCTTGGCTCGCCTCGACCCGCGTACGGCCGCGGTGATCGACGGCCAGAATCCGCGGCGGGTGCTGCGCGCGCTGGAGATCTTTCTGATCACCGGCCAATCCAAGGTTGACCTGGAGGGCGCGCAGCCGCCCCCCTATGCTATCCTGCAGATTGGTCTGGACCGGCCGCGCGAGGACCTCTACGCGCGCATCGACGCGCGGGTAGATGCTATGATAGAGGAAGGCTTGGTGGAGGAGACGGCGCGGCTGTTGGCCGCGGGCTATGCGCCCACGCTCCCGGCCATGACCAGCCTGGGCTATCGTGAGATCGCGGCTTATTTGGCGGGCGAGATGACGCTCGACGCGGCTGTCGAACGGATCAAGCATGAGACGCATCGCTTTGTGCGCCATCAATACACTTGGTTTCGGCGCATGGCGGGCGTACACTGGGTCGATGTGACGCGCGCAGACGCCGCGGACGAGGTGGTGACGAAGGTGGCTGATTTCCTGGCGCGCCATCCCCTCCCGCGGCCATGACTTGACTGTTATTGTATTGGGCGGCTGATTCTGTCTCCACCACTTCTATGGACATTGGGTCTGCATCGAACAGACCTATCATCTACCAAGAACAAGACCTAGCCAAGAACAAGGACAACCAAACATAAGGGGCGATGCGCCATGCGACTGCAAGACAAGGTGGCTTTGATTACGGGCGGCGGCGGTGGGATTGGCCGCGAGACCGCATTGCTCTTTGCGCGCGAAGGCGCGCGCGTGGTTGTGGTTGATGTGAACGACGCAGCCGGTGAGCAGACGGTCGAAGCGGTGCAGGCGCAAGGCGGCGAGGCGATCTATGTCCATGCCGACGTGGCGCGCAGCGCGGACTGCGCCGCGATGGTGGCGGCAGCGGAAAGCCACTTTGGCAAGCTCAACGTGCTTTTCAACAACGCGGGGATCATGCACGCGCAGGACGACGACGCGGTCAACACGGAGGAAGCCATTTGGGATTTGACCATGGCGATCAACCTCAAGGGGGTCTATCTCGGCTGTAAGCATGGGATTCCCGCGCTGCGCCGCGCAGGGGGCGGCTCGATCATCAACACCGCGTCGTTTGTGGCGCTGGTGGGCGCGGCGACGCCACAGCTTGCCTACACAGCCAGCAAGGGCGGCGTCTTGGCGCTGACGCGCGAGTTGGCTGTGGTGCATGCGCGGGAGAATATCCGTGTCAATGCGCTCTGCCCTGGCCCGCTGCGTACCGAACTGTTGATGAGTTATTTGGACAGCGAAGCCAAGCGCCAACGCCGTTTGGTGCATGTGCCCATGGGCCGCTTTGGCGAGGCGCGTGAGATGGCCTATGCCGCGCTCTTTTTGGCGTCGGACGAATCCTCGTATATGACTGGCGCGGAGTTTGTGGTTGACGGCGGTTTGACTGCAGCCTATGTGACGCCGGAGTAGGCGGCGTGAAGCTTGCCGGAAGCTGTATGCACGTTGAGGAACTAAGCGGGTGATCTTCCGGAACGCTGCCAGCGTTCCGGAAGGGTAGGCGTTCCGTGCAAAGTCTGGATCGCTGGCGTCTAGGGGCTGGGGATGATCAACTCTTGGCCCGCGAAGAGGGCGTTGGGGTCGGACAGTTCGTTGACCGCCATGATCTCTTCCACCGTGACCCCATAGCGCACGGCGATGCCGAGCAGGCTTTCGCCCGCGGCAACGACATGGAGTTGGCCCTGGGCCGCGGCTGCGTCGCGCTCGGTGATGCCGGGGATGATCAACTCCTGACCAACGCGCAAGGTGTTGGGGTCGACCAGATTGTTGGCGGCGACAATTTCATCGACGGTGACGCCATATTGGGTGGCAATGCCGACCAACCCTTCACCTGCTTGCACCACATGCGTGACGCCTTGGCCTGTGGGCGCGGTCGAGCCGTCGCCTGTTGCGCCGTCTGCCGTGTCCGCCGCAGCAGGTTGGTAGCCGGGGATGATGATCGTCGTGCCAACGGCCAGGTTGTCGGGGCTGAGTAGGCCGTTTTGTTCAATGATTTGGACCGGATCGACGCCGAAGCGCACGGCGATGGCGTTTAGCGTATCGCCCGCTTGAATGACATATTCATAGGGGCCGGGGGTCGGCGTGGGCATCCCTTCG